>DBFNRV010000146.1:0-45254 GCA_048421225.1 Christensenellales bacterium | reverse complement strand
ACCGCGGACAGCGAACCAACCAAAAATCCGGATTCCGCGCCAAAATATATAGCTGTTATCACAACTATCGCCGTAACCGGTTTAAACCCTGGAACCATAGCAAAGATAAACCGCCCGGCTGAGGATAGCGCAACCATGGCCGCGATTGCTATCAATTCTCTGCTATTATGCTTCTTTTGCTCAAATCTGAAAAAGAACAGTAAGCATGAAAGCAAAGCGATTGACAGTGATATCAAGGCATATTGCCTGTCATGGAATAGTACAACGCCAGTAGCCAACACAATCGGAATGATAAGAAAAACCATAAAATATTGAAAATTTCTGTTCATATGTCTTCCGTGTCTTTTTTTGATTCATGCATTGTTCTATTACGTCCTCAACCGTTACGGCATATGGAAACCTGCGTCTAGACATTCGGTTAGCCGCGGTGGTATAAAAGTTATTTTCTGCAAAGAATAAACTTGGAACATCCTCGGATATCACTTCTCCATCAAAAAACAGCGCGCACCTATCCGCTATTTTGCATGCAAACTCTACGTCGTGGGTAACCAAAAACAAGGTCAGCCCCTGGCCCTTAAGCTCTTTTAAGATGGATATTAAAGCATTCTTAGTAAATGGGTCTAATCCCTTGGTAGGCTCATCCAGCATTAAAATCTTTGGCTGAAGCAGCAGCATTTTCCCCAAAGCGCACTTTTGCTGTTCACCGCCGCTCAGATCATATGGATGCTTGGCCATAAGATGCCCAATTTCTAATTTTTCCGCTACATCATCAATCATGGATTTGGTTTTCTTTTTATCAAACCCTAAAGTTCTGGTTATTTCCTCATAGTCCTCCGCTACGGTGCTCTTGAGAAAAACCGTTTGGGGATCTTGGGGCAGTAAGGCGATGTTGCTCCTGTATAGCTCTTTTTTACTGTATTTCTGTATGGCCTTTCCCTTTATCTCAACTTTCCCCCTATAAGCTTTCATAATCCCGGACGCAACGTTCAAGGTGGTAGTTTTTCCCGTTCCATTGCCCCCCAATAGGCAGTAGATTTCCCCTTCATATATATTTAATGAGGCCCCTCGCAAAATGTCCGGTAGATCCCTTTCATACCGAAACCACACATTTCTAAGTGAAATAACCACATCCTGTTCTCCGCCTGACTTCGACGGTGTTTCTGTGATTGTTTCATCGTAATTATTGTTTATAAACTGACGGCCCTCTTTAACAGTTAATGGGCATTCCTCATCCGTGCCGGGACTAAACAGTTTGCTATATATACGTACAGCACTTGGCAGCGCGTCGATCATTGGATGATTTTTATTGATGTCGGTGAGATTCCTCCATACCAAACGCGGGGGCGCAAACACCGCTATTTTTGATTCGTCCATAACCATGACCTTGTCGGCTATTGGGAATACCTCTTCCAGGCGGTGCTCTACTATAATTATTGTAAGTCCAAGTTCCCTGTTGAGCTTGTACAGCGTACTTATAAACTCCGACGCCGCAATAGGATCAAGCTGGGATGTCGGTTCGTCCAAAAGCAGTATTTGCGGCTGCATGGCCATAACCGAGGCTAAGTTCAAAATTTGTTTTTGTCCGCCTGAGAGCGTTTTGGTATCCTCGCGAAACCAGTGATGAATGCCAAAATAGTTAGCCATTTCACCCACGCGCCTTCGTATTGCAGGGGTCGACAGGCCCAGGCTTTCCAAACCAAACGCAAGCTCATGCCAAACCTTGTCCGTTATGATCTGACCCTCCGGTTTTTGAACCACATAACCGATATCCTTTGCCGTGGTGCGGGCGTCGAGCTTTTCAAGGGGTACCCCATTATAAACTATCCGCCCCTCCATAGCGCCATGTGGGGTCATCTCCCGTTTTATAGCTTTTAGCAGGGTAGTTTTGCCGCAGCCCGACCGGCCGCATACGACAATAAAATCGCCCTCGTCGACGGAAAAGGATATATCATCCAGCGCCGTTTTATCGCTGTTTGGGTAGGTAAAATTTAAATTTTCGATACGTAATATTTCCACTTTAGGTTCTCCTTAAGCTCGTACGCACACGGCATGAACGCCAGGGCAAAAAATGAGGAATATGTTAGGATAGCAGGCAGCGTAGAGGTTACCACGCTTATCCGCGGGTAAAAGTAAAAGGGGATACTTTTAAACGCTACGCCTAACAAAGCGGTCCCTATGCACACAATACAGTATGTTAATAGAATGCCGTCTTCCCTATTGAACCGGAACAGCGAAAAATGCGTCCTTCCTTTTAATCCATAGCCCCGTGCTTTCATGCAGCTGCCTGTTTCTATCGAGCTTTCCAGCGACCATGTTATCATAACCGAAAAAACCCTTAACGCGCTTTTTAATTTATCCAAATAGCTGTCGCTTGTGTATAGCCCCATAGCCTTCTGCGCGTAATTCACACGCCTTATCTGATTCTTAAACTGTGGTATAAATCTTATCGCTATGGACAGTATAAGCGCTATCTGAGGCATTATACTTCCAAATAGATAAAGAAACTTGTCGCTTGTCATTATCATCGTGTAACATTTGCACCAAAGCATAACGGCCACAAGCATAACCGAAATAGCAACGCCATATATAATCGCCTCTATAGTTACCGCATTTCCATTCATGAAAAAAAGAGGTGTCTCTCCATTATGTGAAAACAATGGGTTTGTTACCGCTATTAATATAAAAGTAGGCAGATAAAAAGCGATATTTTTGCCTATATTGCGACCCCTCTCCAAAAGAATGGAAAAAAATATTCCGCTCGCTAAAGCGGTCAGTAACAATATCGGATGCCACGTAAACATGGATATCAGCAGCACCGATAAAAAGAAGATTATCAATACAATAGGATGAACGTTTGAAAAAGCCCTCACTAGCGCCTCCTGAATATATTGTTAAGGCTGTCCATCCAGCCACTCGCACCCTACATCGCGCCCCAGATCGCACGTATATTCCCATGAAATTATATCGCCGTCTTCCAACTCATATTTTGAGCATCCGTAATTAGGAAATACGTCGTTAACCTTATACATCCAGCCGGATAGCGGGCCGCAGGAAAATTCATAAAGATAATTTATGCCCTGGACATAAACGCTGCCATACGAGTTTAAATCCGCACCCTGGTATTCCATCTGGATTCTGTTATACCTAACGGCACGTTCCAATATATCAAACGCAGTATCCCCCGGGCGCAGTACATATTCGGTCATCTCAAGAATTTCCCCGTCCGTTGGCACAAATTCTTCGGACTGCAGCTCCGGCCAAAGGTCATCCCAGTTATCCAGAATCGTACTGCAATCTATACTGATAAATACGGTTTTGCTGTCTTCGGTTATATTATCGATATTTGTCAGGTAGTATTCCTCTACCGACTGAAAATTCGTACCCTTTATTAAAACAGCGATTATCAATATTACTAAAAGTATAGCAAGGATATCCTTCTTCATATCCGTAAAACCTTTTTTCTGTTTATAGATTTACAGGCCAAAATAGAATTTATATTGTTCATTCGTCCTTATATATGGCTGCAAGCTCATCCATTTCATTACCCCGCCTGTTTCTGCGCTTTTTTATATTGAACACCACTAATACAGCTGCAGCGGTCCCCACCAGGAGCAAAACACCGCCTATAACGATTGCGCGAACCTGGTTATCCAGCTTCGTTTTCGTTTTAATTACATCTTCATACCGGTCTATTTGGGCGCGGTCATATTCACTTAGGGCCTCATACCTCAATACTATCTCGTCAACCATCCCTTTATCCTTAAGCGTGATGTTCTCAAATGGATACATGTATTCCAATATGTCGGCGTTCAGACTTTGAATTTCAGCCTGGATAGCAAGGATTGACTCCTTGGCCGATTCAAGCTTGTCAATGTATTCCTCCATACCATCAAAGTGTTCACAGCTTTCGAGCTTGTATAAGAGCGTTATGACGTCAACATAATGTTCGGTGGTCAAGCGTGACGGAAGCGCGTTTACAGCCTGCATATCAGACGGGGAAAAGCTTAGCAACACGGGATCCGACAATGTATCATCAGGGTTTATGCCGCCATTAAACGAGCCGCCATTCTCATTGTCGTTATCCTGTCCCTGAGATGCGGCTGGATCCTGTGTCGGGCCAGGCAAAACGCCGTCGTCAGGCGCGATGGTTTGACCCGCGTTCGGTTCCGGCGTTATCAAACTATTTATGGGGGGCGTGTTTGTGGGCGACGGGGTTAACTTAGGCGTACTTGCGCCGCCGGAGCTACCTCCACTTGACGACGATCCGAAATCATAAAGCGTAGTCTTTCCATTCATCTGGCGGTAAAGCGCTGCAAGGCTCAATAGAACCTGCTCTCCCGCCATACTGTTGGGCCTGCCCGGCTGCGCGCTGGGATTATCTGGATCGTCATTAAAGCTGTGCGTAAACGCGCCGTTTGATAATCTATAACGCATAATTCCGTCAACAAGCGTATTGCCATTTTTTATAAACCGGCCGTCCGTCTGTGGATTGATTCCCAAACAGCACAATGCTATCAATACCTGTGCTGTGCTCTCCACGTTCTGCGTCCCCCAGCTGACGTAATCGCCAGTGTCAAGCTGCAAGTCTGATAGGCAGCTCAATGCTTCGTTTACCACCTGTTTAACGGTCTTAGTAACCGTTCGCCCATTCTGCCGGGTCAAAGTGTAGGTATAGGATGTTCCGCTCTTATAGTATGGCGCCAGGGACTGTATGGCCATAGCGGTAATATCGGGATCGGCGTTATAGCCCGTAAGCGCAAATCCGCCGTCGGATAACTGAAGCTTAAGTATTTCTTTGATAATGTCAGCTCGGCTGTAATAGCTGCCGTCCGGTATATTGTAATGCTTGGCGTCCAGGGCAATAAGGCCCCATATCCAGCCGTTAATGCCCTGCCTGCCTAAAGAGGTTGTAAACCCGCGATTATACGTCCCATCAGCGATAAGGTTGATAGCGTTGCCGTCGGGATCCACCCCAAAATTGGTTGGATCCCCACCGCACGCCAGAATCGACAGGGAAATTCTGTGCCATTCCGTCGCCTTTATCCTGTCCAGCTTATTAGGCGTCTTGTATCGGTCTTGCACAATTTCTTTTATTACAGCCAGATATCCGCCGTAATTATCCGACATGCCAAAACGTGACATCCCAATCTGATACCAATCCCCGGCGGTGGACCCCGCCAGCTGAAGATATTTGGAGTTCATAAGATAACCGCTCGAGCTAGAGCCGTTATCCGCCTTCTTCCAGTTTACTAATTCCCTGGCAATGGATAGAATTTCACTGCCGCTGTATTTCTTCGCCGCATTTGCAAGCGCCGGGGAAAATACCGCCGTCAATAAAACAAAGAGAATCAGTATATATGAAACTATTTGCCTATAACGCCTGTACATGGTATCACCTGTCCTTAAAAAGAATATTATTTAACGTTGCTGGCCCTGCGTTTTGCGCCAATCGCCAATAGAGCGCCAATCGGGATAAAAGCTCCCGCCCAAATCAATAAGCTGCTTCCGCCTGCCTTTGGCGGATTGGCCGAATCCGCTTTAACAGCAACACAATACACGCCAAGGCTTTCCGTGCCAATTACGGCATAGCCATCCGACGTGTCGGATTCTATAACTTTGTAGGATTCATTCTCTATTCTGATTACTTCCGTCTTGGTTTCATCATAACCCTCGGAAAGATTAAACTTAAGCTGTATGGTTCCATACGGAGCAACCGCTTCTCCGTTGCAGAAGAGCTTTATATCATACGCTTCAAACTTTTCGTAATTCGATCCAAGCAATGTTTTTATCGAATTATAGAGTTCGCTTTCATCTTTTACGGTCTCAACAGCAAGCGTAGTATTCTCTGGTATAGTGCCTTCCGGAGCAATGATCGTAACGCCGCTTGTATCGTCGGTCAAGCGTATTTGATCGGTATTAAGCGCGGGTCCTACCGTAACTCTGCATTGTGCGGAAACATCTCCGCAAGCTGCGGTTATGATGGCTGTGCCGTTACCTATTGCTGTAACCAGTCCTGTATCCGATACAGTAGCTACGCTTTCATTATCGCTGGTCCAGACTATGGTCCTGTCATCATCGGTGAACTCGGGGATATATGTAACGGTAAGCTGGTACGATCCGCCTATGCTGATATACGCCGACGCATCAATCTTTATACCTGTCAGCGGAGCTGTCCATAGGGCATATATTGTAATGTCCTCTGTGATATTATCAAGCGACCTATCCCATCCCGCAAAGACATAGCCGTCGATTTCCGGAACTGTAGGTGGCGTAACCGTTCCCCCGTGATTTACCTGGACGTCATCTATTACGTTTCCAAAACCATCCTCGAAGGTTACGGTATGCATGTCTGAGTCCCATACCGCATTAATAGTCATATCGCTTATAACGCGGGAAAAATCCTTATCCCAGCCGCTGAACGTATGTCCTTCACGTTCGGGGACAGTCGGCGCTTGTGCTGGCAGTCCGTGCCTTACCTGCAAAGTTGATAGTACTTCTCCAAAACCATCTTCAAAAATAACCGTGTGGTTTATCGACGCATTCAACACGGAATGAGCGTTATCAACCGCTTCCTGGGTTGCTATATCAGGATTGAGTTCCATAGCAAGGCTAGTTGCATCATCAAAAGCGGCTGTGATTTCTGACGTCATGGTAAGATCGTTAAACGACTTAATCTCGGCAATGAGAGACAGCAGATTATCTTTGTTGGGTACTTCATAAAAATCGCTCCCCCAACCGCCGCCCATAGCCGCCATTCCGCCTATGTCCTGCCCATACGCAAGCGTAAATTGCACACGCACCACATCGCCGTCAGAAAGATAAGAATCCGCAAATCCAACGTTTGGAAACACATTGTTTACCGCATACATCCAACCCGAACCCGACGTATAGTAAAACTCTCCGAGTTCGTTTATCTCACCCTCATCATAGACTTCGAATCCATTATTGTCCAAATGTTCCCTGAGAAAATCCGGAATATTGTCTGAGCTTTGGAATCCCTGTATCTGCTGAAGGTAAAAGCCGCTCGTCGGGCTTCCGCTGTAGCTGCATGTATAGCCATTTTCGTCAATTAGCCTTATCAGCGCCTGCGCAGCTGTTTCGCCTTCTATAACATCAACCCGTACCGGTTCGACCACATAACCACAGCCTATTGTCAGCGCCTCAATGCTCCAGGTTGCCTGGCCTATAACATCCCCTGGCTCGGCCTTTATATAGTTGATAGTATATGAAATGCTTGAGCTTCCCGCCGCCACAATAACCAAGTTTTCACCTTCAACACTGAAGTTGAGCGTGTAGCTCGTTTTTTCCGCATCGTCCCATGTTGCTGAAACGGGTTCTCCGTTAAGCGTTACGGATGAAGGAACCTTATTTCCCTCTTCATTCCGCGCCCAAACATCAAAGGTCTTTCTGCTCCCCCTTTGTTCCATGCCGTCAACAAGGGTCGTTACTATCGTAACTTCGCCTTGTGCTGATGTGTGCGATACCGGCATAAAGCTGAATATCATCACCAGCGCAAGCAAAAGGGCAGTTACTGACATACGCAGTTTCAATTTGTTCATCTGATTGTCCTCCTAATAATTTTTTTACTTCACATTTTCTGAAGCAACAGACCACCGCAATGGTTTTAGCTACTGCAAAAGCAGCGCTTCCCTGGTATGAGAAGCGCTGCTTGTATTAATAGGAAAACTCTAAATAAATAGAATAACACTATAATACACTTCCCATTGCCCAAAAGTGCAGCAAAGCCTATAATAGCCTTGCAATTTACTGAAAAAGGCAGGTATCCTGACTTATGACTCAGATAAAAAATATCCTCAACAGACGCCTTCTCAGAGCATTGCTCCAATGGCTGCGGCAATACCGCCTGCCTGCTGCGTAGTCAAATACAGTAATGGCTGTTGCGCCGGATTCACACCGGCTTCCCTTTTAATCCAGCAAAAGCTGAAACCATAATTCAGTTGTCAGATAAGATTGTACACCCCGTCTTTTTAATTGTCCACCCCTAAATTGAAAATAAAATTTATAACAGCAATCTTGAGTAAGATATCTAAGCTATTTGTAGCGCGGATTGGCTTAAAGAAACAATGGCATTTTAAATTTAGTATATATAGGGGATATACCTAAAGTTGATAACCGCTTAACAATGATAGTGCCGTCCCCTTTATCAACTCCGCCGGAGGGAAGTCCCATTGCATTTTCTACAACACCAAACTATAGGTTATTGATTAAGCTTAAGCCCTTATTTTGTCAAAGTCGCCTCCTATATGCTCAGATTAAGCCATAATAGGTTATTAGAACTGCATGTGTACCTAAGGATTTTTATATCGCTATAAGTGCGCGGCTTACACCTTAATAGATTGGGGTTAGGTGAAAAAGTGCCAAAAATCGTATGCTCTTTATGAACATAATTTTGCTTTTCAGGCCATTATGTTAAGAAAAACGAAAAGTGGACAAACCCTTGATATACAAGGACTTGTCCACTTTGGCGGAGAGAGAGGGATTCGAACCCTCGGTACCTTTAAGGGGTACACACGATTTCCAGTCGTGCGCCTTAGACCAGCTCAGCCATCTCTCCATAATGCTTTATATGTTTGTCCTCATTTCACAAAACCTTATTTATAATAACTTAAACCCAGCGTTAAATCAATACCAAAATTTAAGCAAAAAAATATATTACAACAGCTACATACCCCCTTTGTTGGCTTATGCTATAATTTTTATATTGGATTTTTTGGGGGGCTAAAATGAACGGTAAAATTAAGAATTTCATAAAGCGTATGCTTGCCGGACTGGTTATAGGCATAGGCGGCATAATCCCTGGAGTCAGCGGAGGAATTCTAGCCGTATCCATGGGATTATACAAGCCCATGCTGGATGCTGTCGGAGGATTCTTCAAGTTTCCCAAAAAAAGCTTCTTATTTTTACTTCCGCTGGTTATCGGCGGCGCTGTTGGTCTATTATCAATGAGCAACGTCGTAGAGTGGGCTCTTGAAAGCTATGAGATACCCGTTATGTGCCTCTTTTTTGGATTGGTCGCCGGAGGAATACCTTCTCTAATTAGAGAGGCAAACTCTCAGGGTGGGTTTAAAAAGAAATATATCTTTTCCGCTCTGATCGGAGCCGCTTTTATCGGTCTGCTTTCTCTGGCCGAACGTTCGCTGGCAGGCACTGAGACTTTGCCATTTAACTATTGGACCGCTATGATTATTGGAGGGGTTCTCGCGTTTGGTACGGTAATCCCTGGAATAAGCACATCATTCATATTGATATTTTTGGGCTTATATAAGCCGTTTCTCTCATGCGTCAATACGTCAACCAGCGTTTCCCTAATATTATCGGCCATTTCCGGCAACCAAGCTGCCGCAGCAGAGTGGGGCGGAGCCATAGTGCACTTGCTGTTTGCAGCCCTGGGATTTGCGGCCGTTGCTCTGATTCTTATTCTCTTTGTTAGAAAAATGCTCGAAAAATACCATGGATATGCCTACTATGCGATACTTGGCTTTCTCGTTATGTCAATGCTGTTAATATTCCCTAACGGGTTTATAGCGGGACTGCTTCTATCTGCTGGGTTTATGCTTGCTCTTTTAATTGACACTATCATGGCTAAAAAGGAATAGTACCCAATGAATGAAAGTTTTATAAGAACAGCGATGCTTCTAGGCATTGAAGCGGAGGCACTGTTTTCAGAAAAGTCGGTTGTCATATGCGGGTTAGGGGGAGTTGGGGGACACTGCGCGGAGGCGTTAGCCCGATGCGGGATAGGACAGCTCCACCTTATCGATCACGATGTAGTTCAGCCTAGCAATCTCAATCGCCAGATAGTGGCCGCAAAGTCAACGATCAATATGCCAAAGGTAGAGGTCATGAAACGCAGGATTGAGGATATATCCGACTGTGAGGTATCAATATACCGCACCTTTATTTCAAAGGACAATGTTTCAGAAATACTGCCCATAACGGCGGACTATATCGTGGATGCAATCGACACTGTAACCGCTAAGGCCTCCATTGTTCATGAGGCAATGTGCAGAAATGTGCCGGTCGTAAGCTGTATGGGTACGGGGAACCGGCTTGACCCAACAATGATAAGAGTGGGGGATATATTTGATACTGAAGGATGTCCCCTTGCTAGGGCAATGCGTAAAGAAATGCGCCGTAAGGGCATAAAATCATTAAAGGTAGTGTATTCAATGGAGAAACCGCTTGTACCAATCCTGCCCGACGGCGGACGGAGCCGTGCCCCCGGAAGCATATCATTTGTCCCTGCGGCTGCAGGCCTTACCCTTGCAAGCGTTGTGGCAATGGATATATATAATTCATGGCGGCATTGACAAAAACTTAGTCATACAAATATAATTCACAAGTATATGTCGATAGTATTTAATAAATAAGGAGTAGTCATGTGAAAAAGCTTGTAATCGCTCTTGGCGGCAACGCTCTTCAGGAGACCGGCCGCCCCGCTACTGCCGACGCTCAGCTTAAAGTCATTGAGCATACCTCGGAGCATATTGCGGATTTGATTGAATCCGGATATGAAGTTATACTTTCTCATGGAAACGGTCCGCAGGTTGGCCGAATTGTCATGCAAAACGAAACTGCGGACAGCGAGAAAACCCCCTCCATGCCATTTGACGTATGCGGTGCAATGAGCCAGGGTATGATCGGATATCATATTCAGCAGGGTTTGTCAAAGGTACTAAAAAAGAGAAATAATAACACTCCAGTCGTCACAGTCGTGACACAAGTGGTAGTCGATAAAGATGATCCAAAATTTAAGGATCCGTCAAAACCCATAGGGCCTTTTTACAGCGAATCTGAGGCGATGGAAATAGCCTCTCATAAGGGCTATACCATGAAGGAGGATTCCGGGCGTGGATGGCGCAGAGTTGTCGCCTCACCCCTCCCTGTTGAAATAGTTGAGCTTAAGGCAGTGGAATGCCTTGCCAATAATGGTTTTCTTGTCATAACGGTCGGGGGCGGCGGAATACCTGTCATAAAAAATTCAAATGGAGAACTAGAGGGCGTAGCCGCGGTAATTGATAAGGATCTTGCGTCTGAAAAACTTGCGGAAGATTTGGACGCAGATACGCTTATGATTCTTACGGCTGTTGAGAAAGTATGTATAAACTACGGTAAGCCTGATCAGCTGGAAATCGCAGAAATGGACGCAGATACGGCGCAAAAATATATCGCAGAGGGCCATTTCGCTCCTGGTTCAATGCTGCCAAAGATTGAAGCCGCTCTTAAATTCATACTCAGCAAAAAAGGTAGACGCGCTATCATTACATCGCTCGATAAGGCCGTAGATGCGCTAAACGGAAGAGCCGGAACTACGTTAAAAGGTTAAAACCGTTATATTACCCCCAGTTGACAGGGTAAGTATACAGTTATATAAGCACGAAGTAAAATTCGGGCTTATATGTGTAATAATTATTCCAATAGCATTATTTTTATACAATAAATAGTACTGTTACTGCGCGCTGCAATATGATATAATTAAATAGCTTATGATTAGGCAAAATAGAGAGTGACCATCCGATTTTATCTCTTAATAGGAGGACAAATTAAATTGAAAAAAGTTTTATCCATAGTACTTATAGTTACTTTCCTGCTGTCCCTCACAGCCTGTGGAAAGGATAACAACACTTTAAAGAGCAGCTCCGCTCCCTCTGCTCCCCCAACAGCTGAGGGTTCGCTCGGCATTTCGTCCCCTGACGTTCCCGACTCCTCGGGCGCTATGCCAACAGAAGAGCCGGTTGAAAAAATCGAGGCTGAAATAATTGACGGAAATGCCGTTATATCAATAACGCTTAATGACACCGTTCAATTATTTACATATTATTACGACGGCGATACCCTTAAATCAGCCGATCTCGTAACAACGCTTAACAACGAGGAAATGGCGCAAACATATGCCACAACCATTGTTGCATCCGGACTGTACCAGAATCCCCGTGTTGATGAAAATAAGGTAACCGTAGATTTTACACAGGATTATTTGGCTACCTTCAGCCTGCTTACAAAGGAAGAGATTATTGATATGCATATATCTATGAACTCAAAAGAATAGTGGGACCGATTTGGTTTTATCATAATAAAGCGGGCTTAGAAAGCCCGCTTTATTATGATAAAATCAGAAATGCAAACGCTCTTAAGTAAACGCAATTTTATGCCGCGTTCCGTAGTATACTAAAAACATAGCCGATCTGTGCAATAGCTATCCTGCTACTTCACTATTTATAATAATTTGAATCAAACAATTTTGCTTTGAGCAAACTCATAAAATGGACAAAAACGCTACTGAAAATAGGCCTAAGACTCTGCTTAGTATAACCGCCGGTGTAGTTACAGGGCTGTGCAACGGCCTCTTTGGCGCGGGAGGAGGTATGGTGGCCGTGCTAGCTTTAAATAAGCTATGTAAAATGCCAGTGAAAAAGGCACATGCAACCGCAATCTGTATCATGCTGCCTTTGACAGTGGTTAGCATTGCAGTTTATCTATTCAATAACGCAATACAGTGGGACATGCTGCCATGGACGGCTCCGGCCTTTTTTGTTGGAGGGTTGTTTGGGGCTAAATTGCTCGGTAAGCTAAGTAAGATATGGCTTAACCGGATCTTTTCCATTTTAATGTTTGCCGCCGCTTTGTGGATGATATTTGGAGGTTAATATATGGCCCAAGTTCTATGCATAATTGGCGGGCTTATATCGGGGGTTGCAGCTGGTATGGGAATGGGCGGAGGAACAATACTAATACCTGTTCTCACTCTGCTCGTCTCTATTGACCAACATGCTGCGCAGGGCATAAATATGCTCTCGTTTTTGCCTGCAGCTATAGTAGCAATTTTTATTCACCGCAGGGAAGGGCGCATAGACTTCAAGGATTGCATACCTATAATAATTGCTGGAATTATAGGAGCTGTTGGAGGTGCTATGCTGGCTATGATTGTATCATCAGAATGGCTAAGAAGAATATTTGGAATGTTTTTGCTGGGTCTGGCAATTATACAGCTTATATCGGGTGAAAAAAACAAGGATAAAGGAGCCGAAATTAAAAAACGGGGCCGTTAACAATACAGCCCCTTTAATTAGACTAGTAGACTAGTTTTCAAATGGGAACACATAATTCAGTTTGAACATATCCCTGACCTCGATCAGCTCCCTTTGTACGCTAGACCCAACTGGGACTCCCTTATCCTTTCTGTCAAGCCATGAGATATACTCCTTCTCTCCAGCCGTATATATACGGTCGTGTCCCGGCGCCTTTTTTGAGGCCCTTAATTCTCTGAGGATATCGCCGCAGATTTTCTTGAATGTCTCGCGTCCCATGAATGCATCAGGGTCTATTGCTATAAAGAAATGTCCCAAATGATGAGGAACCCTCTTTCCGTCCTGCAGTCCAGTAAGCATCCTCATATAACTTCCGGCCTGCAGTGCGGCACACAAAATCTCAACCACTGTGGCGTAACCATACCCTTTATATCCCGCCAGATTCTCGCCCTGTCCTCCTAGAGGGGCCAAAACGGCTTCGCCCGTACTTAGGGCTTGCAATATTTTGTTGCTGTCGGTCATGGGATTGCCCTGCATATCCATAACCATTCCTTTTGGGGTATCAAGTCCCTGACGCGCAAAGTATTCGATTGTTGCGCGCTGTGTGATGGATGTGGCACAGTCCAGAGCAAATGGGAAATCTTCGTCGGTCGGCAATCCGAACGTTATCGGATTGGTTCCAAGCATATTTTCCACACCATACGTCGGAGCTATTGAGGGGCGTGCGTTTGTTCCCGTAATCCCTATAAGCCCCTCCTTTGTCGCCATAGTAACGTAGTAGCCAGCAATGCCGTAGTGAGAGGAATTGCGGACTGCGGCCATACCCATCCCAAGCGTCTTTGCCTTATCAATAGCCATGCTCATAGCCTTATGCGAAGTTACCATTCCCATGCCGTCATGGCCGTCAATCACCATAGTGGTCGGAGTTTCCCTAACTACTTCAATTTCAGTAATTGGATTTAATATTCCCGCATTTATTCTGTCAATATATATGGGTTTAAACCGATTAAGGCCGTGACTTTCAATCCCCCGCCTGTCGCTTTCCAAAATCACATCTGCACATATCCTTGCATCAGCCTCAGGAACGCCGACTGCCGTGAATGCGTCAATAAGGAAGCTTTCAGCTAGCTCCCAAGAAATGTATGGTCGTTTTTCCACTAAAAAATACCTCCATGGCATGGTAATATAGTGGATTATATCATTGTCCATCTGTTATGTAAATGATTTGTATAAATCTTGTTTTCAAAATTTTGCTAATGATGAAAAAACATATCATGAATCAACTGATCACATTCTATTTACAAAGCCGATTGCATATGCTAGAATAAATCCGACCAAACTAGTAGGAATTGATCGGAGGTACCCCAATGAAGCTTTCCACACGAGGACGCTATGGTCTAAAGGCGATGGTTGATCTTGCCCTTGCGTATGGACAAGGTGTTCCGGTAAGTACCGCATCGCTAGCGCAGCAGCAGGAAATCAGCGAGGCATATCTTGAAAGGATAATAGCCTCTCTGCGCAAATCTGGCCTTGTAACCGCCACAAGAGGCGCCCAGGGCGGGTATGTCCTGTCACGCTCGCCCGAGGAGGTAAGCGTATTTGACGTTCTGAACGTTCTGGAGGAAATGACTATAGCTGACTGTGTAAGCATAGGACGGATTGGGTGCAAAAACGCCTGCAGCTGTTCGGCACGTCCATTATGGCTTAAGCTGCAGAACAGAATAAACGACGTGCTATCCGCCACAACTTTGAAGGATATGGCGGACGACTATAAAAATCAGATGGAGCGTACACAACGATGATGAAGGTTTACATGGATAATGCGGCGACTACCGCGCTAAGTTCCGAGGTACTCAACGCTATGATGCCGTATCTTACGGATGTTTACGGCAATGCCTCCAGCGTGCATTCGTTTGGCCAGGGCGCAAGAAAGGGCATCGATAAGGCAAGGGAGCAGGTAGCTCGGGCAATAAACGCTTCCTTTGATGAAATTATCTTTACCGGCAGCGGAACAGAGGCGGATAATATGGCTATAAAAGGCGCCGCCATAAAAAGTAAAAAAAAGGGAAAGCACATTATCACGACCTCCGTTGAGCACCATGCTGTGCTTCACAGCTGCGAGGAGCTGGCCCGCAACGGATTTGACGTCACATATCTGCCTGTAGATGAATATGGAATGATAACTCCAAAACAGGTAGAGGATGCAATACGGGAAGATACCATCCTCGTAACCATTATGTTTGCCAACAACGAAGTTGGCTCCATTATGCCGATTGCGGAGATAGGCCAAATATGTCATGACCGAAAAATTCTTTTTCACACCGACGCTGTACAGGCGGTAACACACGTGCCTATAGACGTAAAGGAAATGCATATAGACATGCTTTCCCTCTCAGCTCACAAGTTCCATGGTCCTAAGGGAATAGGCGCTCTCTACGTGCGTAAAGGCGTAGCGATTACCCCTATAATCGTGGGAGGTGCGCATGAGCGCGGACGCAGGGCAGGTACGGAGAATGTGGCGGGGATAGTCGGGCTTGGCGCCGCTATTGAGCTGGCAATGTCAAATATGGATAGGGACGTAGCAAGAATTAAGGGGATGCGCGACAGGCTTATCGCGGAAATACCCAAAAGGATAGATGAGGTTAAGCTGAACGGTCATCCTACAAAGCGGCTTCCCGGAAATGTAAATTTCAGCATAAAGTATATTGAGGGTGAAGCGATATTGCTGATGCTTGATATAAACGGCATTGCCGCATCAAGCGGCTCGGCATGTACCTCTGGCTCGCTGGACCCCTCGCACGTTCTTCTGGCAATGGGTATACCGCATGAAATAGCACACGGTTCTCTGCGCCTTACCCTTAGCAGCAATACTACGGATGAGGAAGTAGATTATATTCTTGAAACGCTGCCACGTATAGTTTCAAAGCTGAGAACGATGTCGCCATTATATATAACTAAGCAATAAATTGATTCAGGAGGAATATATATATGTATACCGATAAGGTTATGGATCATTTTTCCAATCCACGGAATATGGGAGAGATAGAGGATGCAAACGGCGTTGGCATGGTAGGCAACGCAAAATGCGGAGACATAATGCAGATGTTTATAAAGGTCAACGACGACGGCATAATAGAAGACGTCGGGTTTAAAACCTTTGGATGCGGGGCGGCGATTGCCACATCATCCATGGCCACCGAGCTAATTAAGGGCAAAAGCGTTGACGAAGCGCTCAAGCTTACCAATTCCGCGGTTGTCGAAGCATTGGAAGGGCTGCCCCCGGTCAAAATACACTGCTCTGTTCTTGCCGAAGAGGCGGTCAAGGCCGCGGTTGAAGATTACAGAAAGAATCATTCCGCCGAAGATGGTCAATCGGCAAACGCAGGCTGATTGATGCGCAAGCCTTAAAGACGGCGAACCGGCATTTTATATGTCGGTTCGCCGTTTAAACAACATATTCATGATTTGATCCTTATACATATGGGCAAGGTTTATGTTCAGTACGGCATTAACGGCGCCTTTACTGTCTTCTTCAACACCCCAATGCTGCGCTTTCGGGATCTTAGAGTCATAGGAGTATAACTCATGGAATGGCTAAAACATGGCGCTCTTTTTGGGCCTTTTAGGCGCTCCCATCTTTTCAACGTCCCTTCCCATCCTTATAAACCGAAACATCCTATCCGCAGCATCGTCAAACAGTTCCGTTCCCTTTTCCATTGCCTGTTCAGTTGACATTGGAGCATTAATCAACGTCATTATTCCGGCGTTGCCAAGATTATATATCTCTTCAGCCCCCCGTCCCATGGCGCCAGTAATAATGGCAACTGGAACTTTACGTTTAACACAGCGTTTCATTATTCCGGCTACCGCCTTTCCATGACGCGCGGTCTGGCGGTCCAACATTCCTTCACCCGTAATTACCAGGGAAACGCGGTTTAAAAGCGTTTCAAAATCAATAGCTTCAAGCATAGCGTCAATGCCCGGCGTGAGCCTTGCGTTGAAAAGCGCCATCAGCATTGCCCCCATTCCTCCGGCAGCCCCGGCTCCCGCTACGGATGAAACGTCCATGTCTGCTACAATGCTGAGAAGCCGGCCGTATGAACGCATTCCCTCCTCCAGTTGCTTCAGCTGATCCTCATCCGCACCCTTCTGCGGTCCGTAAATATATGTGGCTCCATTATCTCCTGTCAAAGGGTTATCCACATCGCACATTACGGTAAAGCGCGCGTCCTTAGCCCTCGGATGTACCGAGCTCATATCGATTTCCGCCACCTTGGCCAGATCCTCTCCGCTGCCTAAGAGTTCTATGCCCTCCGCGTCAAGAAATTTTACTCCAAGTGCACGCGCGCAACCCATTCCGCCGTCGTTCGTAGCGCTTCCTCCAAGACCGATTATTATATTTTTTATTCCTTCGTCCAATGCGCGCTTTATCAGTTCGCCGGTGCCAAAGGATG
The DNA here is from genome assembly GCA_048421225.1 of Christensenellales bacterium. Lineage (GTDB taxonomy): Bacteria > Bacillota > Clostridia > Christensenellales > CAG-138 > UMGS946. Next base: position 27,751 of record DBFNRV010000146.1, on the reverse strand, counting down.
TGGCCTTCATTGGGTTCAGTCCGCCGGCCGAAACGGACAGTCCGGATGCCTGTGCCATTTCTATCACCGCGGTTTTTCCATGTAAAACTCCGTATGCCGCAGTTATTTTCTCATTATTGGGCGATGTTGCCTCAATGCGCCGGTATGTGCCGCTGCAGGCCGTTACAAATGCATCGACAGTACCTTCGCCGCCGTCCGCAATCGGAACGGGAACGACCTTTACTCCAGGAAAATTGCGTCTGGCGGCGACTGTGAGCCTTTTAATGATCTCCATGGAGCTTAAATTGCCTTTAAACGAATCCGGTGCAAGCATAATCTTAATGCCTTTTCCTACAGGACGTTTCCTGCCGTGCTTTTTAGGCACAATCAATCCAAACAGGGGCGCTTCTCCGCCCCTCATCCGGCCGTCGCCCTGAACCTTCCCATAATAGGTTAGGCCGCTCATGCCTTCAATCCTGTTGTTCTCTATGTAAGGGAGAGAGGAGTCAAGGTACATATTGATTCCTGCATCGTTGTCAAGCTTATTAAAGATATTTCGCATATCCTTAAGCGATCCCCCCATAAATACAATGGTATATATATTTTTGCCCGCTTGCCTGCACTCTTCGCAGGGGCCGCCATACACATGTAAACCCTTTACATCCGTTACGGTAAGTACGGAAAAAACTTCTTCAAAAAACTGCCTTGCCACACCGTCGTCCGGCATAGTGCCCAGCGCATCAAAACGTATCCCCAGCCCAAACCTTATCACATCCATGCTAAACCACCATATCTAATTAACCGCCGCGCTTTGCCTATCGGCGCGGAACTTAAGCTTGCCCTCATCCAAGTAGGCCTCTACCTTATCGCCAAGTTTTATCTCGCCCGACAGCAGGACCTCGCTTAGGCTATCCTCCAGCTGCTGCTGAATGGCCCTTCGAAGCGGTCTTGCTCCATATTGTATGTCAAAACCATCCTTTGCCAGATGCATCGCCGCTTCATCTGTGACAATAAGCTCAATATTCCTATCACGAAGCCTTTCTATTACATTTGCTAGCATCAGCTTTGCAATCTGGGCAGTCTGTTCCCGTTCAAGAGGATGGAATATTATGATTTCATCGATTCTGTTCAGAAATTCAGGCCTGAACGCCTTTTTAAGCTCGGACATCATAACGTCCTTCATCCGCTCATACGAAAATTCCCTTTTATCGCGCCCGAACCCAACAGTATTATTCTGTATAAGTCTAGACGCACCGAGGTTTGACGTCATGATAATTATCGTATTGCGAAAATCTACAGTGTGTCCTTTAGAATCCGTAAGTCGGCCGTCCTCCAGCACCTGAAGAAGAATGTTAAACACATCTGGGTGAGCCTTCTCTATCTCGTCGAGCAATAAAACGCAGTACGGCCTTCGCCTTACGCGCTCGGTCAGCTGACCGCCATCGTCATAGCCTACATATCCTGGAGGAGAACCTATGAGCTTTGCCACGGAATGCGGTTCCATATATTCTGACATGTCAAGGCGTATCATCGCGTTTTCATCGGAGAACATGGCTTCTGCCAGCGCGCGTGACAATTCGGTCTTGCCTACGCCGGTCGGCCCCAGGAATAGGAACGATCCAATGGGCCGCTTAGGATCCTTAAGGCCGGCGCGCGCCCTGCGAATAGCCCGTGATACCGCCGCAACCGCCTCATCCTGGCCAATAACGCGCTTATGAAGCTCCTGTTCAAGCCTTAAAAGCTTTGTACCCTCATCCTCTGTCAGCTGTTTTACCGGTATTCCAGTCCAAAGATTCACCACCTGAGCAATATCCTCTTCATTAACGGTGCTTTCACGCTGCTCACGCGTATTATCCCAATCCTCTCTAAGAGCGGAAATCTTAGCGCGCAGCTTTTGTTCCTCGTCCCTTAGATGAGCGGCCCGTTCATAGTTTTGATTATTGACGGCCTCTTCCTTTTCTGTAAGAAGCGATTCAAGCGTCGCTTCCATCTCCTTCATGTCGGGAGGGGCAATATACGCCTTAAGCCTTACGCTGCTTGCCGCTTCGTCCATAAGGTCTATGGCCTTGTCCGGCAAAAACCTGTCTTGAATATACCTGTCTGATAGCTCAACCGCGGCCTTAAGCGCATCGTCCGTTATCCTGGCCTTATGATGCGCCTCGTATTTATCCCTGAGACCCATCAAAATCTGAAGCGCCTGTTCCTTCGTAGGCTCGCCCACGGAAACGGGCTGGAACCTGCGTTCAAGTGCCGCGTCCTTTTCAATGTACCGCCTGAATTCATCAGGGGTAGTTGCGCCAACAACCTGTATCTCGCCTCTTGCTAAGGCGGGCTTTAGAATGTTTGAAGCGTCAACGCTGCCTTCAGACGCGCCAGCCCCAACAATGGTATGAAGTTCATCGATGAACAATATCGTGTTGCCGCTTGCCTTCAGTTCGTCCAGAGCCGCCTTAATGCGTTCTTCAAACTCGCCCCTATACTTTGTTCCGGCCAGCATTCCCGCTATGTCGAGCGAAACGACGCGTTTGTCCTTAAGCAGGTCCGGAGTTTCGCCGGCGACTATTCTCTGAGCCAGACCCTCTATTATCGCGCTCTTGCCCACACCGGGATCGCCTATGAGCACGGGGTTGTTCTTGGTCCTGCGGCTGAGGATCTGTATGATGCGCTGTATTTCTTCAGATCTTCCTATTACAGGATCCAATTCCCCATTTCTCGCCAGCTTTGTTATGTCGGTGGAATACCTGTCAAGCGTTGGAGTTTCCTGCGCGGCTCCAGCCTCGCTTTTCGGTTCCGCAGCCTGATCCCCGCTTAGTCCCTGTTCAATATGCTTCTTTAGCGATGATAGGTCTACTCCCAATTCGGAAAGTATCCTCACCGCGACGCACCCTTGCTCACTCAGCATTGCAAGAAGTATGTGTTCAGTGCCAATGTAGTTATTCTTATGCAGTTTTGCTTCATACAGGCTAAGCTCCAGTATTTTCTTTGTTCTGGGAGTTGAGCCGAAACTATCTGTAAAGTGGTAGTCTCCCCTGCCTACTATGGCCTCCGACTTCGTAGCAACATCCGACTCGCTTACGCCAAACCTATACAGCGCCTTGGCAGCCGCTCCGTCTCCCTCCCTTATTAGTCCCATCAGCAGGTGTTCGCTTCCCACATAATTATGTCCAAGCTGTTTCGCGCTTTCCTGTGCAAGGGCAAGCGCTTTTTTAGCCCCTTCGGTGAATCGGTCGAAAATTCCCATAGCTCCTCCTTATCCATCGTTAATTAACCATCTATTAATCCCTTAACGGAATCTATCTTCTATCTAATATGATTTTCTTCATCCTTGCCGCTCAGTATTCAAGTAAAAATCAAAAGCCCTTTAAAATGTCCCGAGCCATGGCGGCGCGGGCGACCATCTCTTCCTCAGCGCCAAGCCTATGGCCGGCATTGATGCACAGCGACGCGGGCTGACATCTTATCAGCAGCTCGTCGGCGGTATCCGATGGAACGGGAGATAAATCGAGGCTTGCGCCCAATTTCAAGTTTGAAATATGCTGCATAGCCTCATCATATGATAACTTTCGCGCATAGCGGCACGCACCGACGGACCTGTTTGCGATATCGGACAGTTCAATCGCGTTTTTCATCGACAGGGCCTGTCTTATATCCATTTCACGCTCCGCTATTTGGCCGATTATGTCGTTCAGGCTCTTTATGATATCCTCTTCTGTCAAACCAAGCGTATGCTGGTTCGATATCTGATATATATTCCCTGGAGCGCCGCTTCCCTCTCCATAGAACCCCCTAACCGCACAGCCCAGCTTTGTTACATTCATAAGCAAACCCTCCGCCTGGCCTGTTATCGCCAATCCGGCCAGGTGCATCATCGCGGACGCCCTCATTCCGGTTCCAACGTTTGTAGGACATGCCGTTAAATAACCAAATTGGGAGTCAAAGGCATATTCAATTCCGTTTTCTATCTGTTCGTCCACCCTTGAGGCGAGCTCATATGACTGTGACAGGTCAAGCCCCTTCAATATTGCCTGAACGCGTATATGATCCTCTTCATTTAACATAATGCTTATTCTCTCCGTTTCATCGATAAGGAGAGCTCCATACGGGCTTTTCGTTAGTTCCACGCTACAGAGATGGCGTTCAACAAGTTGGCTCCGCTGCGTTTGCGTCAATTCCGACATTCTCAGCAGGTTGTATCCATTTCCATCATCAAGCGCTTTGCTTACGGACTGGATTACCTCCTCCGCCTGCTGCTGGCTAAACTTGCTTACAAACGGAATGCCGTGTATATTGCGCGCCAGCCGTATGCGGCAGCTCATTATTACGTCATTGTTATGCATTTGCAGCACCGCCTTCCGTAAGGGCGCGTATCCTATCCCTTAAGACCGCGGCCCTCTCATACTCTTCTTTACCAACCGCCTCCGCTAGTTCGTTTCGCAGATCCTTAATCTCCATTAGTTTGTTTACGCCCGACCTGCCCGGGACACGGCCCCTGTGTTCAGTGCGTCCACCCTGGGCCCTTTTTATTATTGGTATTAAATCGTCCCTGAAAGTAGTGTAGCATTCTTCGCATCCAAGCAGTCCCGTTCGTTTAAAATCGTCCATGTCGCTCGCGCACTCGCACACGGCGTCAGTAACAGGCTTTGCATACGCTGCCAGCAGGTCTGACAGCGTGGGCAGCTTGAATACATTTACACCCTGCACCCTAGCGCATTCGGCGCACAAATGCTGTTCAGTCCTTTTCCCATTTATAACCGTGATGCGGTGGATTAGCGCATCATTCTTATTGCATATATCGCATAGCATATTGCTTTACCTCCATTTGGAATAATAAGCATACTATATTATAGCACTTTCGCATGCATGAAGAACATGCGCGTCTACAAAACATATGTGAGTAGTTTGTGAAAAACGCATGGCAAAAAAACCATGGCTTATGTTATTATTATTGGAAAAGCGCGAACGGCACGATTTAATACAAAAAAATGATTTTGTCTTAAACCGTAACTGATGTATCCATCCTGCCGTACATATATATGGAGGCTTTTGTCTCGACTATAATGATAATACGGAGTGAAAACGATGATATATTTGGACAATAGCGCAACTACCCGCACCTTTGACTCGGCTGCGGAAGCTGCGAGAAATCACATGCTGAAGGATTACTTCAATCCCTCGAGCGCTTACTCGCCCGCCGTCGCTGTCGAGAAATCTGTGCTTTTGGCTAAAAGGCGTCTTGCGGGCGTTATAAAGGCCAGCCCTGATGAAATCATCTTTACATCAGGGGCTACTGAGAGCAACAACATGGCGTTTTCAGGAACGCTGGGAGCAATGCGCGGCAAAGGAAGAATAATTGTAAGCGCCGTAGAGCATCCGTCGGTATATGAAACCGCTTTGACATATAAGAGCGCCGGTTATGACGTGGTCTTTGCCGAAGTGGATGGCAATGGGCGTGTCCGGCTTGATTCGTTAAGTCAGCTTGTGACGCAAAACGCCCAGTTTGTAAGCGTAATGCAGGTTAACAATGAAACCGGCGCTATCAACCAGATTTCAGAAATAAACCACAGGCTTAAGTCAATAGCCCCTGGAGCCGTTATGCACGTAGACGGCGTACAGGGTTTTCTCAAGGTTCCTATCGGCGCCGAGGCCTGCGATATGTATTCCCTAAGCGGACATAAATTTCACGCTCCCAAAGGCGTAGGCGCCCTGTACGCAAGCAAAAAGATAAAGTTTCTAGGCGGCCAGACGGGCGGAGGCCAGGAAAACGGGCTACGCTCCGGCACCGTCAATACTCCAGGCATACTGGCGATGGACGCCGCAATACAACAGTATGTCTCTAACAATGATACATATATCAACTCAATGATGCGCTGCAAGCTCAGGCTTGCCGAAAACCTGCTGAGGATTAGAGACACCGTTATAAATGGCCCCGTCCCCCTTGAGGGCGCTCCGCATATATTGAACGTCTCGTTCATGGGCGTAAAGGGCGAAGTCCTTCTGCATTCGCTCGAGGAGCGCCAGATCTATGTCGCCACAGGTTCGGCGTGCTCTTCCTACAAGCAAGGAAAGAACAGAATACTTGAAGCGATGGGTGTAAAAGGCGAACGTCAGGAGGGTGCGATTAGGTTCAGCCTATGTCCGTTTAACACTATTGCGGAAATGGACGAGGCCGCGGCAGCTATTGATAGTATGGTGGCATTCCTGCGAAGATACCGCCGTAGGTAACTGGAATTCAAGCGCATATAACCATGAAACAAATGATTTAAGGAGAACAAACGATGGAAAACGTACTGTTAATTAGATATGGGGAATTGCATCTAAAGGGCTTGAACCGTCCCTTTTTTGAACGCAAACTCATAGAACGTATAAAATCGGCCCTTTCGGGCATGAACGCGCAGGTGCGCCGGGAACAGGGCAGGATATTTGTCTTCGGCATCGACCCATCTATGAATGAGCAGGCGGTTTCTAACCTGAAACGGGTTTTTGGCATACACTCCGTCAGTCCTTCCGTTGGCGTTGATAAGGACTGGGATACAATAAAACAAGCTGCCTGTTCACTCATGGAGCGCGCGTTGGCGGGGAATGCTTCAAACACATTCAAGGTATATTCAAAACGGTCCGACAAACGGTTTGAGCTTAATTCGGTTGCCATCTGCAGGGAGTTGGGCGGATATCTGCTCTCAAGGTTTCCCGAACTAAGCGTAGACGTTCATTCGCCTGATATACAGCTGTGCGTTGAAATAAGGGACATGGCCTATATCTATACCGAAGAAATATACTGCGCGGGCGGTATGCCCATAGGAACAGCCGGCCGCGGCGCGCTGCTTATATCCGGCGGGATAGACAGCCCTGTCGCAGGCTATATGATGGCCCGCCGCGGACTCGAACTAAGCGCAGTACACTTTTACAGTTATCCGTACACCAGCGAACGCGCCCGCGATAAGGTAGTTGAGCTAACGCGTATACTTTCAACACATTCAGGCGCGATACGGCTCCATCTTGTCCCTTTTACGGATATCCAGCTTAAAATCTACGATAAGTGCCCTCCCAAAGAGACAACGCTCCTTATGAGAAGGGCGATGATGCGGATAGCTGAGATTATTGCTCGAAAGGACGGCGCACAGGCCTTGATTACGGGTGAGGCGCTTGGCCAAGTTGCAAGCCAAACGCTCCAAGGCCTCTGCGTTACTGACGACGCAGTCCAGATGCCAGTGTTTCGTCCTCTTATCGGTTTTGATAAGGAGCATATAGTAAACATAGCTAAACGAATAGGGTCATTTGAAACTTCCATACTTCCTTATGAGGATTGCTGTACAATATTTGTTCCCCAGCATCCCGTAACAAGGCCTGACGTAGAGGTTATACGGAAAAGCGAACTGTCGGCCGATCTTTCCGGTTTGATTTCTAAAGCTGTTTCTGAAGAGGAATTGCTCGTTGTATCCGGTATGGATGAGTTCGCGTAAAGTAACATAGCAAGGAGAAGCGGCTTTGTGAAGGGCGATGTAAGGAAGCGTTCACTATTTAAAAAAGCACCGTTTTTAGTTAATATAAGCAAAAATAGTCCGTTAATTGCGGAGATGATTTATATACGGCATATTCTAGTAAGAGGATCAGCGCGAATATGGTAAGCTTGTTCAACAATATGTCCGGAAAAAGCCTAAAAACGGTTATTGCCTAACGACAGGGCCTATGGTCGAGAATTGAACAAATTTTGACGAATGAAACCCAGGCCTGCTACAATCGTTGAAGGCGACTATTATTATTCCACCGCCACCTTTGATAGGTATTGAAAGCGGAATTGGGTTGTGCGGGTTAGAGTAAAAAGTCTCCCGTGTATAAGGGGAGGTAGTATGGCGTAGCCGATTCTGCGGGGTTGTAACTGTTTCTTTATAACAACCCCCTTATTTTACTGACGGTTGCCTTAAAATTAACGGAATTTTCTTACCTCTATACGTATCATATGCCTTATTGTCTCTTTATTTTAATAAAATAGTTTGGGCTATATTTATATCGGTGTAGTTTCGAATAACTTAACATTTAAATAACAAATTATGTTTATTTGTTTACTGTTATTATGGCGATCCTTGAGGTAAAATAATGATGGAATACCATCTTGGAGGTTTGGCAATGAAATGCGCCGTAATTGACGTGGGCTCTAATACTATACGATTATCAGTATATAAAGCCGAGGGAATAAGCTTTAAAATACTCTTTTCCGAAAAGGTTATGGCCGGGATCGCCGGTTATATAAACGAGGGATTGCTGTCCGAGCATGGTATTATGCAGATATGCTCGGCATTAAACGAATTTAGACAGCGGCTTGAAAACTTTGAAATAGACAGGTTGGCGATTTTTGCTACCGCTTCGCTACGCAATATTATAAACACCCATGAAGCGGTAAGCCGAATATACGAATCGACAGGATACAATGTCGAAGTAATATCTGGCAGCGATGAGGCCATGCTCGACTACTATGGAGCGCTTCACTCAATAGACGTGCAGTCGGGTTCCCTCATAGATATCGGCGGTGGAAGTACTGAGGTCGTGTCCTTTTCAAGGGACGCGCAAGACAACATAAAAGAGGCTTTAAGTTTCCCTCTGGGTTCCCTCAGCCTTTTTTCAAGGCACGTATCCAAAATTTTCCCCAAGCCAAGCGAACAGAAAAAAATAATTAATGATATAAATTACGCTATAAATAGCGTTGATATGGATGCTTTCAACAAAAATTCAATAATATGCGGCGTTGGAGGTACGATCCGCGCCGCTTTAAAGCTAATTAATTCCATGTACGATCTAAAATCCGATAACCGAAGCTTTTCGTCTGATCAGCTCGGCAAGCTGCATAAAACTCTCTGCGCCAATGACGAGACAGCCAGAAACCTGATTCTAAAGAACTGCCCTGACAGGGTGCATACCATAATTCCCGGATTGTTTATCTTAAAAATACTGGCCAATAGGCTTGATAGTAACAGGATTCTTGTAAGTAAATACGGAGTCAGGGAGGGTTACCTGTGTCACAGGATACTAAAGACCGCCTGAAAGACTTTACGCTTGATAATTCATATACCCAAAACAGGGAGCTCAGCTGGCTTCGTTTCAACAAACGGGTGCTGGAGGAAGCCTTCGATGTGACCGTGCCCCTGCTTGAGAGATTAAAGTTTATATCAATATTCACAAGTAATCTCGATGAGTTTTTCATGGTGCGGGTCGGCAGTCTTTTTGACCTGTCTTTGATTGCACCGAACATAGTAAATAACAAAACCGGTCAAACCCCCCGCGAGCAGCTAGACGATATATTTATTGCAATCCCGCCCCTAATGAGGATGAGGGACAGGCTAATGCATAGAACGGAAACGGCGCTGCGTGAGAAGGGCATATCTGATCTTTCCTTTGATGAACTCACGAAAAAGGAGCGCAAGCATGTCAGCGGCTATTTCCGCAGCTTTATCGGGCCAATACTTTCACCCCAGATTATAGACCAATGGCATCCATTTCCCCATCTAGCCAACAAGCAGCTATATTTAGCCTCTATATTGACTAACAAAAAGGGTAACGTCCATCTCGGACTAGTCCCAGTCCCCACCTCTCTGCCGCCGCTGTTATGGCTTGATACGCCTAACCGCTTTATTAGGGTAGAGAATATTATAAAGGCGTATATGGACTCGATATTCAATATATATACCATCGCAAGCATTAATACCATCTCCGTAACGAGGAACGCGGATATAAGTTTTGATGACGAAAAATTTGATGATGAGGACACAGACTACCGCCGTCATATGAAAAAATTGCTTAAAAAGCGCAATCATCTTGCACCCGTACGGTTAGAGCTCCAGGGCGAACCCAACCACATGCTATTAGAGCTGCTATGTAGGCGTTTGAATATTGATATGAGACAAGTATATAGCTTTCAATGCCCTATAGACTTAAAATATTCATATGTAATTAAAGATGCTATACATCCAGCTTTGCTTGCCGAGCTCACTTATCCTTCTTATATCCCAAGGTATCCAGAATGCCTTGACGAAGGCAAAAGCGTAACCAGGCAGGTGCTTAAGCGGGATTTGGTTATATTTTATCCCTTTGAACAGATGGCCCCTTTCTTTCGGCTTTTGAAGGAGTCAGTTTCAGACCCTGAAGTTATCTCAATAAAGATCACCGTATACCGGCTGGCTCCGGATTCCATGGTGGCCAATCTGTTATGCGCGGCTGCTGAAAACGGGAAGGATGTAACCGTTTTAATGGAGCTTCGCGCAAGGTTTGATGAAGAGAACAATATAAAGTGGGCGGAAAAGCTGGAGAATGCGGGGTGCCGCATAATCTATGGGGTCGCTGGTTATAAGTGCCACTCAAAGGTATGCCTCATAACGAGAAAGGGGCGTGGAAGAATAAAATATATTACGCAGATCGGTACGGGAAACTACAATGAAAAAACCGCTTTGTCCTATACTGACCTATGCTTAATCACCTCTAACGAGGACATAGGATTGGATGCCACTGCGTTTTTTCAAAATATGCTTATTTCTAATCTGAACGGCTCGTATCAAAGGCTTCTTGTAGCCCCTTTTGGCCTTAAGTCCGGAATACTGAGCCTTATTGATGAAGAAATAGCCAAGGGCTTAAATGGACGGATTACGATTAAGGCCAATTCCCTGACGGATCGCGATATTATTGACAAGCTTTCTGAAGCGTCCGGCGCAGGCGTTAAGATTCAACTGATACTTCGCGGTATATGCTGCCTTCTCCCAGGCGTGGGTGGAAAAACGGAAAACATAAACGTTACGAGCGTAGTGGGCCGCTTTCTTGAACATTCACGGATCTATTGCTTTGGTCAGGGTGAAAGCGCAAAGATTTATATATCATCTGCGGATATGATGACGCGTAACTTATCCCGCCGTGTCGAGGTCGCCTGCCCTGTGCTGGACGCCGATGTGAAGCGGCAGCTGATGGAAATATTGGACATAATGCTGGCCGACAACGTCAAATCTAGAGTTCTTAGGCCGGACGGCACATATAAAAAGAAGCCTGTACTCAGCGGGGCCGGATTGGACAGCCAGAAATGGTTTATGGAAAACAGCATTCAGCTTCCCTGTACCTCAGGGACGAGTATTGGTCATGGATTAATTCAACGTGCGAAAGAAAAACTATCCAAATTTTTAAAGCGCGATAATTACACATAAAAATCTAACGCGCGCCCATCATAGCGATGGACGCGCAATAACATGTATTTAATACGCTTTTGCAAAATAAGTAAGGGCTTTTGCGGGTTTACCGCAGTGTACGCATACATCCCCTATCTTGCTTTGTTCAAATGGCATACACCGCGTGGTAGCGCCCGTTTTATCCTTAATGGCCTCTTCGCATTCGCGTTCCTGGCACCACATTGCCCTTACAAAGCCATTTTTAACGCCCTCTTTAAGCTGTTCAAAGGTCGCAGCATCTACGGTTTTTGTTTCCCTCATGGCCAAAGCCTTTTCATATAGCCCCTTATGTACGGCATTGAGAGTATCCTTTATAGCCATTGTTAAGCCCTCCATCGGCAGCACTGACTTTTGATGACCATCCCTGCGTACGATGACGACCTGTGAGTTTTCTATGTCCTTTGGGCCGATTTCAAGCCTGATCGGCACGCCCTTCATCTCCCACTGGTTGAATTTCCATCCGGCGCTCTGGTCGCTGTCATCAACCTTTACGCGTATTCCAGCTCCCTTGAGCTGCCTGAAAAGCTCGTCGGCTTTTTCTAAAACCCCCGGTTTATGGGCCGCGATAGGAATGATCACTACTTGTACCGGCGCGACCTTTGGTGGAAGCACCAGTCCCCTGTCATCCCCATGCACCATTATAACCCCGCCGATCATCCTTGTCGAAGTCCCCCAAGATGTTGTGTGGCAGTATTCCAGCTTGCCCTCGCTGCTGAGATACGTTATGTCATAGGCTTTGGCAAAGTGATCCCCCAGATTATGAGAAGTACCCATCTGCAGGGCCTTGCCATCCTGCATAAGGGCTTCCATGGTGTAGGTTGCCAGCGCGCCGGCAAACTTTTCCTTTTCGCTTTTACGTCCGGCTATAACAGGTATTGCAAGCACATTTTCCATAAAATCGCAATATACTCCCAGCATGCGCCTTGTCTCCTCCTCCGCCTCCTCCGCGTTTGCGTGAGCGGTGTGCCCTTCCTGCCATAGGAACTCTGTGGTTCTGAGAAATGGGCGCGTGCTCTTCTCCCAGCGCACCACGTTTGCCCACTGGTTTATAAGCACCGGCAAGTCCCTATAGGATTGTATCCACTTGCTGTACATGGAGCAGATTATGGTTTCACTGGTGGGCCGCACGCACAGGCGCTCAGCAAGCTCCTCACTCCCGCCGTGGGTAACCCATGCTACTTCGGGAGCAAAGCCCTCCACGTGCTCTGCTTCCTTCTTTAACAGGTTTTCAGGTATAAACAGAGGGAAATAAGCGTTAACATGCCCGGTTTCTTTAAACCTTGAGTCCAACTCGGACTGTATAAGCTCCCATACCGCATAGCCGTAGGGCTTTATAACCATACAGCCCTTAACCTCAGAGTAGTCCACCATATCAGTCTTTACTACTACATCGGTATACCATTGGGGGAAATCTTCGCTTCGCGATGCAATATGTGTTACAAAATCATCATTCTTTTTTGCCATATTAACCTCCTAAAAATAAAACCCGCCCCTTATATAAGGGCGGGATAATACACGCGGTACCACCTTATTTTGTACTCTTGCGCCTTTAACGCGGCTGGCGTCAGGGCATTTCCTCCCTGCGGCTCAAAGGGCGGGACATTCGCAATCAACTGCAACCCTCACAGCAAATGGGAAGCTCTCTTTAGTCGATACATCAAACTAAACCCTTATCACAGCCTTTAATAAATTTGATTATAGCATGGCTGATCATCCATGTCAATCGTCATTGAGTATATCGTCAATAAGCGCGTCGAGTTCATCATCCGTCTCAAACAATCCCGCGTCCTTTTCATCAACCTTTACTTCGTCCACAGTCCAAACATGGTCGTCCTCCTCGCAGTCGTGCGCTTGTGCTTTGCTGCGCTCTTTATCTTCCATCGGTATATCTCGCCCCTGAATAGCGTATATGCTCTGCATAAGCTCTGCCGGATCCTTATAATCCTTTGGAAGCCTACTTTCATCGACCCCCTCATGGTATTTGGGCAGCGTCTCCAATGCGTAGTCCACATCGGTCTCGGGATTGATACCCGCTATAAAGTCGCCAAACTGTGCTGCAAAGGTTTTCGCAGCATCGGCCGCCTGCGTCAAATGGCCGTTAAGCCTGTCAATATTGTTTCTATATTCGCTTACTGCGCGCTCCGCGTCGTCCATTCTTCTTCGAGCCTCAGCCTGTGCGTTTTCAATTATTAGGGCAGCCCTTTCATTGGCCTCGTTGATGATCTCCTCCGCTGCTACAATCCTTGCCTTTGCCTCCTCCTCTGCATCCTTTATTATAATGCACGCGCGGCCCTTGGCATCTTCTACGGTCTTTGCAGCCGATGCCTGCGCCTCTGTAAGCGCTCCAACAATGGCGTTTTCCTTTGTTCTGAAGAGGCTGAGTTCAGCTTGGAGGCTGCCTTGCTCCTGTCTTGCGGCTACAAGTTCCTCGTTTAATCGTTCAATTTCCTGTTCCAGGTCGCGTACTCTTTTGGCCATGGTGTTACCTCCTGTTTTATATACGGTTTATTATGCTCAGTTTTATTCCTGAATCGGCGGCAAAAATCCCATATGCGAGTATCCTCTTGGAAGTACGATCCTCCCTCGGGCAGTCCGGGCTATAAACCCCAGCTGCATCAAATATGGCTCATAAACATCCTCTACTGTAGTCGCATCTTCCCCTGTAGCTGCGGCTATGGTATCTACACCGACAGGCCGCCCCGCAAACTTTTCAATCATAGTTGAGAGGATCCGCCTGTCCGTTGCGTCCAAGCCAAACCCGTCAATCGACAGCATATCAAGCCCTGCCCGAGCGGTTTTTTTATCTATAATGCCGTTACCCCTTACCTGTGCATAATCCCTGACACGCTTAAGCAGCCGGTTGGCAATCCTTGGGGTACCGCGCGACCTGGATGCTATCTCTGTTGAACCGTCATCATCTATTTCAACGCCTAGTATGGATGCGCTGCGTACTATTATTTCCCTCAAATCCTCATTCGCGTAAAGCTCAAGCTGCTCCTTTATACCAAACCTGTCCCTTAACGGAGAGGTCAGAAGTCCCATTCGTGTGGTTGCTCCAACGAGCGTAAATGGTTTCAGTTCAAGCCTGAGCGACCTGGCCGCTGGCCCCTTTCCAAGAACTATATCCAGTTCAAAATCCTCCATAGCAGGATATAGTATCTCCTCAACGCTGGAGTTAAGCCTATGTATTTCATCAATAAACAGTACGTCGCCAGGCGCAAGCTTTGACAGTATGGCCGCAAGATCTCCGGCATGCGATATGGCCGGCCCAGAGGTCACGCGCAGGTTCGATCCCATCTCATTTGCTATTATTGAAGCCAGCGTTGTCTTTCCAAGCCCTGGCGGGCCATACAAAAGCGCGTGATCGAGGGGTTCGCCTCGGTGCTTAGCGGCTTCAATATATATGAGCATGTGCTCCTTTACACCGTGCTGACCAATGTATTCATTCAAAAAGCGCGGCCTAAGGCTGTATTCCGTTTGCTCGTCCTCAGCAAGCCATGATGAGGTTATGAGTCTGTCTTCCATCTAAACCTCCTCCTAAAAACCGCTTGGTATGGCGCGGAGAGCCTCGCTTATCATATCCTCCAGGCGTTCACAGTCGGGCGAAGCCGCTACGGCGCGGCCCGCCGTTATGCCGTCGTAACCTAGAGATACTAGCGCGGCTACGGCCTCCGTCCGCATTTCATTTATGCTCTGCCCCCCCTTGACCGATTCAGGCGCAGGCATTCCAAACGCTCCTATATTTCCCTTCAGCTCTAAAAGCAGCCTTGCCGCCGTTTTTTTGCCTATACCGGACACGCCGTCGAAGGCATTTACATTTTCAGTTAGTATAGCCGACGTAATGTCCTGCGGGGTTAGTGAACTGAGAATGCTTATGGCGGTTTTGGGGCCTATTTTTGATACCGCTATCAGCTTTCTAAACATCTCCCGCTCTTCCTCATCAAAGAACCCATAAAGCGTCTGCGCATCCTGGGAAAACTGCAGATGCGCAAGCAACCTGCACTGGCTTCCAATGCCAACGCGTTTTAATGTATTGGCGCTGCATATAAGTTCATACCCAACTCCAAAAGCTTCTATTATCGCCCTGTCAGCTCCAACACTGTCAACAACGCCCTTGATGTATGCATACATAATCTTCTTACCTTATTTTATTTTGAATTCTTCAGCCGCAGGCTCCGGCGTGCTCGCGTGGCAGATTGCAACGCCGAGGGCATCGGCCGCATCATCCGGCTTTGGTATTGACTTAAGGTTCAGCAATAACCGCACCATCTCCTGCATCTGCTTTTTATCAGCATGTCCATCCCCGGTAACCGCCGACTTTATCTGCATCGGCGTATACTCATAAAGGGGGATCCCTTCCTGCTGTGCCGCAAGCAGCGCCACTCCCCTACCCGCACCGACAAGCATGGCGGTCGCTGTATTTCTGTAAAAAAACAGTTCCTCAAATGCCACATGTGCCGGATGATAAAGTTGTATAAGCTGTCTTGCCCCAAGATATAGCCTCTCCAGCCGTTCTGGAAAAGGCATATTGCTGCGGGTCTCGGTTACGCCGTAATCAATAACTCGAAGCCTGTTTCCCTCCGCGTCGATAATACCATACCCCATTATGGCGTATCCTGGGTCTATGCCTAATATGATCAATACCATACCTCTTTTTGAAACGATTATATCACGTATAAAAGCTACGCACAAGAAAGGACGCGGTATGCCTAGATCTTAAAAAGCAAATACGGCTTGCAATTACAAAACTTTTTGCTATTATTTTCGTAGAATAAAGCGATATCCCCCAGGGAGAGATATGATGGCGGAATCAATACACATAGAACCACGGCTTTTTTGGGCTTATACAGTATTATTAGCAAGGTTACGATTTTGCTGATCGAAACGATACGGAATTAGGAGAGCTATTAAACGCTTCACAAATTCAGGGTTTAATATTCGTATTGCTCCTAATTTGCTACAGTAACCAAATATTCGGGATTGCGCCAAATACGGGTTAACAATGTTATTGATACTGAACAGGATTCCTTAAGCATGTTGCTTAAGCGGGTTTACCACTGGAAGAATGTTTAAAAAAAGGGCCCTATCGATGTATTATTGATACCGTATTATATTAGGGATAAAACCCCGTAAAATAAAATCCTTAAGCATGGACAGAGCCGCATATACAATAGGCGGCTCTGCAGTGTGACTATATGTCGCGATCCACTTTAGCTTAAGCTACTTAAGCCATTCAATCAATATCCTTATAAAAAAGTCTTTAAAGGACGCCTCGTCCACGGTTTTATCCGCTAATAGCTCAACCTTGAAAAGCTCCGTTCCATTGGAGTCCACTATTTTTAGATAGCCCAGCACATCCCCCTGGGAAAAAGGGGCTGATATTGTTTCCGGTACATCAAGGACCTTTTGGGGTGAAGTTTCGTTTTGCATTAACAGCAGCGTAACGTCCTTTGATGAGATTAGGCTAACACTTTTTCCGCTGCCCCCCGTTATAACTATATCGGATACAACAACCTCATCCTTTTTTACAAGCGTAACGCTTTTAAAAGAGCCAAAGCCATAGTCAAAGAGCTTAGCCGCGGTTTCAAACCTGTCTGAGGCGTTCGCAGCTCCCAACACGACACCTACCAGCCTGGTTCCGCTGCGTTCAACTGAGAATATGCCGCAATATCCCGCTGGCTCTGATGAACCTGTAGCTATTCCATCACAACCACTGTAGGTTTTTAACAGCTTGTTGGGGCTTGCAAGCTGCGTCTCGGTTCCATTTGCGTGAACCAACTTGTCAAGATAGGCAGAGCTGTACTCCCTAAAGCAGCTGCTCTTTATCAACTCGCAGCCAACCTTCACGAGGTCGCTGGCGGACAGGGTTACTCCAGTTCCCGCGCATGTAGTGTAGTTTACACTAATTCCCAGTTCCTGAACTTTTGAATTTACACGGTCGCAAAACGCGCTGTCGGATCCAGCGTACATTTCGCATAGCGCGTAGATCGAATCTCCGGCGCCTATCATGATGGCACTCTTCATCAAATCCCTCGCGGAAATCTGCTCGCCTCCCTCAATAAACGAAGTCGGTCCCTTAACCCGCGACGCTTCCTCGCTAACGCTTACCGTACTATCAAGATTTAATTCGCCTTTATCAACAGCCTCGCACAAAACCATTAGCAGCGGCAGCCGTGCCAGCCCCGCAACATCAAAAGCCGCTGCGGAATTATGCTCAAGTATTACCTGCTGGGAACTTGACTCCACCAATATGGCGGCCTTAAGCCCCGACATATCGACAGGCTGGTCCGCTGACGAACCAACTGGGAATATGCACGAAACAGCTATCAATAAGCTCAAAAATATATTAAAAAGCCTCTTCATAAAAATCCCTCCCCCTGATGATCTATATTGCTGGAAAAGGGATTTAATGCAGCCTTGTACAAAAATCAACAGACGATGTTTAAAAAGCTTGTGCCAACAGGCCATTTCAATCCTGTAATATATTCAAATACCGTTGCTCCTATATCAGCAAAACAGCCGAGAGTTCCAAGTGAAGCGTCCGCGCTTATACTTGGGCCGGTTACAATTACAGGTATATACTCCCTGCTATGGTCTGTGCTGGGCGTCGTGGGATCGCATCCGTGATCAGCCGCAACGATAAGCATGTCTCCGGATTTTAGGGCTCCTGTTATTTCCGGCAGCCTGCAGTCGAAATATTCCAAGGCCTTAGCATATCCTTCTATGTCGTTTCTATGTCCGTATAGCATGTCAAAATCCACGAGGTTTGTAAATATAAAATCCCCCGCACCTTCCTTTATAAAGCGTAGTAAGGATTCGATGCCGTCGTGATTATTCCTAGTATGATCCGATATTGTAATTCCTCTATTTGCAAATATGTCCTCAATTTTGCCTATGGCTATAGTGTCCTTATCATTTTCATGCAGGCCATCCAGAATCGTGTCGCCGGTGGGGGGAATAGCAAAATCCCTTCTGTTTTCGGTTCGCTTATATGAACCTTGCGCGCCTAAAAACGGCCTTGCTATCACGCGTCCCACGTAATACTCCCCATTGAGCATTTCACGCGCTGTTTCGCACATCCCGTACAGCTCGTTCAGAGGTATCACCTCCTCGTGCGCGGCAATCTGAAATACGCTATCCGCTGATGTGTACACTATCGGCTTGCCTGTGCTGACATGCTCGTCCCCAAGCTCCTGTATTATAACCGTACCCGACGCCACCCTGTTACCTATCGTTCCCCGTCCAATCCTTCGTTCAAACGCGTCCATCAGTTCCTTTGGAAAGCCATCGGGGAATGTGCGAAATGGCTTATCCATTATAAGCCCCGCCAGTTCCCAATGGCCACTTGTAGTATCCTTAGCCTTTGTAACCTCAGCCGCCCTTCCATAACACCCCGTCGGGGCATTTTCGCCCAATGGTAGGTTAGCGCCTTCGATATGGTTTAATCCCAGTTTGTAGAGGTTGGGCAGCATAAGGCTGCCTCTAGTCCTATATATATTTCCCAGGGTATTAGCCCCTGTATCTCCAAATTCCGCAGCGTCAGGCAGCGCGCCAACGCCCACGCTGTCCAATATTATAAGTATCGCCCTCTTTTTCATTGGAATCACCTCGTAGATTTAATAATTTATCGTCTGGAATAATTTTATCACAACCGATTAAATATTTAAATCAGGTTGATCAGCCTGACAAGCACTGGAGCGGCTATTCCCTGAAACACTATATATGGCAGAAAAAAGATGGCGCTTGACAATGCTGACTTAAGGAACTTTTCATCCAACGTTGAACGTCCGAATTTAAGCTTCAGATGGGCGTTCTGCCTCCAAACGCTGAATGATGCTATACAGAGTAAAATTAAGGGTATAAATAACAATATTTCGGGAATAACCAGCGCGGTAAAAAAAATAAAAACATCCTTCATGCCCGCAGAATGTAAGACAGCTCCCGAAGACATGCCAAAGATAAAGCCCTTTATTATAATAGCTAACGCAGCAGGGGCAATCCCTGGAAGCCAGATACCGCTTAGAAGAATAATTGCAACATACAACACCGTAGCTAATACTGAACGCAGCAGCGACGCGCCCAACGCAGGCGCGGCATCCCCCGCGTACATAACTATATTTTCATAATACTTTGCAATTACCTCTCCATCCTGAGTTAACACCGTTGCAACTCCAATAATGCACCCAAAGATAAAGATAAAGATTATTACGATTGTCAAAACGGGGTGATCTGATAATAACGCTCTTACGCCCTGCGCAGAATGACGTTTGCTAACGGTCATTTTTTCACATCCTTTGTGGTAGCTTGACAAATGGGTGGTATTGATTACAATATTGTTTCTCTCTACACCAATTCCATCCGCCGTATATATTCATATTATTATTGGACATGGCTTTCTATGCACTAATAGTCTGTTCGTAGAATACCTTTCTTCTAACTACGTCCGCTATCATTGATATTAGTTCTGAATTTGTAGGCTTGCCTCTTGCGTCGCTTACCGTATATCCAAACAACTCATGCTGCAGGTCAATATCCCCCTTAAGCCAAGCATGCTCGATTGCATGACGGATGCATCTTTCAACGCATGCCGGAGTTGTATTGTATATAAGAGCTATTCTTTTGTATATTCCTCCCGAAAATGGGAGCGGACCAGCTGTGTTTACGGTTTCAACGGCGCTACGTATATACTTAAATCCTTTCATGTTAGCCGGAACGCCCAGCGATAGTAATAGTGCAGAAGCCGCAAAATCGGTCTTTTTTTTATATGCAGCTCTCATAAGTCCTATTGATGGTTCAGTTTCGAAGAGTTCTGCTACCCTCCACATCAGCTTTACCGGCGATATTGGCTGGGCGACAAAAAAATCTATATTATAATCGTCAAGATGCAAAATCAGCTCATCATCATATATTGCCGAGCAAAAAAATACTTTTGGCATCTCAATGTTTATATTTTTAAGTATATTCAATACTTCCACTCCGTCCTTGTCAGGCAGCTGGGCATGGATTAGTATGCCCTCGGGAGAGTGCTTTTTGACGCATTCTACAACATCGTTGCCATTTTGGGCGGTATAAATGCGATGGAAAGCTTCATTTGCCTTAAAAAGGCCTACAAGCTCATTACAGTAGTTCTCATCGCTATGGGCAATCAAAAGGGAATGCTGCATTTTACACCTCCATTAGTTCATTGCGTTATACATCCAGTATGAATAAAGTGCGTAACCCCTCGTAGGATCATTTATAAACACATGTGTGACAACGCCTATCAACTTGCCATTTTGTATTATTGGGCTCCCGCTCATACCTTGCACTATCCCTCCGGTGGCCTCAAGAAGCCTTTCGTCCGTAACCTTTATTACCATTCCCTTTGTAGCGGGATCGCTTTGATCATATATCTTTATGATTTCACATTCATACTCAGCTATCCCATTTCCATCTATCGTGGTCAAGATGACCGCCCTGCCCGTTCTTGCCTCCTCAGGATAACCTAGAAGTATGCCGTTTGGATATAAAGGATTTGCCTCAACAACATCTAGCGTTCCAAACACTCCAAATTCACAGTTGGTATCGATAACGCCTATACCGTCTCCCGAGGTGCTAAACGTACCCTTAAGCTCTCCCGGAATGCCTTTAGCCCCTTTTGTTATTCCCACTATTCTGGAGTTTAGCAGCTTGCCTCCTCCTGTGGTTATAATCGAACCCGTATCTACATCGGTAATAGCGTGGCCTAGAGACCCATAACGGCCCGTCTCCGGCAGACTGAAGGTCATCGTTCCCACCCCTGCTGAGTTGTCTCTTATCCACATTCCCAGCTTATATACCTTATCCCCTACGTCATAAGCCGGTTGTATCGTGCACTCCAGGTTGCTTCCATCCCTAATTATTGAAAGGACCAGCGGCCCCGTAATCTCGTTGCAGACCTGGCTTAGATGTTCTGCGTCTTCAATTTCAATCCCGTTTACTCTGGATATTACGTCTCCAGCCCTCACGCCAGCTTCATATGCCGGATTTACACTTCCGCTCTCCGTTATTACTTCACCCATACCTACCACAAGCACACCTTTGGTATTTATATGTATGCCCACGGAATTGCCTCCCGGCATTACAAGTATGTCCTTGCGTTCCTTTACATTTATTGTTTTTAGCGGTATTAAATTGAAAAAGTCTATTGTAATCGTGCCTACGGTAGATCCGTCCTCGTAGCCCGAATGTGCTCCAAGGCTTTCATCCCCGCTTTGGGACGCCTGTATCTCGTCGGTTTCCTGCACATAAAAAGGCGAGTCAATATTGAATATATCATTCTGGATATCGCCATCTCTAATGTATATTTCATTTGGCATCGACCTGAGGTGTTCCATCTGCGGCCCATAGTTATACAGGCATATTATGGCGCATATTAAGATGCCAAACGCTTTTAACAAACACAGCTTTGCTTTTTTCATACGTATACCTCACTCCGGCCTTGAACGCATTAATCAACGCCCTTTTTAATAAACTCATTCCAGCTTTGTTTCCAAAGCCGGCCCCACCATTTTATAATCTGTCCGTAACTATAATGATATGCTATTTGGGGAGTCGCTTTTTAGTGCCAAATGCTACTTATTTGGTAGAAAAATCCATTTGTTTTGTCCATTTTTGAATGAAAACTTTTATATGTCATTTGGTGCGGCCTTTCTACAAAACAGGCGCCGTATGGCGCCGCAAGAAAAATTAATTCATTCAAATGTTCGCCATTTTATTAACCTGCGTTCTAAAAAGGCAACACCGTAATACATTAGCGCCGCAAGGATACAGAGCACTACTATGCTCGCCATTACCAGGTCAAGCTTAAATACCTGGCCGCCGTATACTATAAGGTAACCAAGTCCGGCCTCTGAAACCAAATACTCGCCGACTATTACGCCCACCCAGCTCATTCCTACGCTTATTTTAAGTGCCGATATTATAGTGGGTACGCTTGAGGGCAGGATTACCATAGTAAATATTTGGAGTTTCGAAGCCCCCAGCGTGCGCATCAACATCTGTTTTTCCCCGCCAATCTCTACAAAGCCCGATAGTACGCTCATCGTTGTCACTATAACCGAAATCAACAGCGCCATTACTATTATTGACTCTACCCCCGCGCCTACCCATACTATCAGGATTGGTCCCAAAGCAATTTTTGGCAACGCATTTAGGATTACAAGATACGGATCTAGAATTTGCGACAGGGTTGGGCTCCACCAGAGTAAAACGGCAATAAGCGTTCCAAGCGCTGTTCCCGCAACAAAGCCCACAACGGTTTCATAAAGCGTAATCCCAATATGGCGGAACAGCTCCCCGCCATTATACAGGCTGATTACCGTTTCCACTATTCTTGACGGGCTGGAGGTTATGAACGGGTCTATCCAGCCCACCCCTGCCGCGGTTTCCCAAAGCCCGATTACTAATATCAGCAACGCATACCGCATAAATACTACAAAGCTCTTATGCCTCTTTATTCCTTTAAGATAACTAAGATGTTCGTCAGAATAGTTGTTTATATTCTTCATAAGAATCAAGCTCCCTCCATATCCTATCAAAGTAATCCTTAAAACCCGGCGTATTTCGTCTGCTAAGAGGCGTATCCGCGTTGAGCTGGATTACGTGTTCGCTCTTTAGCCTTGCGGGACGTTTGGTAAATACTAGCACCCGGTCACTCATAGCTATGGCCTCTGCTATATCATGGGTCACCAAAATGGCCGTCTTCCCTTCGCTTCTAATTATTGAATAGATCTCGTCTGCTATCCTCAGCCTGGTTAGATAATCAAGCGCAGAAAACGGTTCGTCCAGAAGCAATATCTCAGGTGAAAACGCCAGCGTGCGTATAAGCGCCGCCTTCTGCCTCATACCACCTGAAAGCTGCCTTGGATAGCTGGCCTTGAAATCATACAATCCATATTCAGCAAGCAGACGCAGTGCGTTGGCTCGCGTTTCGCTGTTTGCAATTCGCTTAACCTCAAGCCCAAGCATTATATTGCCTTCGATTGTCCGCCATTCAAGCAGGAAATCCCTTTGAAGCATATACCCTACCTTTTCGTGCATGCCCCTAACCGGTTTACCTAAAATGGATACCTCTCCATCCGATGGATTAATAAGCCCCGCAATCATTGACAACGCGCTTGTCTTTCCGCAGCCGGATGGTCCTACTATTGATACAAACTCCCCTTTTCTAACTTCAAGGCTTAATTTATCTATTGCGAGCGTTTCCGCATGCGGCTCGTGATATGTAAGGCTTACTTCCTTCAGCTCTACTACAGCTGGTGTCATCAAAATGCCTCCAATGCTAATTGATATGCCTGCCGGCACGTGCCCGCGGCCGACCATAGTAAACCCGCGCCCGCCGTCCGGTGCATCAT
Source organism: Christensenellales bacterium (assembly GCA_048421225.1). Classification (GTDB taxonomy): domain Bacteria; phylum Bacillota; class Clostridia; order Christensenellales; family CAG-138; genus UMGS946. Next base: position 4,200 of record DBFNRV010000146.1, on the reverse strand, counting down.
ACATCAATTTATTCCGCGCCACAGGCTTGCGTGAACGCATTCAAGTCGGAGAGCATATTCAGTATAAAAGGCGCTTTTACCTAATATTCAATAAAGAGGGGGTGATGAAGTGTTCAGGAGAAACCTTTGCTCATTTTTGCGATATAACTGTGGAAGGGTCAGACGAAGACGTCGCCCCTGCTTTTTTGGCGGGCCAGCTTTCCTGGTAATATTACTGGTTGCGTTAATTATAGCGCTGCTTTGCGCTCCAGTATGGGTTGGCATTATGGTGCCTATCGTCGGAGTAGTTGTATTAATCGTATTAAGATAATAAAACATAAGATAGGTAAAAAAACATTGCACAGGATTTCCTATGCAATGATCTTATTATGCTATATATCCCGCAAATAATAACGAAATAGAACCTTAGAAACTGCGCTCAACCTTATTTGAACGAAGGCACCGGGTGCAAACATTCATCCTGCGCGGAGTTCCGTTCACCACAACCCTAACCTTTTGTACATTTGGCGCCCACGAGCGCTTTGTTTTACGGTTCGAGTGGCTTACCAGGTTACCGGACATAACGCCTTTATTACAGACCTCGCAATACTTACCCATTTTCTACACCTCCTTGCCTACATTACGCATGCAAAAATCAAACAAAGGTATTTTAGCATGCGTGAACTGGTTTGGCAATACAAAATTTTCATATATTATTATTTGCCTTTACTTTATAATTTAAAACGATAGTTCATAACAATATAAATTTATCCTCTTTATAATTAAATTCTTGACTTCTCCGGCACAATTCCTGATATAATGTGTGTTAAAGTACTGTCATGGAGGATGTTGTAATGTCAGACGTATTATTTGCTCCTATGAGTTTCCGTAAGTATGACGCGGATCAGACGCTTCCCGCTCGCTTTATCCGTCTTCTTGATAAAAGCGGGCTAAGGGAAACGGTCAAAGGTAAATCGACAGCAATAAAGATGCACGTTGGGGACAAGCTTACGTATAGCACCATACCGCCGGTATTCGTTCGCATCCTTGTAGATTTTATTAAACAAAACGGCGGCGATTGTTTTGTATGCGACCATGCTATAGCGGAGCGTAAGCCATGGCAAAGGGGATATACGGAGAGCATACTCGGATGTCCGGTACTTGATACATGCGGGCATCTGAATAAATACTATTATACTAAGGAAGTTGATTACAGGTCGTTTAAGCATGTGGATATAGCTGGATACATACATGACGCCGACGTTCTTATTGACTTTTCGCATGTAAAAGGACACGGCGCATGCGGATTTGGCGGCGCGTGCAAAAATATAGCGATGGGCTGCGTTACACAGCGCACCAGGCAGGAGCTGCACGGTATACAGGGCGGGATCGAGTGGAACGAAGACCTATGCGTACATTGCGACGCGTGCGTGGGATCCTGTAACCATAGCGCAAACGGATTTAATAAAAACGGCGAATACAGGGTAAATTACCATAACTGCACGCTTTGCACGCACTGCGTAAAAGTATGTCCAACAGGAGCCATATCCATGACGGACGACCGCTTTGACGACTTCCAATATGGAATGGCGCTGGCTACAAAAACCGTATTGGATACATTTAAACCCGAAAACGTATATTTCATTAACCTTCTGGCCGCCATAACAATACTTTGCGATTGCTGGGGGCTTACAACGCCGTCCGTAGTGCCCGATATAGGCATTATGGCCTCTAACGATATAGTTGCCGTTGAAAAGGCCAGCCTTGACGCAATAAAAATAGAGGATTTTATACCGGCGGGTGTCCCCGTTGATATGAAGCTGGGAGAAAAGGGCCACCTGTTTGAGCGTATTCATGGAAAGGATCCTTTAATACAGATACGCGAACTTGAAGGGTTTGGTCTTGGCAGTATGGAATATAGTATTAAAACCGTTGAGTAAGACTAAATCGGAGGAAGCATATTTTGTCCAAGAATAGCGGGGCCGCAAAAGGCAGGAAAGTTCATCCGGCCTTAATGGGGTTGATAGTCTTATCAGTAACAGGTTTGCTTCTGGCTCTGATCGCACTGTTCAATCATGTTTTATCGGAGCCGTCCGCCGAACCCGATGAGGAGCCGCAGGCATCGTTGCCGCCAACTCCTTTGACCGTGACACCTACCCCCACAAGCACGCCCATACCTACGCCAAAGCCTACCCCCACGCCAGAGCCGACCGATTACGGCGCGTTTGGTCCACGGTTTGGTCATCTGTTTGCAAAAAACGGAATGGTTCAATCGGGAGAGGATTTTTACAGGAGCGAAGATATCTATATCAGCATTGAAAAACACGAGGAAGACCGTGTTACCTATTATGTGGCCGATATCTATATACGGGAACTGGATTGTTTAAAGACTGCGTTCGCGTCGGGCGAGTTTTCAGACTTTAAAAGGGAATTCACGCAGGATATAGCAAAGGCCAATAACGCTATATTGGCTGTTTCCGGCGACTTTTGCCAGCTTATGGAGCGGGGAATCGTAATACGAAACGGAGAGCTATGCAGAAGCGAGGTTGGACGTACCGATACATGCGTGATATATGGTGACGGCACCATGGAGACGCTATCTAAAAAGGAGGTAGACCTGGAGAAGCTAATCACTAATGACGCTTACCAGACATGGTGCTTTGGGCCTGAGCTTTTGGACGGCGGCAAGGCTATAAGCGAATTTCCTGACAGCCAGATTAAACCTAAAAACCCTAGGTGCGCTATAGGATATTATGAGCCTGGCCATTACTGTCTCGCGCTTGTGGACGGAAGGCAGCCTGGTTATTCGGTTGGGATGACGCTTGCCGAACTTTCAGACCTGTTCTTCCGTTTGGGATGCAAATCGGCGTATAATCTCGACGGCGGCAGGAGCGCCAGCATGTATTTTATGGGCAAGCTTGTAAGCAGGCCATACGATGGAGGAAGAAAGATGGGCGATATTGCGTATATTGGCGAGATACCCGCCCAATGAGTCCATTATTATTAAAAATTAACGGTGCATTCCCGCGCTGCGCCAAGTATACGCTGGGGACAGTCCCCAGCGTTTAACTTTTTAGTATGGTATTCCGCTTTGGCTGGCAAAAGGGGCATATGTTGTGAAAACCAGCCCCGCCTTGCATTCCTTTAGTAAACGCACCTGCAATTTATATATTGATGCTTGCCGGCAGCCGTTATAACATAATTATATGCAATGATACTTCATTCAAGTTTGGTCTTAATAGCAATAGCCACGGCGGGGATGTAGTTCCCCGCCTATCCATCCCCCTCAAGCCTTCGGCTTCTGCACGCCGTTTGCGTCAATAATAGTTTCCCCTGTAAGCAGAAGCTCCGACACTGTCACAAATTCATAGCCCTCTGAAATCGCCGTTTCTATTAGCGTTGGAAGATATTCCTTTATTTTAAATCCATTGTTATGGCAAAGGATAATGCAGCCCGGATGAAGCTTTGGAAGTACGGTGTCCAGTATCGTCTGAGCGCTGCGCTCCTCTTTCCAGTCTATGGTATCTATATCCCATTGAACTGGAGTGTAGTTAATTTCCCTTACTGTTAGTATAACATTGTCATTGTATTCCCCAAACGGCGCGCGGAAGGTCTTACTGCGAGTACCGGTAATCGCTTCAAGCTGGTCGTCCAGCTTTGCAATCTCTTGTTTTATTTGTTCTGCGCTGATCTTGCTCATATGCGGGTGCGTAAGGCTGTGGTTGCCTATCTCGTGACCAGCGTCGAATATCTCTTTTACATGTTGCGGATATTTTTCAACCCAAAACCCACACAGGTAAAACGTTGCCTTTATATCGTGCTTGGCAAGCTCCTCCAATATAAAAGGCGTTTTGTCATCCTCCCAGGCCGCATCAATAGTCAGCGCTATCTTTTTATCCTCTCTGGCTACGCTGTACACCGGCAGCTCCTTATGCTTGCCCGCCATTACATCCAATGTATACTGTTCCGGTTCTCCGGATTTTGACGGGTTTGCGGATGAAGACTGTGGCAGATTCCCATCGCTCATAGAGGTTACAAGAATGATGGCCAGCAAAATACAAACAAGTATAACTATACCGATTATTAGCATTCGCTTTGTTATAACAAAAATGCGCAATGTATAACGCCTCCCCTTTTTAAACTCATAACCAATTATATGCCGCTCGTCGCCGCAATAGGAGTAAAATGCTTTTCGTTTATGAACATATATGTTAAAATAAA
>DBFNRV010000145.1:0-29032 GCA_048421225.1 Christensenellales bacterium | reverse complement strand
TTATGTTATGTTGAAATCAGTTTAACTCAATTTCATTTAATTTTTTAGATAATATTTTATTTGCGCGCGTTATTATATCCCCACATACCATTTGCAAAGCTTTATCAGACATTATCATATCAGAGGCTATAACCGCATCCTCCAATACACACATATCGCCTGCAAGGCATGTTGCGGCGAATTCATCCATCCCGTGCTGGCGGGTTCCCAGAAATTCCCCTGGACCCCGCAGCTCAAGATCCTTTCTGGCTATCTCAAACCCGTCGTGTGAATTTTGAAGCACAGAGAGCCTTTCTTTAATATTTGCGCCATTGCTTTGCGCCAAAAGAAAACAAAACGAAGCTTGTCCCCCTCTTCCAACTCTGCCGCGAAGCTGATGCAGCTGGGCAAGCCCGAACCTGTCTGCGTTTTCTATGACCATTATTGTAGCGTTTGGCACGTCGACGCCCACCTCTATAACCGTGGTCGATACGATAAGATCTATGTCACCCTTTCGAAAACGCTCTACAACCTCATCCTTTTCCCGTGGCCGCATGCGTCCATGCAAAAGTGCGGTACGTACAGAAAGTTTATCATATAATTCATAGAACACCTCGGTAGCGGATCGGATATTGCCGATGCCTTCGACTGGATCTATGGATGGGCATACTACATACGCCTGTTCCCCGCGCTTGAGGCGTTCCTCAATGAAACGATACATAGCCGCCCGCCTGTTCTCAGGGACAAAGCGTGTATCAACAGGCTGCCTTCCAGGCGGCAGCTCATCAACTATGGATACATTAAGATCGCCGTATATCATAAGTGCCAGCGTGCGCGGTATCGGCGTGGCCGACATTATAAGATAATCAGGAGCTATACCTTTATGACCGATGGCTGCCCGCTGCTCCACCCCAAACCTGTGCTGCTCATCAGCAATTACTACTCCAAGATTATTAAACCCAACGCTTTCCTGCAATAGAGCATGCGTTCCCGTTATAGCCGTATACTCCCCCCTTTCAATTCCTGCGATGATTTGCTTTCTTTCTGCCTGCGGCTGGCTTCCAATGAGCATGCATGCGTTGCCTCCAAATATATTCTTTAGGGACTGGTAATGCTGCTGCGCCAGTATCTCGGTTGGCGCCATAAGCGCCGCCTGATATCCATTATGCACAGCTATAAACATGGCGTACAGGGCTATTACGGTTTTGCCCGATCCTACATCGCCCTGTAAAAGCCTATTCATCGGCGCCTCCGCCCTCATATCAGCTTCGATCTCACGCATAACTCTAGCCTGAGCCTTGGTTAAATTAAACGTAAGCAGTTTAGAAAACGCCTCAAACATCTCCCTTACATCGAACCTTATCCCCTTATTTTGACGAGTTGATTTTTTGAAAAGATTTAGCATTAACGTATAAGCAAGCATATCCTCAAAGACAAGCCGGTGCCTGGCCGATTCAAGAGAATCCATATCCATTGGAAAATGAATGTTTTTAATCGCAAAATCAAGTTCGCATATTGAAAAGCGCTCCTTTATGCTGACAGGAAGCGTGTCATATATGTGATCTACAGAATCAAGCGCAGTACGTACAGCGGAACGTATTACCTTTTGGGAAAGCCCGTTCGTTGTTGGGTAGACGGGTATTACTCCAGGTATTTGACTAAACATTATAGGGCTTATGAGCTTTTTGCCATGCTTTAAATCCGCTTTGCCATAGAAATAAGCGGAGCTGCCCTTATTAAGCTTGCCATACCTGTAAGCCTGATTGAACAGGCACAGCTTTAAGCGGCCTGAGCTATCCTGGGCTTCAACCAGCAGCATGGTGCCCGTTTTGGTGCGCACTATTTTATCGTTTCCAACTACTTCAAGATGAAGCAAACATGGGCTGCCGTCAACCATATCGCTTACAGGGATGGGCCTAGAACAGTCTATATAGTCCCTGGGCATAAAACGCAGCAGATCGTATAAACAGGTAAGGCCCAGCTTGCCGAACGCTTCAGCTCGGCGCGGGCCTATACCTTTGAGGGTTGTTATAGGGTTTTCCAGCACTTACTTATTCAACCGAAAAATAATAATAATAAAGCGGTTGGCCTCCATATTGAACTATAAACTCCGCATGCGGGTATTCCTTTTCCATTTCAGCGACCAGGGCGCTTGCGTTATCCTCGTCCATATTATTGCCGTAAAATATGGTTACGATTGCATCCTCGTCCTGTCCTTTAAGCATCTTTCGGAGAAGCTCTCTGGAGGTTCCGTCGACGCTGCCGTTTACCGTTACTATTTCTCCGTCCATCAGTCCAATGATATCGCCTTCGTTAATCCCAGTGCCATTAAACGACGTTGTGCGAACGGCATACGTCACTGAGCCTGATTTAACGCTTTTAAATGCGTCCGTCATATCGCGTTCTATCTCTTTGGCACTGTTGTCGGGGTTAAACGCCATTGCCGCAGAAATGCCCTGCATTATCGTCTTGGTGGGGATTACCGTCACATGCCTGTCGGAAAGCTTCGCAGCCTGCTGTGCCGCAAGAATGATATTGGAATTGTTGGGAAGAACAAATACATTTCTCGCGTTAGCCCTCCGTATGGCCTTTAATATAGTGTCAATGCTGGGATTCATGGTTTGGCCGCCCTCAATGAGGGAGGACACGCCCAGATCCTTGAATACATCGCCTATTCCATCACCGGCGCTTACAGATATCATAGCGGTTTCCTTCTCGCTTTTCTTCAGGTTTTCCTGTATCTGGCGGTTCTGCTCGCGCATATTTTCAATCTTTACATTGTTGATTTCGCCCAGCGAGGTGGCAAGCTGCAAAACCTTGCCGGGAGCGTCAGAATGTACGTGCACCTTGACATAGCCTACGTCGTGGGCTACTACGACCGAGTCTCCGAGTTCGATCAGCGCATCGCGAAATTTGTCCAACTCAGGTTCAGTGAAAGTATCGTTAAGATGAATAATAAAAAATTCCGTACAATAACCGTATTTGATATCTTCCACATCGTCCAGGGTAAGAACATCTTCCAAGGGCTGAACTACGCTCTCAAGCTCGGCTGCAAAGTCATCCACCGACTCCCCGTCGACAGCCATCTTGAATCCGCGGTATATGGTTAAAAGCCCCTTGCCGCCTGAATCCACAACGCCGGCTTCCTTTAATACCGGAAGCAGTTGCGGTGTCATTTCCAGGGATAAGGCGCCCGAGCTGAGCATGGTTTCAATCAGCTTTAGGGTACTGGCGCCTTCGGTATACGCCTTATTAACAGCGTCGCTGATCATGCGCGACACTGTAAGCATGGTTCCCTCCTTAGGACGCATCACCGCCTTGTAAGCGGCTTCCGTTCCAAGCCTTAGGGCTTCGGCGAGAAGCTTGGGATCCATTGTATCCTTGTCCTTCACAGCCTTTGCAAAGCCGCGGAACAGCTGTGAAAGTATCACGCCGGAGTTGCCCCTAGCCCCCTTGAGCGCGCCTAAGGAGATGCTGCTTGCTACATCGCTGACCGTGTCGCCCTGGCATACTTTCAGCTCCTTTACAGCGCTCTGCATGGTCATGCACATGTTTGTTCCCGTGTCGCCGTCCGGTACGGGAAAAACATTGAGAGCGTCGATGGCGGATTTCTCCTTTTCCAGCAGCGCGGCCCCTGTGTAAAACATTTCGCGCAGCAGCGCACCGCTAATATTCAACTCATCCAAGTTATGTTTCCTCCTATAAGAAAGAATACATGCCTGCGCCAAATTTTATGGCGCTGCATCAAAAGCAATGAACTTGGCACGGCAATAAGCTCAATAACCCCCGCTTTTGACATAAGGCATGCTTAACAGGGCCGTTCAGCAGGCGTTGTTAGACCCTGACTGCTTCTATGTGGACATTCACACTGTTGACTTTTACGCCGGTAATATCTTCCACACGATAGCGAATGTTTTCTATGGCGTTTCTGGCGACTGCGGGCAGCGAAACCCCATAGAGCACCGTTACATAGAGGTCGATATCAAGCGCCGACCCATTCTCAAGCGATGTTACCTTTACCCCGCGCTTAAGATTTGTCCCGCCAACGAGCTGAAATATGGCGTCTGTGGCGGTTTTGCCGCTCATGCCGACTATACCGTAGTTTTCGCCTGCAGCATATCCAACAATTGTGGCGACAATGTCCTCGGCAATCGTGATTTTGCCAAGTTCTGTTTCTATGATTCCCGGCATTTTACGTCCTCCTTTTTATTCCGTTTTTCAACATTATAGTCAAAAAACAACAGTATGGCTAAAGTTAACCCACTGCCAGACCTATATTGTAAACCATATTTTAAAACCTGGCAAGCATATTAGCCCTCGTATCATCATTTTATACCGTATGTTCCACATTAATGACACATTGCGCCGCATGTTAAGCGGACATATTCTATATTTTAGGGTTATGGCATCAATTAATTCCGCCTATTATTGCGACCGACGCGCTGCAGCCTATACGGTTTGCGCCGGCTTCTATCATTTCGATTGCATCGTTATACGAACGAACGCCCCCCGACGCCTTTACGCCAATAGCGCCGCCTACGGCAGTCCGCATAAGCCGCACGTCGCTAACAGTCGCGCCGCCGCCCAAAAAACCGGTGGATGTTTTTACAAAATCCGCTCCGGCCTCCTTAGCGCATGTACAGGCCAGGATTTTTTCAGCGTCGGTAAGAAGGCAGGCTTCAATTATAGCTTTTATTATAGCGCGGCCGCCCGCCGCAGTGACGACGGCCGCTATGTCCGACATAACGCTTTCCCAATCATGCGCCTTTGCGGCCCCGATATTGATCACCATATCGATTTCCTTAGCTCCGCGCGCACAGCACTCGGCGGCTTCAAGGGCCTTAATTGACGTAAGCCCGGCGCCTAACGGAAACCCGACCACGCAGCAGGGGAGGACAGGGGTCCCTCCTAGCTTTTCGGCGACATGGCCTATCCAAATGGGATTGACACATACGGCTTTAAACCCAAACTCCGACGCTTCCTGGCAAACCAAGTCGATCGTGCCACGCGTAGCGTCCGGCTTAAGGCAAGTGTGGTCTATGTATTTGCTAAGCTCGTCCCTTGTCATATTATTTTTTATAGGCTATGGTAACGCTTCCCATTTCAAATCCGCCCTCAATGGTGCGCCCGTCAAATTCCTTTTCACCCGTTACGATAGCTGCAGCGCACTGTATCGCCGCGGAAAGGGTGTCGGTGCCGCTGGTAAACGTGGCGCGGGTCACCTTTGAAAGCTTATGGTTTTCAAGCTGCAGCCCGTCGCCGCCGAAGCCGGTGATCAGGTTGATGCCCTGCTTGCCGTCTTTATACTCGTTTATGGCGTCCATTATGCCCAATGCCGTCTCATCGCTGTCAGTAAATACCGCGTTTATGGATTCACGCACCGTTTTTTCACTGCTTGAAAGCCAGCTGTTCATCATCGCTTTTGCTCCGTCCCTGGTACCGTCAACTGATAGGCTTTCTTTCATAGCTATTGATGGGTTTAGGTTGGCTTCAAACGCGTCCTTAAATCCGTTAGAATTGCCGCTAGTAACGCAAAGGTATGATATGGCCTCGCCCTTTTCAAGGTTTTCACTGAAAAAAGTATTGTAATATGCGGCGGCTTTTTCGCCTGCGGCTTCTATTGTTGAGCCCATATCGGCATAAACAGTGGGCGTAACGTTTGCTATCCTGTTGTTGCAGAGTATCAGAGGTATCTTCGCCTCGTTTATCATGTTTACGGCGCTCTCAGCTGATGAAGCGTCCACCGGCCACATGACTATTGCATTTGCGCGCCAGCCTACAAGGGTATCTATTATAGAGGATTGTTCATCCTGGGTCGCGAACTTTTTAAAAATATACTCTATCCCATGTTGTCCGCTCATGGATTTCATCGTTTCCTCAGCCTCTCTTAGCAGGTCGTCGCCTATGCTTTCAGGCAGCACAACGGCAACCCTGGGATTGGCCTTGGCGCCGCAGCCAAAACAGCCGTTGCATCCGAAGCAGCCGGTTCCCATAACGAGAAATATCGAAATAGTCATCAAAATAGCCACGAATCTCTTCATCTAAATACAAATCTCCTTATTAACAAGTCGTTTTGAACAATTATAACCGATAATGCGGCTTAATGCACCAGCAAATACTAAATTGTCAGCCCTTTTCAGGCCTAATACCCACCTGTACATCATACTCCAGCTTGAAATCAAAGCTTAAAAGGGATGTATCGGTGTTTATCTGGGCGTAAACTGTAGTATCGCCAGGCTCAAGCCTTAATAGATATTGACCATCAGGGGTGCGCAGGTTACCCGAGGCGGCTTCATCCCCGTCAGAGCTGAAAAAGCGTATGGTAACGGCGCAGAGGATGGCATTGGGATAGCTGTTGCTTATATATGCGTCAACAAACGTATCGCCGGCCTGCTCATAGACCTGGATATCATTGAACGTAAGGTATTGGGTATAATGCTCCTCACCCTCAATCGGTCGGTCAAGGGCATCGCTTTGCGTCTGTTCTCCGGTAGGGGAAGGGGAGGGGACGCTTTCTGTGGCAAGGGGCTGTATAGACGGCGGCGCCGCGGGGGTGTATTCGGGGTTGAACTTAGGATTGGCGGACAGGCAGCCGCTTTGAAGAAGGACCGCTGAAATGAGCGCCAAAAGGGCAGCGACAGTTATTTTGTTTTTCATGGTTCTCCTTTTAATTGGTCATTCATTCCCTTCCGGCCAGCTCCCATATCAGCTTTTTCCTCAGGTCAAAAAGCTCGTCCGAAATATCCACCTTGTACTCATGAGGATTAAGGAGACGCTTGCTTTCTTCCCACAGCGAGTTCATCTCGGATTCGGCATAGACCTGTATCTCCGACAGAGAAGGGCACTCATAGACCTGCTTTCCATCTATAAACAGGGGAGCCAGCAGTTCCCTAACCGTAAAATCGCGAAGGATTGTCGTCTTATAGCTATATTCCGGATGATAAAGTTTGAGGGGCTTTGACTTGTCCACCGTTTCATGGTTAAGGGAAATCAGGTCAGCCATCGCCTTGTTCTGCCTTCCATAGAGACGGAATACCTTTTTATACCCTGGAAGGGTGGTCTTTTGGGGATTATCACTAAGTTTCATCTTGGGGATCATCTTACCGTCCACCACTTCCGCAGCGAGCTTATAAACTCCGCCAAGAGCCGAATAATCATTCGATGTTATAAGCTTTGTGCCAACGCCCCATACGTCTATACATGCACCCTGCACCTTTAGGTCATATATAACCGTTTCGTCAAGATCTCCTGACGCGAATATTTTGGCGTCCTTATATCCAGCGTCGTCCAGCATTTTTCTGGCCTGCTTGGATAGATACGCCAGATCGCCAGAATCCAGCCGTATGCCTACGGGGGCGTAACCCTTCGCGCTCAGCTCGTCAAACACCTTTATAGCGTTGGGTACTCCGCTTTTGAGCGTATCATAGGTATCGACCAAGAGCATACATGAATCGGGAAAAACATCCGCGTAGGCGCGGAATGCCTCAAGCTCGTTATTAAAGCTCATCACCCAGCTGTGGGCGTGAGTTCCTTTTACCGGTATATCAAACAACTGGCCGGATAGCACGTTGCTTGTGGCCGTACATCCTCCAACGATTGCAGCTCTGGCGCCATATATCCCAGCATCAGGCCCCTGAGCGCGCCTTAAACCAAACTCAAGGACAGAGCCTCCTTTAGCGGCATAGCACACGCGGTTTGCCTTAGTGGCGATAAGCGTCTGATGGTTGACCAGATTCAATATAGCCGTTTCAATGAGCTGAGCCTCAATCATGGGAGCGCGGACCCTTATGAGCGGTTCATGGGGAAAAACTATCGTACCTTCAGGCATTCCATATATCTCACCGGTAAAACGCATGCTGCTGAGGCGTGATAGAAAGCTGTCGTCGAACAGTTCCAACGATTTAAGGTATGCTATATCGTCCTCGGTGAACCTAAGATTGTTTATATAATCAATCACGGATTCGGTTCCAGCCATAACGGCAAACGCGCTGTTTTTTCGGTTCTGCCGATAAAACAGGTCGAATATCCCCTCGTTTTCAGCAATTCCATACCTGTAATAACCATACATCATCGTAAGCTGATAGAGGTCTGTCATCATTGTTAAGTTTCTCATTGGTTCTCTCCAAAATGTAATTTATTCATCACCATTCAGAGGATTTTCAGCATCGTCTTTAGGCGTAGGCGATTCTTTATTTTCCTCCGTTTTTTCATCAACGCTGTTGTCTTGTGCGGACTGGCCGTCCGTATTGCCGCCCAAACTTAATTCGGGAGCGGGCCACATAAGGCGTCCGGCCCTTTTTTCCCTGACAGTTCGAATGATGAGAAAAGCAAGCGTAGAGGCGAACAGTATAAACGCGAGCATCTGAGACACCCGTATTCCTCCGTTGGCCGCGTTTCCTATAAGCCAGAGGCTATCCTGTCTTAAGCCTTCAATAAACATTCGTCCAAAGCCATACAACATTGTATAATACAGCAGCAGGTCTCCATCATGCTTCTGGCGTTTTCTTATAAAGAACCACAGGACAATAAAGATTATTAAACACCAAGCGAACTCGTAGAAAAATGTTGCGTAATGTATTTCACCGGAATCAAGCCTTACGGCAAGAGGAAACCACATATGGGCTTCATTGGTAACGAGCGGGCCATAGGCCTCCTGATTAAAGAAATTGCCCCAGCGCCCGATAGCCTGGGCAAGGACAAGCCCGGGAGCAACGATATCGGCGACTTTCAGAAACCGCACTTTTTTTACTCTGGAATATATAAGAAGGCCGACGAGGCCGCCTATAACAGCTCCGTAGATGGCCAGCCCTCCCTCCCAGAGGTAAAGTATTGATATAGGATCTGCAAGATAGATATCCAAATTGAATAGCACATAATAAAGACGGGCGCCGATTAGCCCAAGGGGTATGACGAATAAGCAAAGGTCAAACGGCGTGTCCGGATTCATTTTCTTGCGCTTAACCTCATGAAACGCAAGTATAACCGCTATGATCACGCCAAGAGCCATTAATATACCATACCATCTCACATCATGGCCGAACAGCGTAAACGCCACGGCCGTTGAAGGTACGTCTGCAAACAAAAGTGACTGCGCATTATTCACACCAAGGCCTCCTCCTTTGTTAATAGTTGTTATTATACACTACCATTGGCCGAATTGAAATAAAGATGATCAGGCGTCATTGTATATTAAGTGATCCTGCATTGCATTCGACAATAAAACCCATTGCGTCATTTATAATAAAATGATATTATTATAATATAATTTCAGATTAGCTGATCAATCGATCTGGCATAATATTAAACCATATTATTGTTTTTATAATATCAAAAACCGGCATGCACCATAACTGACTAGGAGGACTGGAAAATGAAATACAGCCAAAATCATTGCCTTTTTAATACATAGTATTTGAAGCTGTATAAAAGCATACTTTAATATGATGGCCCCCTCTTCTAGCAGATATGCTAAAAAGGACTCCCATACGAGTACAAAAAATTATGTATATACAGGAGGAGAATTGACATGAAGCTTTCCTTAAACAATGTAACATATGCCTATAGGAATAAATATCAGACCGTATATGCCGTGAATGGGGTTAACTATGGGTTTGAGCATGGCACGCTATATGCAATAGTTGGCAAGTCGGGCAGCGGAAAGACCACCCTTTTGTCGGTGCTTGCCGGGCTTGATCTTCCAACAGGGGGAGATGTCAGCTATGAGGGAAAAAAGACTTCCGACATTGACAGGGATAAGTACCGTCGCGACAATGTTGCCGTTATATATCAGGGGTATAATCTTTTCCCTCTGTTAACTGCCATTGAAAACGTAATGTACCCTCTCCAGCTTAAAAAGGCGACGGACCAGGAGGCTATGGCCATAGCAGCAGAAAAGATCAAAGAGGTCGGACTAAGCGAGGAACACTTCAAGCGGTATCCTTCAATGCTGTCCGGCGGGGAGCAGCAGCGTGTTGCGATAGCCAGGGCGCTCGCGTCCCATGCCGACGTTATACTCGCCGACGAGCCAACCGGAAACCTTGATACCGAGAATGGAAGAAATATAATAAGCATACTAAAGCGCCTTGCCCATGAGGGGGATTATTGCGTAATAGTTGTCACCCACGACATGGAGATTGCAAACGAAGCCGATGTGGTGCTTAAAATGTCCGATGGAAAGATAGAATGAGCGCATGTCTTCGCCAGTGGTGCTATGTAGCATAATAAATTAAGGCTGAAGAACCTGGGGGCAAAGGATTATAGATATATGGGGGAACATATAACAGCGTCAGTCCTATATAGGCTTAATTTTGGGATCCCGATTATCTGCTCAAATCAAAATGGGCTTTCATCATAGAAAAGCTCTTTTCGCTGATGACGTGCTCAATCTTGCATGAATCGGAAAAAGCGGTTTCCTCATCAACCCCGAGGGACATCAATATTTGAGCGATTATGCAATGTCTCTCGTATATTTTTTCAGCTATTTGCCTGCCGGGCTCCAACAGGGAGAGGTATCCGTCGCCGTCCACGCTTATGTAGCCTTCCTCCCTCAGCCGTTTCATGGCTACGCTGACGCTGGGCTTTGAAAACCCCATATGGCCAGCAATGTCAACCGACCTAACCTGGCCGCGTTGTTGAGTGAGCATCAATATGGCCTCCAGATAGTTTTCCGCGCTTTCCTGAACCTTCATGATTTCCTCCGTTTGTTTAGTTTCACACCAGTATGGCCTGTAAAAATAGTTTGCATAGTATCCGGATGTCCTATAATGAGGATTATGCGCTTAGATCATTTTAGCCTATCGGCGGAGCCGGCGCAAGCGTTTTGACCGGAACCGACGGCACTATATCTCCGCCCCAGTGTAAAACATATAAGATAATGTGGACTAATGTCATAAGTTGCAGTATAATCGGCTTATTGATACAAGTATTTTGCAGGAGAATTGATTGTGATACAGATTGGCGATGAAAGAGTTATTTTACGTGACTTTATGGAAAGCGATATTGAAAAACGAATTTATTGGGAAACTGCTGAAACGGAGTGGCAGCTTTGGGACGCGCCCTGGGAATATGAAAATTTATTCGATGAGCAAAAGAAGCGGGAGCTTAATGATTATATAGCAAAGATGCATACATGGGTACAAAAGTATGTTTCAATGGCTGATGATGAAAAGCGGACAGCATTTCAAATCTGTATTAAGGGCGAAAATAATGATGAATATATCGGGTGGTGCGGTTCCTACCGGATTGATGACGATTGCAATTTTTCTTCAGTTGGAGATAGATGCGCAATAGGAATTGACATACCACAAAGAGGCGCGCGAGGGAAGGGTTATGCATATAATGCAATGTGTTTATTCATTGACTATCTGATTAGCGGCGGCGAAACAGATATATACACTCAGACCTGGTCAGGTAATGAGCGAATGATAGGCTTGGCGAAAAAGCTTGGATTTGAAGAATTCTACAGAAAACCGGATTTAAGAATGGTTAGAGGCCAGAAATATGACGGCCTTACTTTTCGTTTAAACCACCGGTTTTATCAAAAATCAAAGCAACAGTGGATAGCAAAGTATAAGTAGCGGCGCATAGGCGAAGTAACAGCTGTGTTTTAGTAATGCCTATACCTACGAATATGTAGCCACAGAATGGAGAAAAACCTTTTGTTTTAAACGGGCAGGGTATACCAGCATACTTCAGCTTGATAAATTTTATGAAATCTATTGCTATAGCACTGTAAATGGACAATCATTGTTTCAACGTTCTGTACATGACGGAATAATTATTGCTTTAAACCAAAGCCATACATAAAGAACTTATGCAGTATAGAGAAACACATTTCACCTTGACGGGAAGGCATTATTTATAATGAAATGACTAATCTTATGGTTACCTAGGGACACAAGAATCAGCATATGAAGAATTAGTCTCGACTGCTAAGCATTAGCGGCCTCCTGAAGATGATTATTCAGTATTCCGCGCAGTGCCGAAGCGCTGCTGCTGTGACAGCGGGCTACAGGCGTGTTGTAACGCTTAGCCTCAGAAAGCGCGAATTGCACCATTTTATGCGATACGGTATTGGTAAACAGGATTATTAAATCCGGATTGCCAATCTGGTTTTTCATTCCGTCGCGCATCTTGGTAAACACCTTGGCTTTGCACCCGTAGCTGGAGCATATATCCTTATATAAACAGTTCATGCATTCATTTCCGCCAATAATTACCACACGCATATGTTTCCTCCGGTCTTTATATACGAACGCCTCTTGAATCGCGGGTCGGCCGATTAATATACCTCATAATAAATACAAGGCTTTTACAGCGTTACACTATGTTAAAGTAAAGCCACTGAAACAATTTTAAGGTTAATTAAGGCTAAGAGCTTTTTCTATAGCGGCGTCGAATAATCCTTAATTGACATTACCGTATAGCCCGCGCCTTGGACGGCCCTTATAAGCTCATCATAAGGATAGTCGCGTTTCAAACGGACCATGACCTTTTTTCCCTCTAAATTGACTGTGGCCCATACGCCATCTAGGCTGTTAAGAGCATTTTCAGTTCTGCGCGCGCAGTTAGCGCATACCATGCCATCAACTTCAAGAAGCACACAGCGGTCATAATGCAGCTTGTTATTGTCGGCAACCTTTACCTTCTTTATAGGTACGTCCCCACCTGCGCCACAGCAGCCGCTAGCTAGTCGTTTAAAATAGCTTTTTATGCCAAAAATGCATATAACCAAGATTACCGCAATGATTATACCCGTTGCCACCCATACTACCCCCTTGTTAAATGGCCGGAATTTTGTTTCGCTCTTTCGGCGTATATCGCGTTTGCATATAAGGTCGCCCCAAGCCATTCGACTTATTAGTTAGCGATAGGAGTTTACCGACATTTCGGATTTACCTTAAGCCGACAGTAACGTTAAAAGCTTCAATACCCTTTTATATAAACTCAAAGCGACATATATAAGGGGGAGGGGAGACCATCCCCCTTGCACCTATTTATCTGCTGTGGCAGCTGCTGGAATGGGGACAGCCGCAGCAGCTGCCTCCGCATCCCCCAAAGCGGCGTACCTTTTTTCTTTGCCGATACATGTACAAAAACACCAGAACCAGGATAGAAAGTACGGCGACGCCGACAAGAATCGTTGCCAGGTTTTCCTGAAAAAATGCCAGCATTTTGCTTAGCCCCTTTCAATAAAAGCATATGTTCTAATGATAACTATGCGGATAGCTTTACCCCCTTTGAGTCCAGCGTCTGCGATTCACGGTATGGACGGAACATTAGATATATGAGTACGGCCGCCAATATCAGCGCAATAGCCGACCAAACGCCGAACGCACCGCCCATGCACAGGGCGCCCACCTGATATACTATCAGCGATATCACATAGGCAAATACACATTGATATCCAATCGCGAACCAGGTCCACTTGGCCGAGTTCATTTCCCGCTTTATCGCTCCCATGGCGGCAAAGCACGGCGCGCATAGCAGATTGAAGATCAGGAACGAGAAAGCAGACAGGGTTGTAAAGTGGGAGGCAATGGCGGAAAGCCCTTCAAAAGCTCCGATTTCCACCATCTCAAGCGCATCGCCAGCTACGCCGTACAGCACGCCGAATACGCCAACGACCTCTTCCTTTGCAACCAAACCCATTACCGTGGCTACGCTTGACTGCCATGTGCCAAAACCCAAAGGGGAGAATATCGGAGCTATAAGGTTGCCAAGCACTGCCAAAATGGAAAGGTTCATATCATCAACCATTTGGAACGTCCCGTCCACTACGCCGAAGGATTTAAGGAACCAGATCAAAATGCTGGCGGCGAGGATTACGGTTCCCGCGCGTTTTATAAAGCTCCAGCCGCGCTCCCACATGCTTCTAAGCACATTTACAATGGTTGGCGCATGGTATGCAGGCAGCTCCATTACGAAAGGAGCGGGATCGCCCGCAAACATCTTTGTTTTTTTAAGTATAATTCCCGACACGATTACAGCCGCCACTCCTATAAAATATGCCGTGGGGGCTACCCACCAGGCGCCGCCGAACAATGCGCCCGCAATCAAACCTACGATAGGCATCTTAGCGCCGCAGGGGATGAAGGTAGTGGTCATTATGGTCATTTTACGATCACGGTCATTTTCTATTGTTCTGGAGGCCATAATTCCTGGCACGCCGCATCCGGAGCTTATGAGCATTGGGATAAACGATTTGCCGGAAAGGCCGAATTTGCGGAATATACGGTCCATAATGAATGCAACGCGGGCCATATAGCCTATATCCTCCAAAACGGCCAGGAACAGGAAGAGAATCAGCATCTGCGGCACAAAACCCAGCACCGCGCCTACGCCCCCGACTATTCCGTCAACAACAAGCCCTGTAAGCCAGTCGGCGGTACCAATCGCCGCAAGCCAGTCGGCAAGCGGTTCGCAAATCCATTCCGCGAATAGCGTGTCGTTAGTAAAGTTGGTTACAATATCGCCTACGGTGGTAACGGATACAAAGTACACAATGAACATTACGGCCACAAATATGGGCAGGGCAAGCCAGCGGTTGGTGACAATCCTGTCTATCTTGTCCGAGATAGTAAGGCTGCCCCTCTGCCGCTTCTTTTTGATGCATATTGTCATCAGCTTGCTGATATATGCGTAGCGTTCGTTTGTTATAATGCTTTCCGCATCGTCGTCCAGCTCATTTTCGCATTCCCTAATATGCTTTTCAATGTGGTCCATTAAACCCTTATCAAGGCCAAGCTGGGCCAATACCTTGTCGTCCCGTTCAAACAGCTTTACAGCATACCAGCGCAGATGCTCTGGAGCCACCTTTCCTTCGATGGATTCTTCAATGTGGGCCAAGGCGTGTTCAACCGTACCTCCGAACACATGCGGGTGCTCCTGAACCTTACCGTTTATGGCTATATGCGCAGCGTGTTCAGCGGCAGCCTTAGAGCCTTCTCCCTTTAACGCGGATGTTTCTACTATGGGGCAGCCCAGGGCCTCGGACAGCTTCTTAACGTCTATCTGATCGCCATTCTTTCGCACTACATCGATCATGTTAAGGGCAATTACCATCGGAAGCCCTATTTCCATAAGCTGGGTTGTAAGATACAGGTTTCGCTCCAGGTTTGTACCATCCACTATGTTCAAAATCGCATCCGGCTTTTCATTAATCAAATAATTCCTAGATACCACCTCTTCCAGCGTATAGGGCGAAAGCGAGTATGTGCCGGGCAGATCCTGAATTATTACGTCCCTGTTTCCCTTAAGCCGGCCCTCTTTTTTTCCAACCGTTACTCCGGGCCAATTTCCAACATATTGGTTGCTGCCGGTCAGGTCATTAAACATTGTGGTTTTACCGCAGTTTGGATTGCCCGCCAGCGCAATCTTAATTGCCATTTTATAATACCTCCGTTTCCGAATTTTAATAAGTTAATTAAGACTAACCTATTATCCTAAAAAAGTGCGCTCACAGCGCGGTAGTCCTATTTAATTTCGATCATATCACAGTCGGCCTTTCTCACGGACAACTCATAGCCCCTGATGTTGACCTCGATGGGATCGCCCAGAGGGGCTACCTTTCGTACATAAACCTCTACGCCCTTGGTGATACCCATATCCATAATTCGCCGTTTAACCGCGCCTTCCCCATGCAGCTTCAGCACGCGCACCGTTGAGCCGACCTTTGCGTCGCGCAATGTTTTCATATCAACGTCCTCCTCATTATTAGATCATAATACGGTTT
This sequence comes from Christensenellales bacterium, assembly GCA_048421225.1. Taxonomy (GTDB): domain Bacteria; phylum Bacillota; class Clostridia; order Christensenellales; family CAG-138; genus UMGS946. The sequence continues at coordinate 13,320 of DBFNRV010000145.1, read as the reverse complement.
GCCATCTCCCGATTAAGAGCAACGCGGGTACCCTTAATTTTTAGTATCAGGTTTCCGGAAATCTTAGCAACCACGGTGATTTCGCCCCCTACGACAAAACCCATTTCTGCCAGATGTTGACGGACCTCGTCCTTTCCGGTGATCTTTTTGATAAAGTTGGTTTCACCGGTTTTTGCTATTGATAACGGCATCATGAAATCACCTCTTTTTATTTGTTAGCTTAGACTAACATACGTACAAATATATAAGTTAGCCAAAGCTAACCTGATGTTTTAAGATTACCACCGTTGTTTTTATATGTCAACAGGTATTTTAAAAAAATACTGAGGGAGCAATCATGGACATGCTAAGATTCAGTCATGACATAATTTACTCTATTTCAGGTTGGAAAACGTCTGTAATCGGGCGATGCTTATTTTAGTAAATTTAAGCTTAAATCTTCAGCCTAAAAGAAAACAGCTTATTATCACGAATGCCGCTCCAATCCCCAAACTAAGTATTGTCAGCGTATGACCCAAATACTGGTCTATCCAAGCGGCTACTATGTTGAACAATCCCACTCCTATTGCCATGCTTCCCGCCAATCCGAGTAATATCCAGCCATTTTGCTGTTTAAAGAAAACAGCCGTCAATATGGCGTATATTATAAGCGGCAATAGAATAGCCGCGGCTCCTGCAACCTTCAATACCCTGTATGCTGATGGGTGATCAGATTTAAATTTGTCATCTGAGTCAGAACGGAAGAACTTAGTAGCGTTTTTAGGCATTTTTCTTCTAAAATTCGGTTTTATTCTATTATCCATAACGTTCCCTTTCATTAATTAAGTGAAATTAAATTCTAATCTTACTTAGCATATGAATATTGATATATAATCATAATGTCTGTTAAATTAACTATTCCCAGGCGTTGCGGAGGTTAAATCAACATATAAGCAGGCAGCTGGCCGTTACCATCAAGGCTCCAATAACAAAGCAGATTATTGTAAGCCTATGACCCAAATACTGGTCCATCCAGGCGGCGGATATATTGAAAAGCCCAACGCCCAGCGAAATAGAACCCAAAATGCCCACAAGCGCCTGCCACCCCTTACCCTCAATATTAAACACAAAACAGGCAAGCGCACCATAGACAACCATGGGAAGCAGGAGCGCGGACACGCTGATCGCCCTCAGCAACCTTAGCGCGTGTGGATGCTCTAAAAAGTACTCAACGGCTGAGTCGCGGCCCCAGGGTTCCACAAGCTCTTTGGGCGTCTTCCGTTTGAAGTTTGGCCTGATCCATTTGTTCATTTTTACCTCAAAAATTAGCGCTTAAGATTCACACTAATTATTAACTATAATAATTTTACCATAAAGCGTTAAGCTTTTCCAGATGCATGGGCTGTTGGTTAAGGAGTGCCGGAACTATTCAGGCGGGCTTTGAATGTAATGAATTGAACGGTTTTGCCACTTCTATCTTGACCTTATTATAACCGGCTGATAAACTCCGCCATACGGGAGTGGAATTTGCCAGCCGGTGCATTATAACTAAAATGCTATTGGGTCACTGTCAGATCTATATTGTCGTATGTGCCCGTAACCAAGCTCCAGCTAGTTGGAGTTCCAAATATGTTGCAAGAAACCGGCGCCGCTACGTCCATACGCACCTTACCCGTACTTTCGGGCAGATCCGACGCTATCTCTATGCCTGGCATAAAGAGCTGGTGTTCACCAAGCTTGGGGTTTTTATATTTTACTTCCCATTCGCTGCCCATCATATCGCGGCCCTGTTCGGAGACATAACCTAAATCGGCTCTATATACCCCACGCTTATTAATAACTTTACATGGATTCATTGGAAACTGCCAATAATTCGTATAAGGCGTATGACTAAATCCAATCATTTGTCGGTGATCCACTCCGCTAATCTGCGATGCGTCCGTCTCATAGGAAGCTTCAAGCTTTCCTACGTTCCTAATTCCCACCGTCATTTGACCGCACTTTACCCTGCCGATGGGATAATAGAACGCGCATCCCATGGCCTCGTAGTCGTGGGCCATCCTTTCATTTATATTGGTAACCGGATAATTGTATATATATAATGAATACCCTTGCACGGCAATCAGACTGCCATTTTTGTCAATAACATGGCTAGCTTTTGTATAAACGTAATGGCTGAACTGCGGGTAAGCGTACTCGCCGCGGCTTCCGGCACAAGCCATATGAAGATGCTTGACCGCCTGCTCAATATCTATTGTCTCATTAAGCGCCTGATTCACCATATCCTGATCTGGCGTTTCCACAGAGCCGGCGCCGCTTTGCTCAAATACTACCGTAGAGTCGATGAAATGATAACGGCCGTCAAGCATTGTGAGCGCTGTACCTAGCCTTATATCGCTGTCCTGTGCGGCTCCGCCGAAATCAAAGGGTATTTTATACAGCTCAGCTATTTCCCTGTCCGTCATTTTAGTAAAGAATATCAAAGTATCATCGTTTAAGTATTCGTCAAAATCATTTTTGTCCCCATCTTTTGCCTGGGTTTGGTTTAAAATAACCGCTTTGGCGTTTTCACTTTGCGCCCTTTCAAACAGCCTGGCCGGCGAAGAATTATCGTCGCGGGCAACGGTTATCTCATACGAATTCATGACATATGGCTGTGATTGGGGGTATTCAAGCGAGCTTTGTACATGGCAGGCTGAAAGAGAGAATATAAGTGCCAATAGTATAAATGCGAACCTGATTCGTTTCATGCAATCCTCCATATGCGAGGTCTAACTCATTTGTTGTTGATTATAATGAAAATGTAAAGTTACAGTCTATTCCACCTAAAACGGAACCGCCAAAAAAATTAAAGAAGGCAACATCGTTTTTTATGCCAATGGCGCCCCGACCGACATTGGTATAATCATAACTTTACAATGCCGCAAGTATTGCTCACCTCTACATCGCTCATCCCTTTGAAGTATACAAGGTTGGTTTCACCGATAAATTCCTTTGTAGCGCTTGCCGCGCTTTCAGCCTGAGATATTGTCATTATAAGGATATCCGCGTTCTTATCAATAGCTTCCTGAAGAACGTCCATGCCCTCATTGCTTTTTACACCTTTTTGCCCCCTGATTGTACCGTCTACAATTATCAATTCTGATACGCCGCTTGAAGCCAGGGAGTGTAAAGGAATACAGGTAATGAGCATCAACGCGGCAACAATAAATACGCTCAATCTTTTAACTACATCCTTCATAGTATTACTTCCGTAGAATTAATTTTTATAAAACGTCCATGGATACACAATGAATGTTACAATTTTAATATACACATATACTCAACAAGTGTCAATATTCAATTTATCATGCTATGTAGTTTTCTGTATAGAATGGATACGGGGGATTTACGTAAAACGTAATCCCCGTAATATTGTTAATTATTTTTTTGCAGCTTACTTCAACACCTCGGAAACCGCGACCGCGCACGCAACCGTCGCGCCGACCATGGGGTTGTTGCCCATGCCGATCAGGCCCATCATTTCCACATGGGCGGGTACCGAGGATGAACCGGCAAACTGCGCGTCGGAATGCATCCGGCCCATGGTGTCGGTCATGCCGTATGAAGCCGGTCCAGCGGCCATATTGTCCGGGTGCAGCGTGCGTCCTGTGCCGCCGCCCGACGCCACGGAGAAATAGCTTTTGCCATTTTCAACGCACCATTTTTTATATGTACCCGCAACCGGGTGCTGAAAGCGGGTAGGATTCGTTGAATTGCCGGTAATGGATACGTCAACGCCCTCATGGCGCATTATCGCCACTCCTTCGCTGACGTCGTCGGCGCCGTAACAGCGTACGTTTGCCCGTTCGCCTGTTGAAAACGCGCGCTCATAGACTATGTTCAGCTCCGCTTTAAACTCGTTATAGTCGGTTTCCACAAAAGTAAAGCCGTTGACACGGGAAATGATATAAGCTGCATCCTTGCCAAGGCCGTTTAAAATTACCCTAAGCGGTATGGTTCTTACCTTATTGGCGGTTTTAGCTATTCCTATGGCGCCTTCAGCAGCCGCAAAGCTCTCATGGCCCGCGAGAAACGCAAAACAGCGCGTTTCCTCACGAAGCAGCATTGCCGCAAGGTTGCCGTGCCCAACGCCAACCTTGCGCTGATCGGCAACCGAACCTGGGATGCAAAACGCCTGCAGACCAAGCCCTATGGCCTCCGCCGCTTCCGAAGCTGATCTTACTCTATTCTTTATTGCTATTGCCGAACCGAGCGTGTATGCCCAAACGGCATTTTCAAAAGCTATTGGCTGTATACCCTGAACTATGGAGCGCACGTCCACCCCAGCTTCATCGCAGATGACTTTTGCGTCGTCGATACCGTCGAATCCATATTCGGGCAGCACGGAGTTTATCTTTTCTATTCGTCTTTCATATCCTTCAAATGTAGCCATATGCCGCGCCCTCCTCACATCTGCCTTGGGTCGATCACTTTTACCGCTTCGGAGAAGCGGCCATAAATGCCGACATTCTTTTTAAACGCATCGTCGGGGCTTATGCCCTTCTTAATTGCCTCCATCATCTTGCCCAGGCTTATAAATTTATAACCTATTATTTCGTTATTGCCGTCAAGCCCGATTTCCAGCACGTAGCCCTCTGCCATATCCAGATAGCGCGCACCTTTTGCGCGGGTGCTGAACATGGTTCCCACCTGTGATCTCAGCCCCTTGCCCAAATCCTCAAGCCCAGCGCCTATGGGCAGCCCGCCTTCCGAAAACGCGCTTTGGGTGCGGCCGTAGACGATTTGTAAGAACAGCTCGCGCATGGCGGTGTTTATCGCATCGCACACAAGATCGGTATTCAGCGCCTCAAGAATGGTTTTCCCAGGCAAAATTTCGCTTGCCATTGCCGCGGAATGGGTCATTCCCGAACACCCGATGGTCTCTATCAGCGCTTCTTCAATAATGCCCTTTTTCACATTAAGCGTTAATTTGCACGCGCCCTGCTGTGGAGCGCACCAGCCCACGCCGTGTGTAAGACCGCTAATGTCGCAGATCTCCTTAGCCTTTACCCATTGCCCTTCCTCGGGGATGGGCGCCGGATCATGCATTGCTCCCTTTGCAACGCAGTGCATTTCCATTACCTCGTGTGAGTATTCCATGCAGTCCTCCTGTTTATCTCTATTACCTTAAAGTATAGCACAGTTTGGCCTTTTTAAGTAGGATTTTTGAACATGGAATACATTAATGTGTTGCAAGCAGATCTGACAAGTGATATTATAAACGTAAATTAGCCGCCACTGATCTTTGGAGGATTATATTGTTATACAACGCTGAAGCTAGCATAAATATACTATGGGTATTGGAAAACACGCTCATTCCATTATTTGTCGGTATTGGTTCGTCTGTTATAGCGTCTCTTATTTTGGCGAGATTTTTAAAAGAGGAGAACATAATAAAGAGCAAATTTTTGAAAGCCCTTAAAATTGCGTGTAAAACTATCAAGACAGAGGATATGCAGGCGCTTAGTTACAGGAACCTAAAGAGGCGTTTAAAAAAAACTATATTATCCTGGGAAGATCACTCGGATTATATTCTAAAATTTTGTATTAAAGAAGACGGTCTAGATAACTTTATACTACCTCCGGAAGAGTGCTTTTTCCTTTCCAAGTCGTATGGTGAATTTACCGTTCAGGAGCGTAATTACTATGATACATTTCAGAATGTATTCAGATTTAGGTATATGTTGAATAGTAAGCCTCGTCAGACTGATTTAAGTGAGCTGTCGAGGCAAGATATGGAAAATATGGCAAAAAGCGTCGTAAATGAGCGTGAGGAGATTAGGGCTGCGCGCGGGGAGGAGTATAGTGGCTAATATATTAAAACATATAAAAAGGATCGCAAAAAAAGCGTTTTTGGCCTTTAAGGGGCGTATGCGTTACTCTGTAGAATTCCAACTCCGCGATGCGTATAATATCATCTCTATGAATTACTTAGACGACCATAAGCCGGATGAAGCCTTAAAATATATAAATAAGGCAATTCAGCTATGTGAAAAGACCTGGGGGGAATACAATAAAGAGTTAGCGGTGTCATTCGCTTTAAAAGCAAGGGCTTATGAACTTAAAGCTGATTACGACAAGGCTCTGGAATATTATAAAAGGGAGATGGTGATAAGAGAGCGGGAGCTAGGCGAGGATCATCCGGATACAGCGACAACCTACAATAACATGGCGGGTGTCTATAAAGCGCAAGGGGATTATGCCAAGGCTATGGAGTATTATAAAAGGGCGCTGGAAATAAGAGAGCGGTTGCTGGGCGGGGATCATCCGGATACGGCGACAACCTACAATAACATGGCGGGCGTTTATAAGGCGCGGGGGAATTATGACAAGGCTTTAGAATATTATGAAATGGCACTGGTGATAAGAGAGCGGTCGCTTGGCAGGGAGCATTCGGATACCGCGACGACCTACAATAATATGGCAGGCATTTATGAAGAACAGGGGCGGTACGACAAGGCTCTAGAATATTATGAAAGGGCGTTAAGAATAAAAGAGCGGAAACTGGGCAAAGAGCATCCGGATACAGCGACAACCTACAATAACATGGCGGGCGTTTATAAAGCGCAAGGGGATTATGCCAAGGCTATGGAGTATTATAAGAGGGCGCTGGAAATAAGAGAGCGGTTGCTGGGCGGGGATCATCCGGATACGGCGACAACCTACAATAACATGGCGGGCGTTTATCGTTGTCTAAGAAAATATGATGATGCGCTAGACTATTATATAAAAGCTTTAAAAAATTGCAAGATCGTACTCGGAATATGCCATCCGGATACAGCAACCGCCTACAATAACGTCGCTACCGTTTATCATGCTAGGGGGATGTATGAGAAGGCGCTGGAGTATTATAAAATAGCCCTGGAGATTTATGAGCGGGTATTGGGCATGAACCATCCGGATACAGCAACCACCTACAATAATATGGCGGCCGTCTATTACGACCGTCAGGCTTACGACACGGCACTGGGGTATTATCAAAAAGCCCTTAAGATCTGCAAACAGATGCTAGGTAATGAGCATCCGGATGTAGCGACCACCTACAGTAACATGGCGGGCGTTTATGAGGCGCAGGGTCAGTACGACAAGGCTCTAGAATATTATCAAATGGCTTTTAGGATAAAAGAGCGGGTGCTGGGTGGGGGGCACCCGTCTATAGCGACAATCTACAATAACATGGCGGGTGTTTATCAAGCTAAGGAGGATTACAACACGGCACTGGATTATTATGAAAGGGCGTTGAAGATAAGAAGGCAGGCTAACCATCCGGATGTAGCGACCGTCTACAATAACATGGCGGGCGTTTATGAAGCTCAGGGTCAGTGCGATAAGGCGCTGGAGTACTATTCAAAAGCGCTGGCAATCTGTGAGCAAGACCTTGGTGAGGAGCATCCAAAAACCAAGGTTGTTAGAAACAACCTTGAACTTGTAAAGATGCTTGTTCGTCTAGAGCAGGAGTAATAAAAAAGGCGCGGGGTTATGGAATTAAAGCGTATGGGATATGTATACAACGATTAAGATACGGTCATGAGCGGACGAACGCTTTAAAGACCATCGTTTACAGGGCGTATCTAGAGTTGCAGATGTCCAAAGGAAATTTTGAAGACTGGCTTAAGGCAAAATTGTAAGTTAGTCCTCACCCCCAAAGCCAGTAGGCAAGCATCATCGCGGCCGCAATGCCCACAACGCCGCTTATCAGGGCGACGACAACGCTGTAACGGGGCTTTAGCACTTTGATCGAGCCAAAATACAGCGCTACTGTATAGAAGATCGTTTCGGTTGAGCCCACGAGCACGGAGGCTGAAAGCCCGATGAAGGTGTCCACACCATGATTGGTAAATACGTCCTGAAGCAGGGCCAGAGCGGCGCTTCCAGAGAACGGACGGAGCGTGACCAGGGGGACAAGTTCGGCGGGCAGGCCGACCGATTCGAAGACTGGGGATAGCAGGCCCATTAAGAGGTCCATGGCGCCGGATGCGCGAAAAACGTTTATGGCTATAAGCATAGCCGCCATGTAGGGCAGTATCTGTACCAGGGTGGGAAGGGCATCCTTGGCCCCTGTGACAAACGCCTCGTAAACGTTGCACCGCTTGCGAAAGGACCACATTATAAGCAGCATTATGCATATAGGCAGAAACATTGCGCTCACTTGCGTGATTTCCTCCTTCTAAACGCCAAACACAGAAGGACTGCGGCCACGAACCCCACAACCGAGGATGCGAAGGTGGGCCAAATCACCGAATAGGCGTCCGCAGAGCCGGCGGCGGCCCTTAGCGCGAGTACGGATGTGGGGAGAAGCTCTATCGCGGACGCGTTAAGCGCTATAAACATACACATATCGTCAGTTGCTCGGGCCGGTTCCTTGTTGGACTTCTGGAGCTCCTTCATAGCTTCAAGGCCAAATGGGGTCGCCGCGTTTCCAAGACCGAAGAAATTAGCGGCAAGGTTAAGCGTAATAGGCGCTATCGCTGTTCCGGCGTTTGGAAACAGGCGTCTCATGAGCGGACGCACCAGTTTTGCGAGGGAATCTATAAGGCCGCATTCCCTTGCTACTCCCATGATACCCATGAAGAACATATAAGCGCCGCCAAGGGAAATAGCAAGGGTAACGGCGTCCGCCGCTCCCGCAATCATCGCGTCGAGCAGCGCTTCGCCACGACCGGTCAATATACCCACCAAAATGCCAATCACAAGCATGCCGCCCCACAAAGCACTCACAAACATCACCCCGTAGAGCATATGTGAAATAAAGCTGATTTAGGATTGCAAGTCCTTGTAAGTGATAAGATTTCAGCTTAATTATAAATATACTTCGATTTATAATTTTATAGCGGGCCGTCAATATAGAAAGAGGTAATGCCCTAAAAGAACTACAAAAGTCCGAAAACGCTTGAAAAAGCGCTTTCGGACAGCTAGGTTAATTCTATGCCGCTTATGAATCTACGCCTACGGGGGCTGGCGTTTTATTTTCAAACGGCCTCTTTGACGGAGACATCGTTATAGGCACGCTGGACCTGGGCATATCCCTAAGCGCTGAAATACGGGTATCAAGCGCGTCATATTTTTCCTTGAGCCGGAAATATTCATCGGCCATGTTAAGCATGGACAGCAAAAGTCCGCGATTTTCGCCCAACCCTGGAAATTGATTCTGTACATTGGCGATCTGGGAGTTCACATATGCCGCAAGCCCCTGAATATACTCTTCGCTTTCAGATATCTTGAGCTTAAACTCTGTTCCGCCCAAGTATACCGTAGTTTTATTTTTTTCCATATAACACCATCCATTTGCACAAAATTCCATATGCGGACGCATATGGTATAAAACTATATAATCATAATACAATATATGGAACGGGTTGACAAGCCCATAATACTAAAAACCTCAACTTAATTCCTTGGCCATTCAAAGCCGCGGCACCCTATCCGGGCTAGGGCTGACAAAAAATATTTTGGTAGGGGAGAAAAAAATCGCATTGTTTCACCCGTCCTTGGATGGATTAGCTCAAGCTCCACCGCATGGAGGGCCTGACCGTCGAGTCCCAGCTTGGGTTTTTCAGGACCATATACTATATCACCGGCAACAGGATGCTTTATATATGACATATGCACCCTTATTTGATGTGTCCGCCCTGTTTCCAGCTGCACCCGAATAAGTGTGAAATCACCAAAGCGCCTCAGCACCGACCAATGGGTTACCGCCTCCCTGCCATCGCTAACCACAGCCATTTTTTTTCTGTTGGTATGGTGCCTGCCTATCCGGGCGTTAACGATACCTTCATCTTCCTTTAAATTACCCTCGACTATTGCAATATATGTTCTCTTTGCGGTATGCTCCTTAATCTGTCTTGAAAGGGCGTTATGCGAAAAATCGTTTTTGGCTATTACTATCAGTCCGGAGGTCATCTTGTCAATGCGGTGTACAATCCCCGGGCGAAGTTCGCCGCCAATGCCCGAAAGATCCTTGATATGAAACATTATAGCGTTTACAAGTGTTCCGCAGGGATTGCCCGGGGCCGGATGAACTACCATACCCTTTGGTTTATCTATCACCGCTATGTCCGAATCCTCATAAACGATATCAAGCGGTATGTCTTCAGGACAAAGCTGAGTTGTGCGGGGGGGCTGAATAAACAGCTCAATGCGGTCGCCTGCCTTCAGCCTTGAGTTGGCTTTGGCGGGTTTTGAATTTAGCAGTACATCTCCGGCATCCAGGCGCTTTTTCATAAGAGATCTTGTTTCGCCGGTTACGCGTGATAAAAACATATCCAGGCGTTCGCCCGAAATATCGGCGAGCACCTCTACTGGCTCCATATACTCCACCTGTTCAGGATTGTCCATCGCCGCCCTGAGATCCGGAATCCGAACCATTTGCGCTGTCCTGTTTTGATACGGGCACAGAGGCCCTTGGACTGTTGTCATCCTTACGCTTAAACAGCTTGCTGTCCATATGGTCAAGATAGCTTCGTCCCGCCTTAGTAATAAACAGAGATATTACCGCAAGAACGGCGCCTACACATATCGTGCTGTCCGCCACATTGAACACGGCAAATCTGATGAGGGTAAAGTCAAGCATATCCCGAACATATCCTAGAAACACTCTGTCAATAAAATTGCCTATTGCCCCGGCAAGTATGAATACCAATGCAATTTTAAGAAGCATGGGCATTGGGTAGGCCTTTTTTTTATGGGAAGAAATTAACAGAAGTATTATACCAACACAGGCAAGAACTGTAATGATTATGAACACCCATCTGGCGTTTTGAAATATGCCAAACGCGGCGCCGCGGTTTTCTACGTATGTAAAATGGAAAACCCCTTCAATTATGGGAAGCGAGGAATTTTCAAGCATGGGCAGCCAATGGGCGGCGGCGACTTTAGAAAACTGATCAAAGGCTACGATAAGCAGTGTTAGAAGTATTTCCAGCATGTAAACCTCCATTGCCAATATACGTAATTATACCATGGCAGTCAAGGGGAGTGGTCGGGCGTTATTAATTTCGATGAAAAAATTGTATATATATCTGCTTGAAGCAAAGACTCCAACTAAAAACCAAGCCCGCATTACCGCGGGCCTGGCTTTTAGCACATGAGCGTCTCACTCGAGCTCGCCGCTAAAGTTAACTATAGCATCCCTGAGAAATTCGGCTGCTCCTTCACCCGCTTTTGAGTAATAGTCCGAAAACCTCTTGTCAGCCACATAGCTCTCTGACAGCGCTACATGCATATCGGCCGTGTATACAGGCCAGTAGCATCTTAACCAGTCTCTGTGGATTCGAACCAATTCCTTTGCCGATTCGGACCGCGCGTCGCCGGATTTCATGGCTGTGAAAAGCGCGTCCAGCACATCCTGCTCAAGGCGCTTAACCTCTTCAAGCTGGGATTCGGACATCCGGCCGATTTTTTGGTTTACCAGGTTCATGACATCATCACCGTATTGAGCGCGAACCTCGGAGCCGTACTGGCGTTCGTTTTCCTCGACAAGCTTCCTTTTAAGCCCTTCAAACCTTTCCTCATCACTCATAATATACTCACCCTGCCTTTCCATAATTGATTTTTGTACGTTGACGATGAGGGCGTCCAGTTCCATGCGCCGGCGGTTCAATTCAATCAAATGGCTGGTCAGCACGGAAACCGGATCAAAGTCAGGGTCGGCGATTGCGCGCCTAATTCTCTCCAAACCCAGACCAAGCCTGCGATAAAACAATATATGCTGCAGCTTTTCCACCTCTGATGGACCATATACCCTATACCCGTTTTCCCCTCTTTTGGGGGTTAAAAGGCCCATTTGCTCATAATGGCGCAGGGTCCTAACCGACACGCCGGCCAGTTCGGCCAGTTCCCCTATATTGTATTGCATTTAATCGCCTCCGTTCATATAAAGCATAGACCATGACGTTACGTCATGGTCAACAAAAAAACAAAATATATTTTACTTTGAACGGTCAAGCATCGCTTTTGTAAACTACCTGACCATTGATAAGAGTATAAACGGCTTTTGAGAAGATTTCCAGAGGACTCCCATCGTATATTACCATATCGGCATCCTTTCCACTCTCAATAGTTCCCATCCTGTCGGCCACGCCGCAGATGCGGGCCGCGTTTATGGTGATGGCCATAAGCGCGTCTTCTTCGCCCATGCCTTCCTTGGCTGCCAGACCAGCGCAGATTGGAAGATACTGGATCCTAGATACTGGATGGTCGGTTGTCAGCGCTACAAGTACCCCAGCCTTATTTAAAACGCCGGCCGTCATAAAATCCGAGCTTTTTACCTCGATTTTAGTCCTTGACGCCAAGGATGGGCCTACTATCGCAGGATAACCGCTTTCGAAGATATCATCAGCTACTAAATGTCCTTCAGTACAATGGTCTAGCGTGAGCGGAAGATCAAACTCTCTTGCTATCCTTATGGCGGTAAATATATCGTCCACTCTATGAACATGCGCCTTTAAAGGAATGCTTTTTTCAAATAAAGGCATATAGCATTCCATGGAAAAACTTTCTTGAAAATCACTCCCCTCACGCTGGCTGGCTATTTTGTCCCTGTAATATTGCCTAGCGTTGAAGAGTTCTTCACGTATAAGCGACGCTATGGCCATTCGTGTAGATGGTATGGTACCGATTGAACCATAATTGGTTTTTGGATTTTCGCCAAAGGCAATTTTAATAGCGGCAGGCGCCTTAACTATCATATTATCTATTCTTCTGCCATCGGTTTTTATAAGGGCGAACTGTCCGCCTATCGGATTTGCGCTTCCAGGACCCACCATTGCGGCGGTAATGCCTGCCGCTATTGCGTTATGAAAGGCGCTGTCCATAGGATTAATGGCGTCTATGGCCCTGAGGCAGGGCGTTATGGGGTTTGTGACCTCATTGCAGTCGTCGCCGGCCTTTCCTTTTTTTTCTTCGGTTATTCCAATGTGGCTGTGTGCGTCAATGAATCCTGGGTAAACATGTAATCCATCGGCCTCAATTATATTAATATCATGGCCCGACCACATATTGGAGGGGATATTTTCGCCAACCGATTTTATGCGTTGGCCATCAATTAAAACATCAGCCCTCCTATACGTTTTGCCAGCCATTGTATGGATTGTACCGTTTTTTATGATAAGCATTGCTCCTCCAAAAAAGTATGTTTTTTATAGTTTGCGCTAAGTCTGTAAGCGTATTCTTAAGCATTCTAAACTGAAATCCTAGCGCATGTAAATTTGTGGTATTTCCCAGGGAATATTGTAAAAAATACGTTTTAAATATGTATGAGCCGCACAAAATAATTAAAAATTAAATGAACTGGAAATA
>DBFNRV010000144.1:0-4096 GCA_048421225.1 Christensenellales bacterium | reverse complement strand
CAAATTACATTATACAATACAAGAATATTTATTCAACTTTTACGTCTATTGCCGTCTGTATTTACGATTTGATGAATAAATATTATGTAGACAGCAGACAATACATCTATGATGGACAATTATAGTATATCTTGTATGCTGCGGTTCAATATATTCTAATTCCGGAGGTGATATCATATGGTCAATGGTACTCTAAAGATAACGAGAAAGACTGCTAGACGTGGTGAAGACGGCAGCAGAGTTATTTCCGTTAGACTTAAAGAGGAAACGGTAGCCAAGTTGGACGAAATAGCCAGCGAGACCAACCGCTCCCGTAACAAGCTGATTAATATGCTCTTAGAATACGCTATCGACGCTGTAGAAATCGAGTAGCATCTTAGTCAAAATACCGGCTGTTGGCATAGGCTGCGCGATCTATGCCGATATGCTTTCTTCCGATCTTTCGCGCCACACCGCCGGCCATCTCTCCGGTTGCAGTGATCTCTTTAGCGGGATCAGTGTGCTTCACGCCTGATTAAAACCCGTTGGAAACCGATATCTGCTTTGTATATCCTTTTGCTAATGTAAGGACTGCAAACGCGGAGCTATAGTTCCGTATAGCATCGCTTGTCCTCATCAATTAAAAGCTTATACCCTCTGCCGGATTTTGGAATCCAATACAGGTAATTACGCTCATTGGGGAACAAGCTGCACATTATGGCCGATATGGTGCCGCCGTGACATATTACCACAGCGTCCTCGCCTGCTGACAAAATTGTGTTAAAAGGCGCCATAACACGCTTGGTAAATTCATTGCGGCTTTCGCCGCCAGGACATACGACGTCGCCTGATTCGTCGCTCAGCCATACGGTATATTCAGGTATATCGCAGAGTTCGCCATAGGTCTTTCTTTCGAATATACCAAAATCCATCTCCTTCAATCTGGGAAACCGTTCGTGGGGGATGTCGCCGTATATAGCCTTAAGGGTTTGTTCTGTGCGCAGCATTCCTGTTGTAATTATTCTCTTTCCTTCTGGTTGAGGATAAAGGCCAGATTCGGCGAACCTCTTTAGTTCTGTTTCGCCCTCTTTGGAAAGGGGTACTTCCCAGGTACCCGCATAGCGTTCATCCCGATTGGCAGTAGTGATTCCGTGGCGCACTAAGTATATGTTCATGTCGGTCTCCTTTATAATATTAAGTTAATGGCCAACAGAGGCGGGCGCTAGCTTCGCCTCTGTTTATTTTATGACTTGTTCTATGCCTAGGAAGATACGTATAACCGATTCAGACTCACCGGCTAGCCTGATCATTATCCTGCCTGTCTCATCCCTCCAACGACGAAATAAGTCGTCGACGGGGACAACGCCGCAAAAAATATCTGTGCATATGATGATTTTATCCTTTATTGCCTCAATGTTTTCATCAATATAAACGGCAGGGTCTATTCCCGACTTAAGCTGGTTTAAGACAAGCCTGTCCAATCCATAGATTACCTTCTTACAAAAGTCGATCCTACTTTTATTTTCACAATAGAAAATATCGCTATCATTGAGTAAATACCGATTCATTGCATATTTCAGTTTTCCCTGATAGGAGCCTCCAATTATTAAGATCATTTTTCTTCCTTCCAAATTATCGCTATTACATGTCATTATCAAATCAGCGCAAGCGAAATAACGCCGCACAGTTCTCCAAGGGTCAACGAAAAGCCGGCTATGTCGCCCCCCATGCCCTTTAAATTGCCCTTTGCGTAAAACAGTGCAGCCGCGTATCCGGCAAGCGCGCACCCAACGGGAATCAGCCCCTTTATACCGCATACGAGCCAAGAGAGACATGCCGCCGACGCCAAAAACGCAGCCAGAATAACCAGGTAACCGGCTATTCCTCTCCTGTTCAAATTGAAATACCCGCCCTCTTCTAATGGTTTACAGATAAATATAGCATATGACGAGCAGCACCTTGTAGCAATCGGTATTGTAAATAATGATACAACTGAAAGCTTTGAGAAAACAACTGACGATGCCGCGCCAAAATAGAGCATTAGTACAATGACAAGCGTTATGACCGCAAAAGCGCCAACCCTGGAATCCTTAAGAATTCTTCTGCGTTCTTCAAGCGTCCTCCATGAAAAAATGGCGTCGGAAGTATCCATCAGGCCATCGAGATGTATGCATCCTGACATGACATTTGGTATTGCAACCAGCAGTGCCCCTCCCATCAGTCTGGGCATATTGACCAAGCTTATTATCCATATGCCTAAGGCCCACAGTCCTCCTATTATGATACCCGCCACCGGAAGCAGCGCAAGCTGCATGCCCCTTGCTTCCTCATCCCATCTGCATGGTAAAGGAATCACTGTAAACATGGTCAGCGCCATTGACAAACCGCTTATGAATTTTCTCACACCATACCCTCCTGCGTTAAGGATGTAATCGTGCCTTTATGAAACGTAGCGCAGCCGTTACACAGCTCAATCACCGCATCGCATAAATGGGCCATGCGCCTGTCTACAGCGGCCAGCGCACTAATATACATATCCGTGTATACGTTGAAAAGCTCGGCGTTTGAATATATGTAATCTGAAACCATTACTATATCTCCAACCCCGCCGAGTACGCGCTCAAGGCCCTCTATAACGCGCATGCGGGCGGAACTATCCGCACACCCTGAACCAAACATCTCATTAGCCAGCAAAGCGGTAGTGCTGTCTATTAACAGCACGCTTTCGCGCGCCACTTTGTCAAGACATTGCTGAATGCCGGTATATATTTCAAGCGTTGCGAACCCAAGGCCTTCCCGTTCCAGCCTATGCCGCCTAATCCTATCCACGTCCTCGTCATCGGACGGGTTCATGGTTGCCACATAATACATTGGGCGGCCAGCCGACAGTGATCTGGCAATATTCAGCGCAAGCGTAGACTTCCCGTTTTTACATCCTCCAGTTATATAAATGTTCATAGTAATGCTCCAAAGCAGCTATTATATAGTAAAACAATCCCCGCCCTTAATGTTTTCCAAATAATCATCGGCAATATTTCCTTCCGAAAATGTCGCCATATTATTTATAATACAGCAGGCTGCCTGAATCAGCATAAAGCCCAGCGGGCACCCGCTGCCCTCGCCCAGCCTCATGCCAAGGTTCATCGGCGCGCTCAGGCCCATCGCGTTCGCCGCCACAGCGTAACCTCTTTCATAAGAAGCATGAGACGCGAACATATATTCCCTTGAAAGCGGAGCGAGCTTATACGCGACAAGCGCGGCAATTATGCTTATGTACCCGTCTATTACAACAGGAATCCTGTTATGGGCGCAGCCAATGTATAAGCCCGCCATAGCTGCTATATCCAGTCCTCCCAGCTTTGCCAATACGTCGATAGGATCGTCAATATTGAGCACATTGTTATTTATTGCATCTGAAATCACCTTTTTTTTATTTTCATAACCTTCATCGGTTATACCGCATCCTTTTCCGGTAATTTCATCAACGGAGACGCCGGTTATGACCGAAAGCACAGCGCTGGAGGTTGTGGTGTTGCCAATACCCATCTCTCCCACGCCTACAAGTTTAACCCCATCCTCCGCAGCGACACCGGCGCGTTCTATTCCGACAAGTATCGCGTTTACAGCTTCAACATATGACATGGCTGGGCCGTATCTTATATTATTTGTTCCATGCATAAGCTTTCTATCTATTACGCCCTCTATTATTGTGCACGAATCAATGCCCACGTCCACTATTTCAAGCTCAGAGCCAAATTCCTTCGCAAGCACCGCAACCCCAGTTATACCTCTGGCCATGTTTGACGTCTGCATAAATGTAACGGACTTTGGAGCGCTGGACACGCCCTCGATAACAACTCCGTTATCCGCAGCCATGACTATTATGCGGCGCTTATCAATTTTGTTTTTTATATCTCCTGTTATACCTGCCAACCTTGCTGCCGTGTCCTCCAGCATTCCCAAGCTTCCAGGAGGTTTAGCAAGCTCATTTAACCTGTCCCACGCTAACCCCTGTACAGTTTTATCGATCCCTTTGATTTCACTTATATATGAATTTAGCCTTTCAATACCATCCATGCCACCCTCCAAATTATTGAGCAATTTTACTAAAATCATT
>DBFNRV010000143.1:0-13095 GCA_048421225.1 Christensenellales bacterium | reverse complement strand
GAGTAAAATTACACGAAAGGTAAGTACTTTGACACGATTACTAGCTTTACACGATAGTTACATTCATTTATATAATGGGTGCATTAAGATAAATTTGAATTCAAATATAACAGTAAAGGAGCGCAGATTTTCGTCTGCACTCCTTTACTGTTTAACGAAAACCCATTGAACTCAACGGATTTTCTTAATGCCAACATTGTATCAAAATTGGCGTTGTGATTTGGCCGAGGCGACTGGATTCGAACCAGCGGCCTCTTGGTCCCGAATGAATTTGCCTTATATCATAGTTTCTATTGAAAATGATGGATTTCCCTTTTTATTAACGGCTTTTGCCTTTGCATTAAAGACTCATGTTTTATCTTAAATCACATTATAATGGTACATTTGGGTGTCAATTATATAGTATTAGGACGAGCTAAAGTAACCAACCTCCCCGCTTAAAAAAACATGAAACCGCGCAAACTAAAAGTGTCAGCCATTTCACTGTACATAAATTATCATATTTCATAAAAATCGTCATAATAACCCCTTTTAAACTACATAATACTCATATATAATGTAGTTATCGAGCTGGTATATTTGGGGGAGAAAGATAGGTGGTGTGTATGATTGTCCGAACGTGAATATTAGAAATTTTGCTTTCAAATTTTAACCAAAAAATCAGGGGGTATTTTGATATGTTTAAACGAACCATAAGCATTGTTGTAGCTCTATTATTAATAATAACGCTAACGCCCGTTGAGGCCTTGCAACAGCTAAATGTCAAGGGGCTGATATAGAGATTGCATTAAGAGAAGGAACTTATTCCGTTATAGTAGTATCACCAGAAATGATACCAATACCACGAGCAAAGGTCAGGTTAATGGGCATAGACCAGGAAACGGACGCTTCGGGAGTGGCAGTATTTAATTGCAAAGAGGAGAGTTTAACAGAAACAATATTTGTACAGGCAAATGAATACAGACCACGAGGCCAAATATGCAACGTGCGGCCAAAGGATTACTGTTACATTGTAATGGAACATAAGGAAGAACCGAACAGGCCATATATAAGCATGGTATCCACAGTAACCGATGAAGGATATTGCGATTTGCTTACTCAGAGTGTTCATTACAAAATGTTTGAAGAAAGAGAATGCAATATCAAACTAACTGGCGACTGGGCCGGAAGACCTGAAGGCAAATATGTTATGTATCAGGAGGCATCGAGATGCGAATTGAGATTTTGCGATGAAGAGTTTACATTTCAACCTGGCATCGCATTTCGGGCTGACGAGCCAATATTTTTAAAGATGATATCAGCTGATAATAAAGAGTCTGATCCTGTCGAACTAAAAATAACGATAGGAGAAACACGTCTATTTTCAAATGGAGAAGAATATCCAACCGAAATGAATTTATATAAAAACTTCGGCGGAATGCTTGTTGGTGATATCCCGGATTTTCTTCCGCAGGTCATAAACTGCAGTTTGGAATCTATACCAATATCCACTCAAATTGAAATTGAAAATGACGGTAAAAAGACTGTTAGAATGGCTATAGGTGTAGCTACGATTAATAATGATGGAGGCAGTTGGTCTAAAGAGGACTGGAACAAGTATAAGCAAGAAGCTGAAAATTTACTTAAATACATGGAATTCCCTAAAAGCTTTGCGAATCGGAGATGCCTTTTAAGTGAAAAGTATAAAATGGCTAGTGACTGGCAGTTATCCGTGAATATAACAGGCTATTACGAGATAGTACTTGACAAAAACGATAATATTATCGATCAGGGTGGAGGAGCCATACTAACATGTAGTGACAAATATGAAAAGACATTTCAGACATTTGTATATTTTGTTCCCGTCTACTATGGCTTTACATTTGAGCCGGTAGCAAAAGCAAACTTAGGTTTACATTATGCAGACAATAAACTACAACTCAAATTTGATCTAGACATAGGAGCCGCCCTTCTTGGACACACTGGTTTCGGCGTAAAAAAACTCCTGTCAGCCGGAGTGGAAGGAGGGCTTAACGCAAACCTACATATACCTTTTGCTGAAATTGATCATACCAATTTTAAGGTTGGCGTTCAATTAAGTTTACAGGCAGAAGTGTTGTTCTTATTTAAATGGGAGCACAAGTTAATAAGCGCTGATCTGTTTAGACTTGGTCAGAAGGGAGAAAGCTGGATGGATGTCCCTTCGGATAAAATTGGATTCGAGCTTGACTCAAGGGCCTATGCACGTAAAACATCAAGATGGAACGGGACGCTTAAAAACAAACGGCCGATAAACGAATCTCCAGGGCAAAAGGAGGTCGTTGTAGATTATATGAGTACAATACAAGAATGGATAATGCCAAATTCTATGCCCCAGATCGTTCAATACAACGATCAACAGGTGATGGTTTTTCTCGAGAATAGTCTGAACCGAGAGGCGGAGAATGGACTTGTTTTGAAATATTCTGTCTTTGAAAATGGCGTATGGCGAGATCCAGAACCCGTTTGGGATACCGGCACATCGGACCTATATGCGGAACTTAAAGTGATTAACCAAGATCTATATGTGATATGGCAGAAGCAAAAGGGAAAGCTCACCAGTGGTATTCCGGTTGAGCAGCAAATTGTCGAAGCCGCATCCATGAGCGAAATATGTGTAGCAAAATTTGACGGTAAAACATTCTGCGATGGTAAGTATATAACGCATAATGATACTATTGATACAAGTCCATCACTCGTGGAACTTGACGGTCGCGCAATGGCTGTTTGGCTGAACTGTGATAACAACGACCTCATGTCCGAGGGCGGTACATACAGAATTATGACAAGCGATATGGAAGATGGCCTCAGCTGGACAAACCCGCGAGTGAATTTTGAAACATCATCCATTGCAATTAATGAACTTGATGCGACATTTATCAATGGACACCTTGATATCGCAATAAGCGGTACAGAGATGTCCAAAACATGTATATACCGTATTATAGATGGTTGTATAACTGAAGTACCGGAAAGTCTAGGTGGAAGTTCATTACAGTATTGCGATAACATGTTATATTGGTATTTGGACGGAGTTTTATTCGAGTTTGATCCGGGCACGGGATATCTTAGCGACCCCATTAACCCAGGCGGAAATAATAGCATAACGCTCTCGTATAAAATTCTTAATAATGACAAGAAGAAGGCTATTGCCTGGACGGGTGTAAGCGATGGTCAATACGGTCTATTTGTGTCCGTTATGACTGGAGGCGCTTGGGGGGATCCGATTAAAGTGCTAGAGCTTAACGAAGGTTCTGTTAGATACATGGATGTAGTTTTAACCGAAATGGGTGAGTGGAAGTTTATTATGAATACAAGCAATGGGGAAATTGAGAATGGGGCGATGCATTCCTTGGTATATGCAAGTGTCAGCGAAAGATCCGATGTCTCTCTGAATTATCTTGAAGCATCTGATTATGACAGGGTTGATGGTATTCAACCAATAACCTATGAAGTAGCAAATACCAGCGAATCCACCATTACCAATTATAATATAAAGGTTTACAGTAATACTGAGGTTTACTTCGATGGGAATGTAAAATGCGACATTTTAGCGGGAAGTTCTGAGCTAAATACCCTTGAAATTAACATGCCTGAGCTAAATAAGTTAACTAATATAAGTGTAATGATCTCAGCTCATGGGGATACGGACATGACCAACAACTGTAAATCTATTGAGCTTGGAAAGACGGATTTAAGCCTAGAATCAAAAACGTACTCATATAATGGCATTACAGTAATTGCTTCCAAGGTGTCCAATACATCAAATACGCCCTCTAACGCAACAGTGAGAATAGTAGAGGATGAAAAGAGCGCGAAGCCAACAGCGTCAAGCAAGTCAGCGCTTATAACGACCAATGAAAGCCGCCTGTATATCTTTCTTCTGGATGAGAATGCCGTTGATTATGGTCCTACCGGCGCAAAAGCAATTTTTACAGTCTTGAACTCTACCGTACCCGACTACAACTCTACTAACGACAGCAATATCGTAACATTATACGGAAAGGAGATCGCTAAATGCAATACAGACGTCAACCGCTTAATAGAGAATGATGATATAAGGCTTGAGACATGCGTTATATCCACAATCATCATTGATAACAGGGAACAACGCAAAATTTTCCGCAATCGCAACGATATAAGGTAGGATGTCTTCGACACAGCAGTAGGGGCGGATCACTCCGCCCCCTCAGATTTAATACTTGCCCGTCAGGCTTGGGTTGTTTCCATTGCAGTAAACAAGCACCGCCGACAGCCCCACGCCTATAGCGCCTATCCACCACGGCATCTCGACTCCCGCAGACGCTCCGACCGAAACTACGGCGACTGCGATAACAAGTATATTTCAGACGTGACTCTCGAACCGTTCGTCCTGAACTATATCGCCAACATCATGAAAACGCGGCCAAGTTTCGGGCGAACCACCTCTATCAAGACGCTGGAGAAAAAGCTGCTGCGCGGACCTCTTTTTGAAGACGTGGAGCACATCGAGGGCGTGGGGCTCCAGGAGCTTTATGACATGCTGAGGCGCGGGGCGGTGCCAACCGTTGAGTATGCGTCCAAGGATGTCCAATTCGCGACCAACACTCCGGAGGCTCAGGAGCGCGACCTCCTCGCGGCAGAACGGCGCAGGAACGAACGCGCCCTCACCCGCTTAAAAAGCCTCTACCTGTACGGCGAGGAGGCAATCCCCGAAAAGAATTATGTTCTCGAACAAAAGAGACTCACCAACGCCATCCAAAAAATCGATGACCGCCTGGAAGAGATCGAGAAAAATAGCTCTCAGCATTTTGCCATCTCGGACGACGATTTCATCACAAAGGCGTCGTACTTCATCATGACTCAAAAACTAGCCGACCGACGAGAGGTAAACTATGAGAGCCTCATCCGGAAAATCGCCCCCAAAATCACCAAGGATTTCATCAATTCCATCTGCCAAAACTTTTGTATTTTTGATGGCCGCGTGGAGTCAATCCGCTTCAAAAACGGCATGGAGCACCGATTTTTGTACCGTGCCATAGAATAGGGCAAAGCCCCGGAAACCTTATGGTTTCCGGACTGTTTCGTCTTCGTTCTTACGACATGGCATCCTGCCTGTTATAAACATAGCATCACCAAAGCTGAAAAACCTATATTTCCGACTTACGGCTTCGCGATATGCCCTTAGCATCTCCTCGCGTCCGGCAAAGGCGCTGATAAGCATCATAAGCGTTGACTCTGGAAGGTGGAAGTTCGTAAGCAGAGCGTCTACAATCCTGAATCTATAGCCAGGCGTTATGAAAATATCCGTATCTCCCGATCCAGGATGCGCAGCTCCGGTTTCATCCGCTATGCTCTCAAGCGTTCTGCACGATGTAGTTCCAACTGCAATTATGCGGCCGCCATGGCTGCGCACTTCATTTATAATATCGGCGGCTTCTTTACTTACCTCATAGTGTTCTGAGTGCATATGGTGTTCCTCAACGTTTTCCGCGGATACGGGCCTGAAAGTTCCAAGACCAACATGGAGCAATATATCCACAATATGAACGCCCTTATAGCGGAGCCGGTCGATGAGTTCCTGGGTAAAGTGCAGTCCAGCGGTCGGAGCGGCTACAGAACCGTTTTCACGGGCGTAAATGGTTTGGTACCTCTCCTTTTCATTAAGCCGTTGGGTAATATAAGGGGGTAAGGGGATCTCTCCGGCCCTGTCAAGCACCTCCTCAAAGATGCCGTCAAAGTCGAACCTTACTATCCTTCCGCCGGAATCTGTAGGCTCCATTATAGTGGCTGTAAGTTCGTCGCTTATATCGTAGATCTGCCCGCTCCTGGCCCTCCTGCCAGGTTTGACAAGCGCCTCCCAATGATTTTTATCAATTCGTTTTAGAAGAAGAAATTCCATGCTTCCGCCAGTATCCCTTCGATGCCCGTAAAGGCGGGCGGGAATTACCCTGGTTGTGTTTCTTACCAGGGCGTCTCCGGCATTTATGTAATTTATTATATCTGAAAAGACCTCATGGCTGATAGACGCATCCTGTCTGTTATATACCATAAGCCTGGACTGGGACCTTATCGGCGAAGGCGTCTGCGCGATAAGTTCCTTAGGTAAATCATAGTAAAAGTCACTTGTTTTCAATTAAATCTTCCTTTCGTTCGGCAGCCGATATAATGTATTATGATATTATAATAAAGATTGATTTATATTACAACTAAACGTATAATACAGAGGTCGTTAATGGACGCGGACCCTTTTGCTATTCAAACGCATGCCGGGGTAAAGCCTGGTATCGGGTAGGCATGGATTGTTACTGTATTCACAATCTCATCAGTTTTTCATATTATGCATAAAGTATAATCCATATTGGAGGTATTTTAATGAGCAGACGCTTATTTACAATAATAGCAGGCGCATTAGCCGTTATGTTTGCATTGGCGCTTTTCCCAATAAAGGCCTTTGCACTGCCGCCGTCGTCCGACACGGTATACCAGGGCATTGATGTGAGCAAGTGGCAGGGAAACATAGACTTTGACAGGGTTAAGGCCGATGGAATTAAGATCGTGTATATACGTGCAGGTGCGGGAAACGATTATAAGGATCCGTACTTCGAACGGAATTACAATAATGCGAAGGCCGCTGGGCTTGATATTGGGTTTTATCACTCAATGACAGCCCGTTCCGTATCAGAGGCGGGGCAGCAGGCCGAGTTTTTTGTTTCGCTGCTTGCGGGGAAAACCGCCGACTGTATGCTTGCGATGGATTTTGGCGCTGGGGGTCAGCTTCCGGTATCAACAGCAAATGAGATAGCGATAGCGTTTATGCGTGAGGTTGAGAGGCTAAGCGGAAAGGACGTTATGATCTATACCAGCACAAACGGAGCAAAAACGAGGTGGAGCGGCGCGCTGGCAAGCGAATTCCCTCTTTGGGTTGCCCAATATGGCCCGTCAACGCCAAGTGATAATGGAAAATGGGATTCGTGGGTAGGTTTCCAGTATTCAAATACGGGCAGGATCGATGGGATTTCCGGCGACGTAGACCTGGACCGATTTACACGAGACGTCTATTTAGCCGACAATTCCCCGATACCAGGTAACGAACCGGAACCCGTTCCCGAGGATATTAAGCTTATAAGGATAACAGTAGTACGGGGGGATACGCTTTCGCGCCTTGCACGCAAATACGGAACAACCGTAAGCAGCCTTGTAAGGCTAAATGAAATAAAGAACCCCGATCTTATCTATATAGGGGAGAAACTGTATGTATTGGTTGACGGAAGCTTCAACGCTCCTTGCTACGATACATACCAGATAAAGAGGGGAGATACCCTTTCAAGAATAGCATACAGGTTTAGCACAACCGTGCAGCGCCTGGCCGCCATAAACAGGATTGACAACCCTGATCTTATATATGATGGCCAAACCATAGATATTGGATACTGTAAGGACGAAAAATAGCTTGTTCTAGAACGCTGATATAGTTAGAAGGACAGGGGGACGGATGAAATTCCGTTCCCCTAGACTTCAGTAGTATGTCTATATATGAGGTCTATCTGCACGTCGATAGCCGAGGGAGCAAACCCGACTTTAGTATACAAAGCTTTTGCGATATCGTTTAGGTCGTCCGCCATGAGAAACGCTCTTTTGGCGCCATTATCCATGCCGTATTTAAGCGATTGCAGCAAAAGCTTCTTTCCTACGCCCTTGCCCTGATATTCGGGCGCTACCGCAAGTTCGCGTATCCATACCACAGCCCCGTCGTTGCTTTCATGGCTATATGTCGCCACGCAGGCGATCCCAGCTGTCTTTGACCCCTCTTTATGTACGAGTACGCAGCAGTTTCTGCATTCAGCCGCGTTTGGATCCGCGCCGCACGCCCATTGCCTGAACCAGTCCTCGCTTTCGCCATGAAATTCCCTGCTTTGCCACCTGCACTTCATCGTAACATCAGCGGCTGCCGCGAAGTCCTCATCACATAAAAAATTATAGTCTCCAAATTCGTCAAGCTGCAGCTCATAAATATCGTTGATCCAGTACTCGCGCAGAATGCCGTATTCCTGAAAGCCGCTCTTTTCAAGTGCCGCCTTCCATTCAGGAGGGATAAAGGCGACGAGCGCCGCGCTGCAAGAGCGCCTTACTGCATCAATCAATGCTTCGGCGCTGTCCGCCGCCCAGTATATCTCTTCAATGCCAATTTGGGGGTCATACCCTCGTATGGCTATTATATTGCCGTCCCCAGGTTGCATTGTGCAATATTCCTTTACATTCGCGTACTCCAGATATTCAAAGGAATTATACTTGTATTGGGATGCGCGCCGCTTTAGTATTTTAAATTCATCAAGGTTCACTATAATACCTCCATATAGGTGAAAAGTGGGTTCCCAGGCAATAAACCCAATGCATTAAGCGCTTGGATTAAAGAGAATATGCGGTTCTCAGCATGAATAGATTGGTTCAGCCGTCAAGAGCTGCAAGTATGCCGTCCAGCGCCCTTTTGCGGTGGCTGACGGCATTTTTTGACTGTGGGTCTGCCTGAGCAAAGGAACAGCCAAGTTCATCGCAATAGAATAGAGGATCATACCCAAAGCCGTTATCACCGCACTTTTCCCGCAGCAATGTGCCTTCAACGGACCCCAGGGCGGTTATATCCGGTTTATTTCTCCTGGCCATGGCCATGGCGCAGGCAAAGCGGCACGTGCGCTTGTCATCAGGTACATCTTTCATCATATCCAATAATTTTTGATTGTTTGCCTCATCGTCGTGTCCTTCACCGGCGAAGCGTGCGCTGAATATGCCGGGCGCTCCGTTTAGAGCGTCAACGACAAGGCCACTGTCATCGGCAAGCACGGCGTCTGCGTCAGGCGATACGTTTAAAACCTGTGTTGCCTTCTTCAAAGCGTTTTCAGTGAAGGTCACTCCGTCTTCCACGACGTCTATATCAATGCCAGCATCGGCGAGCGATAGGATTTCGTTAAAGTGCGCTCCCAGGATCTGCTTAATTTCCCTAACCTTGTGGGAATTGTTGGATGCTATAATGAGTTTCATAGGATTCTCCCGTTTTTGTTCATTATAGCATCCTAGCATTTGCTTTTAAAGCCTAAAACTCGTTAGCATATAACGGAGCGCTGACACTCCCCGAGCTGAACTCATACTCCGTCCCATCGACGAGTATTATAAGCTCCGAAACGTTCCCAAACCCGCACGCGGTCAGAAAGAGTGTTTCATATGCGGCAACATCAAGCCCGGGCGAGTAGGATATATCGGAAAACGAACCGCTGAGATTTACCGTTGCCGTATTGTCCGTAATACTTGCATCTATGAGTCGCGTACCCTCAGGAAAGCAGGATCTGAGGCCTGAGAGTTTAGGCCCGTCTACCAAAGAGGCCGCGGCGTCGTAAAATGTCATGGATTCGGTTGAATATACGGTTACGGGTACGTTTAGGTTAGCCGATTGGTTGGTATAGTAAAGCGTGTATGGATGGACTGTTTCCGATGTAGAGGTCGCCAGATCGGCGTTTTCAGGATTAAGGCTTATCCTTCCCGAATTTTCGGGCAATGGAGTGCCGTGCGGAAGCTTCCCGCCCTTGCCGTTAACGGTGATGGACACCGTCTGGATGGTCGGGAATTCTGTGAGAGTATTTATAATTGCTGTAATCATTCTTATTTCAGCGCTTTGATCGCT
The DNA here is from genome assembly GCA_048421225.1 of Christensenellales bacterium. Taxonomy (GTDB): domain Bacteria; phylum Bacillota; class Clostridia; order Christensenellales; family CAG-138; genus UMGS946. Next base: position 3,422 of record DBFNRV010000143.1, on the reverse strand, counting down.
AAGCTTTGGAAGGTTTAGGAGGTTAACGCGCCCGTGCTCCTTCTCATTGATGCTCAGCTCAAATGTTACTCCCTCTGGAACCACCGTGTTAAGCCCCATCACCGATGTAGCCGAGATGTTTGCTTCCGTGCCGACCAGGCATTTAAGAGCCGCCTTGCCTATACCCTCTTCCCAGGGAATCAGCTTCATGACGGGAACTATAAAGCCTTCGTCGCTTGCGTAATAGATGATGGTTCTTCGCCAGCCGGCCTCAGAGTTTACCGGCTGCTCAAGCTGGCTGTCAGGATCAGCGTTTGTGTCCTTAGGTTCGTTCTTGCCTCCGCATCCAACGGCCGTCAGCGTTATTATAATGCAGATGAGTATTGATAAAAGCCTTTTAATCATATCTAAAAGCCCCCCGTGCGTTTTTACTAATATCTATTCGGCAAGGGGAGATATAATAACGCAAATGTAGCTATGATTGCTTTGTACATGGATAAATATTGGAAATGGCCTGCATAAAAGGGAGGACAAGCAACAAAAGAAGCAAGAAAAAATTATTGCCGGACGGATTCAATCCGTCCGGCAGAACAATGCGGCGGAAAAATCCCGCTCATTTAATCTCGTCGGTCATCGTGTTTTCCACATTTGAATCCTCGATACTGGCGATAGCGCCCCTGGCAAACACGAGCCTGGCCTTATCCGGACCGACTGAGATCGTAACAATATCATCCCTTACCGAAGTGACCGTGCCGTATATCCCTCCTATTGTGCGGATACGGTCGCCAACCTTGATTGCAGCAAGCATTTCCTTAACCTTTTTTTCACGTCTGCGCTGAGGAACTATCATTATTACCAGCATAACAACCATAAGAATAATTATTAGGCCTGGGCCGGAAAAGAAAGAGCCTATGGCATTGACAAAGTCTTCACCCATTGAAGTTACCGTCCTTTAATAAATTCTGCAATTAAACATGCTATACTAGATCATATAACAGACTGAAAGCCCGGTCAAGCGCAGATTTAAATATAGACAAAAGTTTCACAATTAATATCTGTCAAAGGAGTAAAAACGCTCGCGATCGCGCTCAAGCATGGACAAAAGCGTTGCATATCCCGTTCCACTCATGAGAGCAGCCTCGTTAAGGGGCTTTATAACGTTGAAAACGGCCCTTGCGGAGCATCCATATTTGGACAGCGGGTGGCCTATGGGAAGGGGCGCGTTGACTCTTTTAAATCTGCGGCACAAATGCCGAATCAGCGGCATAATGTCAACTCCCGCAATTTCGCTTACAGATGCCGTTTGACCGTCTGAATAGTACAGAGCATAGGCGTCGCCAATTCTTATGCCGGATGCGCTCGCTATCGAAAACTCCTCCAGCAGCAGCTCAAAATCGTGGGAATTTCTCACAGTATACCCGTCATATCGGCTCATAAAATCATTATATATGCAAAGCATAGCTGCAGCATTTAAACTGGAGGGGGCACATGCCTCCTCCATGCTGAAGTCCTCTGGTTCAAATGTACATTCAAGCCTTTGGGCAAATGGCATGTAACCGAATTTTGCATAGAATTTTGGGTCAAACGGCTGCAAAACGGTCGCCTCAAACCCCTGTTTGGCCATATGGGCGAATGCCCATTCAAAAACCCGCGTTATTACGCCTCGATTTCTGAATTCAGGAAGGGTTGCCACGCCGGCTACAAAGGCGACGGGCTTCCCAACGCCCCCGATTTTAATACTTTGGGGAATAATGTGCATATCGGCAATCATTTTATCTTTCTCAAATGCGGCCACCACCATCTTGGGCGATGTGCGTCTGGAAAAATAATAGTCTAAAAACGGCCCTTTGTCCTCAGGAAAGCATATACTCCATAATCTTTTTGCGCTTTCATATGACGTATCGTCGATCACTTTAATGTCCATGTTTGATTACCGCCTGTCTAGCAATGCTTTAAATCAGGTTCATTACCTTTCCGATAAGGTTAAGTCCGGCTTTGCAACGTATTTTTGTATGAGCTCAATCGGCCTGTAGGACAGCTTTGCCTTGCGAAGGCCCTCTATGCCCATATCCTCTTCCCTGTTGATATATTTTACGCCGCTCCATTCATGCTCCGCAAACTGCTGATTTATTACGCTGTATATACCCTCAAAGCTCTCGTCGGCCTTCTCTATATGAATTACGGCCATATCTTCATTTATAAGCTGCCCGAGGGAAAAGGCGCGCAGTTTGCCGTCGATCCTTATACCTCCGCCTTTAACTCCGAGGACGTCCATATTTGTTATTGCCGCTTTAATTGCATCGAGTTCACCAAGCATACCGGGAAGCAGTTTATCCTTCTCATGAAGCCAAAGTGAGTAAACTTCCAGGCACTCGTCGAGCATATCGGGGGTAATGAGTATGTATTCAAAGCCGTATTCAGATTTAAACCTGTTGATATGATTGCGTTTACTGTGAAATTTCTTTCCAGAAAGTTGTATCAAGTCCCTTGATAGATATACATAATCAAAGTTATCACGATCCTCCGTAAGCCTATGCTCTGGGCAGCAGGAGGCAAACTTTTCTCCAAGCGGTCCGCTTATAGCCTTGTATATTGGGGAATAGCCTGAGTCATGCATATATTCATCGGCCAGACGTACCGCATTTCCATAATCACAGCTTAAGTCCAAAGTAAGCGGCGCTAACATAAATGGATCGTCATTTCCATATCTTAGCTTTATATAAAGCGCTGATTCATATTCGGCCACTTTAATTCTGCCGTTTATCCCCCACATTAGCAGGTTTGTAAAGGTGTATTCCGATCCCGATAGCCTCCAACTGTTGAGATAGCGGTCAACAAGAGGTTTCATCTGTAGATTAATAGGTTCAAAACGCATAAATCCTCCTTAGATAAATTCGTGTTATGATGATTTTAAACCATAAAAGGCAAAACAGCAAATGCGATAAATGACGGTTATTATCGCTCATCTAACCTGTCAGGACAATAAATACATTTATAAATTATAATGCTATATTTGGACTGTTTTTAGTCAGAATATCCATCATGTAAAGCACAGATCTTTCATACACATTAATGAGGTGATTTTATGTCTTCGACTACGTTTACAGACTTAAAGCATAAGGAAGTTATCAATATTTGCGATGGGGCAAGGCTAGGGACGATATGCGACCTGGAGCTGGACGAGTGTACAGGCGTTATCAGCGCAATAGTAGTTCCGGGACAGAGCAGAATGTGGGGATTGATCAAAAGCGATGAGGAGCTGGTTATCCCGTACTGTAAGATAACCAAGATAGGAGAGGATGTCATATTGGTTGAAATACCAGTGTAAATGCCTTGCTCTATCGTTAATTCGCTGTGCTGTTAAGTCTATGGAATGCACATAAAAAGTAGTATCCTATTACCATTCGTCAAAATTAATATATCATAAAATTGTGTTACTTTTT
>DBFNRV010000142.1:0-3883 GCA_048421225.1 Christensenellales bacterium | reverse complement strand
TTTCCGTTGATTTTTGATGGATTATAGAATTTGGGGCGATAGTCTCAAACTTATGTTATTTTCTTTGCGTTTTTTGGAGTTCTTAGAACCTATTATCGCCATAGGCGATTCGCATCGCGCTTGATCAGCGCGACGCGAGTTTTACCCGCAAAACAGGCCCTCGGTTGCAAGCAACTGTCAGGCCATATTTTGCTCTCAAGGTATCAAAAGCCTGCGCACATGTCGCAGGCTTTTGATGGATTATACTTATAAGATGATGCCCAGGTTATTTCCGTTGATTTTTGATGGATTATAGAATTTGGGGCGATAGTCTCAAACTTATGTTATTTTCTTTGCGTTTTTTGGAGTTCTTAGAACCTTTTTTGCAAAAAAGGTTCTAAGCCGCCGGAGGCAATATCAAATTCGTAATTTTGGGCGACATGCGCGGCCAAAATTACACCTTGCGGACGCGTGAGCGGTGAGCGAACGCGTGCGGAAAAGCTCAAAAAACGGAGCACTCCGTTTTTTGAACCGCCTATGGCCGTAATCGGCGCCATAGGGCCGGCGTGGAAGCATCGTCTGAAAATACAGGCTGTGGGATATCCACGAATGCGGCTGGGCTTTTATAATCAGATTAGCCGGAGCCGTATCAGCCAGACCACTGCCTTTGCTACACATAAGCATAGGCCGGCAATACAAAAACAATACCCTGTCAATTCCCCGCGCTTTCAGATACGGGTACAGGCCGGTTCCCTTCCCTTTCACCGCGCGCACGTTCTCAGCATCCGCGTTTCAAGACTTTATTATCATAACGCTCCCAATGCTGACAAAACCTACGCAATGCCCATTGTTGTTATATACGCTTATCGGTTATCCCGCGGCGTTAGAAGCGCTTAACTTCAAATATGTTGCGGCGGGTGTGTAAAAAAACACCGAAACACGTTGTCTGGCCGGAGCATGCTAAATAATAGATATAACTGAATATATGTCAATTTATTCCTGTGAGGCCATACTTATTGAACTTGAGGAAATAAAAATTCAAAGTGTTTATTGGTATGATTAATAAGAGGTGATGGAGGATGAAGTTTGACAACAGGGATAACTACATAAAACTTGGTTTAAAAATTTCTTACTACCGCAAATTGAAGGGGCTGACCCAGGAACAGCTTGCCGAGAGGCTGGATATGAGCACCGCATTCATTGGCAAAATTGAAGCGCCCAACATCGTGAAGGCGGTTTCACTGGATACCCTGTTCGAGATAGCCAGGATACTGGGAATACCCGCTTATAAGCTTCTTTGCTTTGAAGAGGACTGAACTTTTGTATTTAGCGCTCTGAGTTTTCAATAGATTCCATATCGATAATATAAACACTTATGTTGAACATGTGGATTTCTCCGAAAAAGCTGGCTTTAACCGTATCTGTGCTTGTGGATAACTCTGTGGACTGTGTGGATATATATTTGGATATGCAACAATGATGTATAGCGCCGCCGTTTTCATGCACGCTTGACGCCTTCGATTTGCGCTTGAAATAACCTTTGCCGTCCGGTATGCTGTCCACAGTGGAGATGTGGACCATAGCCTTTTTGTAACGCGCCTGTTCAGCGCATTGCGAGTTCATCCGCAAAATCGCCATAGGCGATAATAGGTTCTAAGAACTCCAAAAAAATGCAGGGGTATAACATAAGCTTGGGCGTATCATTCCAAATCTTATAATCCATCAAAAATCAGCGGAAATAATTTGGATATAGTTTCAAAAGTACAATCCATCAAATGCCGGCGGCTTAGAACTCCAAAAAATGCATTGGGGATAATATAAACTTGGGTGCATCCCTAAATTTAAAAATCTATCAAAAGCCTGCGACATGTGCGCAGGCTTTTGATACCTTGAGAGCTAAATATGGCCCGATAGTTGCTTGCAACCGAGGGCCTGTTTAGCGGGTGAACCTCGCATTGCGCTGATCAAGCGCGATGCGACGCCGAAGGCGAGGAGGCGACATGTGCGCAGGCTTTTGATACCTTGAGAGCAAAAGCCAGCCTGATAGCTGCTTGCAGCCGAAGGCCGGCTTTTGCGGGTTAACCTCGCGCCGTGCTGAACAAGCGCGACGCGAATCGCCTATGGCGGCAATAGGTTCTAAGCCGCCGGAGGCACAGCCGGCACGCCCGCGGCGGGCTTTATTTATAGGATGAATAATGGAGGTGGGTAAATATTGGTGTTATTGCTAAAGGGGCGTCCTAACCCGCGCCAGGCCGAATTTTTTCTTTCAACGGCAAGGCATACGGCCTATGGCGGCGCGCGCGGCGGCGGCAAGAGCTGGGCAATGCGCCGAAAACTGGCGATGCTGGCGCTGGCCAACCCTGGTTTGAACTGCCTGCTGATGAGGCGAACACTGCCGGAATTGAGAGAAAACCATCTCAACCCGCTTTTGCGCGAGCTAGGCCAGGCCGCGCAGTACAATGGAACGGAGCGCGTATTCCGATTTCCCAACGGCTCAAGGCTGAAGCTTGGCTACTGCGACGGTGCGAACGACATCTATCAGTATCAGGGCCAGGAATACGATGTAATAGGGCTTGAGGAGGCGACCCACTTCACAGAGGAACAGGCGCGGTTTATCGCCACATGCAACCGCACGGTCAAAAAGGGGTTCAGGACGCGAATGTATTACACCTGCAACCCTGGCAACATAGGCCATGGCTGGGTAAAGCGGTTGTTCATCGACAGACGGTATAACGAAGGTGAAAACGCGGCGGACTATGCCTTTATTCCGGCGAGGATATGGGACAACACGGCGCTGGTGGAAGCGGACCCGGGCTATGTCCGCCAGCTTCAATCGCTGCCTGAGGAACTAAGGCGAGCGCATCTTGACGGCGATTGGGACGTTTTCCTAGGTCAATATTTTAAGGAATTCTCAAGAGACCTTCATATAACAAACCCCATTGAACTGCCAATATGGTGGAAGCGTTTCAGGTCGATGGACTGGGGCTACAATGATCCGTGCTGTGTGCTATGGCATGCCGTGGACAGCGATGGACGGGTTTACACCTACCGTGAGCTGTACCGCAGGCATATGCGGCCGGACGAGGCGGCGCGCGAGATCATAAAAATGAGCAAGGATGAGGAAATCGCCTATACGGTGGCCTCTCCGGATATGTGGCAAAGGCGCGGCGCCGTGCTTAGAAGCGAAGGCGGTTTTGAGGGTGAAAGCATAGCCGAGCTTTTCGCGCTGTGCGGGGTCCCCCTTACCCCCGCTGACAGCGCGCGCGTGGCCGGATGGCAGCGACTAAGGGCGTATCTTGCCTTAAACGGGCAGGGGGCGCCGGGATGGCAGGCATTTTCCACATGCCAAAACCTGATAAGGACGCTTCCAATGCTAACGTTTGATTCCGCAAACCGCGAAGACGCGGCGGACGGCGAGGATCATGCGCCCGAAGCGCTGAGGTATGGGCTTATGTCCCGCCCGGGACGCAGCGCAAGGGCGATGGGCAAGGAACCACGGCCGTTCAACCCCTTTGACGAGCCTGAGGAGAAGGGAGGGTTTATGAGCACATAGGCGATTCGTACTGCGCTTGTTCGGCGCATTACGAGTTTAACCCGCAAAATGCGGCCATAGGCCTTTTACGTTGCGCTGATCAGGCGCAACGTGAGATTAACTCGCAAAACACGGCCTTCGGCTGCAAGCAGCTATCAGGCCATGTTTCGCTCTCAAGGTATCAAAAATCACCGTACATGCCGCTGATTTTTGATGGATTATACTTTTAAGTACGAACAAGCTTTGGGCTTCTATGCTAATTTCTGGCGGATTGTAAAACTATGGTTGTTCGCCCAGTTTTAATATTATCCCTCTGCATTTTCTGGAGTTCTTAGAACCTATTATCGCCATAGGCGATTCGTAATGCGCTTG
>DBFNRV010000141.1:0-7050 GCA_048421225.1 Christensenellales bacterium | reverse complement strand
CTCATCTAGCGCTATCCTTCTTAACTCGTTTTTGGTAATGCCCCCAATAGGAAATACAACCTTGTATAGCTGCTCCTGCGTTAATCCGGAAAGAAAATACGTCTGATCCTTTGCAGTGTCCACAGATTTAAGTAGCAAAACGTTCTGACCGTCGCGCTGAATACGAGCGTAATGCCCCGTTGCAATATAATCGGCGTCAAGACCCATGGCAAAGTCGAGAAACGCCTTGAACTTTATCTCACAGTTGCACAGAACGTCCGGATTTGGAGTTCTGCCCTTATCGAACTCGTCAAGAAAATATGAGAAGACCCGCTCCCTGTATTCTTTTGCAAAGTTAACGGTATAATACGGTATTCCTACATGTTGGGCAACCCTGCGCACGTCGTTATAATCATTTGCAGAGGTACAAACGCCGGTTTCATCCTCCTCTTCCCAGTTTTTCATGAAAACGCCTATTACATCGTATCCTTGACGCTTTAACAATAATGCGGCAACCGATGAATCGACGCCACCGGACATGCCCAGAACAACTCTCGATCCCCCAACCTTAGACATAACCTACTTCGCCTCTATTGATATTACATCAAACCCGATTTCTTCAATCGCCGCTTTTATGCTGTCAACGTCTCCTGAGAAATCCGCGACAGCCGACCCTATCTTAACGCTTTCAATCGATGCCCCAGCATCATTCAGCGCAGCCGTTACGCGTGCTACACAGTGCCCGCATCCCATTCCGTCAATAGTTATTAAGTACTTCATGTTACTATCCTCTTCTATAAAAATTTTATAGCCCTGCCGGACTTTCATAATGATATTGTACCTTATTTACTGTGAAACCAATCCTGGGTTTTTTATAAACGCGTTGCCCAGATACAGATTACCTATATTGCCCATCCTGTCCCCAGCTTCAGTCATCCACACATGGTTTACGCCTGGTATTTCACACAGGGTATTTACAACGCTATAGATAAATAGTTGTATCCGCCGCTCTGAATCAACAGCTTCGCTGTCGAGCATAGAATTAAGTTTATCACTGAGTCCGTACTGCCAATCAACAACGGCACAGCCTCCGCTGATGTATATGGCCCGCAAATCCGAGGGTCTTAATATTTCAAAGTCAGAATTAGACGTTGAAATAATTCCTATAAGAAGTTCAAGCAAGCGCCTATAATCATCCGCAAGCGTATAGTGAACGGATCGCGTATGCTTATGCATTACTGATGCGTTATCTTCAGTGTATACTAAACGGATGCGGCGGCCAATAAGACCGTCAAAATTTTCAGCGGTATAACTCCCGTTTTCAGGCAGGGACTCTAGCGCGCCGTTATCTCTAATGTACACTCTCACCCCAGATATATTGGGTATATATCCCGTTATTGAAAGGGTTAGCGCCGAACATATAATCTCATAGTCAATGTCTTTTGATCCCTGGTTAATCAGAGTCAATTCCATTATATACTCATCGTTTGCAATGCCTTTAATACTTGCTTTTTCAAACGCAACTGACTGTGGTATAGGAGCGTATAGTCCCGTATTTCCGTTCGGATCGGATTTGAGCGCTTCAATTATAAGGCGTGCGTAGTCGTCAGCCTTCATTCTTCTTGAAGTATCCAGCGTGTAATTGCTTGCGATAAGCATCGTGGCTCCACTCGAATAGTCAGCATAATATAGTGTTGCATTGCTCTGAAATTCAAAGGCCGATTTTAGAATATTAGACAGCTTAGGCGGTTTTTTTATTGCCCCCAGTGCTTCGCCCTCGCATCCTGGCTCCTTACCATTTAAATATACGTTGACGGCCTCAATCCCAGAATCAACGCTGAAAACCGTGGAGGCAACAGCAGCTCTCAGCTTTAGCCATTCTTCCTCTGTCGCCGTATGTTCTCCAATATAATACACGTTGCATACGCCGTCTAAAAGAATAACCCTGTCTAACTTCATTCCGTCGGCGACAATGGTGATTCTTCCGTCCTCGGTAGGCTCCGAAGCTAATCCATTTAACGCGGACTCAAATTTTGAAACCCCGTTTCCATAGGTTAGGCTATGTTCCTCCCCTACTAGATCTCCGCTATTTTCGTCAACAAAGTAAAGGGTAACGTCAAACCCAACCGGTGCTGTAATAGGCATTGGAAGCTCAAATCCAGTTTCCTGAAGCGGCGGGACTTCCTCAGCGCGTCTTACACATCCGATACCTCCTGCGGCTAAAAGAATGCATAGCAGGACACAGAATACGCTTATCTTCCTCATAGCTATCGCCTCAATACATCCAAGAAAGTAATATAATCAACGAGATATATTCCGCTTTCCTCAAGCAGGATCAACTCACCGTTATATATGATTTCTGGTATCCCTTCCTCCCTTTCTATAACAAGCCTAAGCCGCACTATAGCTTCGCCGTTTGGGTTCTGAGCATATCCCTGCATATCATATTCAGTAATTTTGCATAACGAGCTAAGCTCATTCACAAAGTCATCCAAATCGGGCTTGTATTCATTATTTGTACCGACAGACACAATGTAATCATAGGCCCTTTCATAATCTTCCATAATCAAGCGGTTCAGTAAAAGCTCCACAATGGTAACGGGGGTTGCGGCTTGACTGGTTACTAACGGCATTGGCTCAACTAGTTCCCCGCTTTCAATGTCATCTGAAAGCCCGACCTCGTATAAAGTGGGCCTAACGCCCTCGCCAGTACCGTTTTTATCTACCAAAAGCTGAATTCTGTCAACGTCTGTAACGCTTAACATGGAGTTCACTATTGAATATACGCTTAACCGTATCGACTTGAAATACTCTTTATCCAGCGCGTTTAGTATGGATTCATACTCGCTGGGTCTCAGCCTGTCCTTTTCCGCCTCTATTTCCTGCCGCCTGCTTTCCAGTTCAGCTTTGTCCAGAAACTCCTTAGACAAAGTAAGATATAAAATGCTGCCTTCACGTTGCGAGCTTATTGCCTCCGTTCCTTTGGGAATGTCGCTTACAACCAAATCCGAATGCTCCTCCGGCGTTTGAGACAGTACCCTTAAGACAGCATTTTCCACGGTTTCATACGATTTTACATATATTGTGCTATTGATCCTTATCACGTCTTCTCTGTCAATAAGACTATAATATAAACTGCCTTGAACTTGCCTTGTCACACCCTCTTCCGGATCAATTTGAGGAAGGGCAACATCATTTTCTATTTCCCTTATCTTTGCGAAGCACCCAGAAATAAGGAAAACACACACAAGCATTGTTATAAGTATAGATATATAATTTCGCCTCATTTTACTTCCTCCGAGTGGCGCATAGGAAGGTAGAGGGTAAAGACACTTCCCTTAGCGGGTTCGCTCTTAAGCCTGATGTAGCCGTTATGCATAGAGACGATCCTTTCAACTATGGCCAAGCCAAGCCCCGTTCCTCCCGTTCCTCTAGACCTTGCCTTATCTACCCTATAAAACCTTTCAAAAAGCCTTTGCTGCGCGTCCTTCGGTATGCCTATTCCCGTATCCTGGATTATAAGAACCGCATTTTCGCCTTCTTGTTTTACCGCTACTACAATTTTTCCTGTGTCAGTATATTTTATTGCGTTATCAACCAAATTGGATACGACCTGTTCAAGCCGTTCGGAATCCGCTTCAAGAAGAACCGGACTTATATGGGTTTCCAGTTTTAATCCCTTTTGCTGGCATAGAGGCATAAGCCTTTTTACTACCCTAAGCGCCAGTTCATCTAGCCTTACATCTGATATGTTTAGCTCGGCCCTTCCTCTTTCCTCCCTTACGAGGCTTAAAAGGTCGTTAATTATTCCTGTAAGCCGGTCCACCTCGCTGTTTACATCTGAAAAGAACTCACGCATTACCATTGGGTCGGGATCGTTTTCATATAATATTGATTCAGAAAGGACCTTCATAGCAGAAAGAGGGGTTTTCAACTCATGTGAGGCATTGGATACAAACTCATCCCTTACCCTGTCATGATCCTCAATTTGTTCACTCATGCGGTTAAATGCTCTTGACAGCTCTGCAACCTCTCCTACACTTCCATCCTTAACCTTTACCCTAGCCCCAAAACCCTGGGTACCCATTCTTCTTATTACGCCTGTAAGATCAACAATCGGCCTTGTTAATAATCCTGAAAGGATAAAGGTTATTATACCCATCGCAATAACAGTTATAAAGAAAACAGCGGTTATGCGCCTTATTATGTCAGTTATTCCGTCATGTACATCTTGAATTTCGGTTGAAAACAGGACCGCGCCTAAATATATTCCATCGTTTATGATTGGGGCAGTGTAATAAACGGTCCAAATCTGGCCAATGCCCGTGCCTGCGCCGGTCTGTGCGTCTAAAGATTTGTTTTGATCAATACGGTGAAACCCGTAAGCGCCATCGGATGTCCCATGCAGCACTTCGCGAACCTCGTGGTACGGCAGCAACATCCCGTTATAAGCGGACGCCGAATCCGCCTGAACTACGGCGTAGTTGTCAAGTATAAGGAATCGGCCATCTAGTTCGGAAGCTTTTTCTAAAATGAGGCTATAAAGTTTATCTGCATTGTGCTCATTGAACAACGGAGCAATTTCAAGCGCAACCCTCCTCGTTTCACCAGATTGTGCTTCCACACGCTGGCTAACCAAGAAGGATTCCATTATATTGGATATAATTACTCCTATTACAAGCATGGCAAGAAAGGTGACGCAAAAGTATATCGCCACCATTCTCAACCGTATAGATCCAAAGAATTTTTTAACCCGCAAAATAGTATCCTACACCCCATTTAGTCATTATGCATTCCGGTTTATTAGGATTTTTCTCTATTTTTTCCCTCAGCCGTCTAATATGAACATCCACAGTGCGCAAATCCCCTACGTAATCCTCACCCCAAACAAGATCGAGCAGTTCTTCACGGCTGTATACCCTATCGGGATTATTCATAAACAGGTTTAAGAGATCAAATTCCTTTACAGTAAGGTTAACGGAGTTATCCCCAACGATAACGCCGCGGCTTTCAGTATTTATAGTAATGCCATGTTCGCTGGTTATGGCTTTATGTTCGTCACTCTTGCTGCCGGCTCTACGCAGGATTGTCTTTATTCTGGCCTTAACTTCAAGTATATTGAACGGCTTTGTCATGTAATCGTCGGCGCCGTATTCAAGGCCAAGTATTTTATCCATATCCTCGCCCTTGGCCGTCAGCATAATTATGGGCACGTCACTCTTCTCCCTAATCCTCTGGCAAACCTCTATGCCAGATAGCCCTGGCAACATAACGTCCAAAAGCACTATATCATAGTCATTATTTGAAGCCATTTCAAGGGCCTGATCGCCGTCCGTGGCCGTATCCGTATCATATCCATCCTGGTTAAGCGAAAATTTTAAACCCTTTAAGATTAAAGGCTCATCGTCAACCAGTAAAATCCGTTTTGCCATATGTACACCTTCCTGACCTTCCGCTTTAGTGTATATTATACCACAACCATAGCCAAAAAGCACCTTTAAGCCTACGACTGGTACAGTATTAGTGTAATTCGTAATTCTAAAGACTGTAAGTATTAGCGAGTTAATTTCTACAATGAGTTTTGATGGCCCTCAACAGAACTTGACTAAATATGAGCAGACGAACGCCGTGCCCGTGGATCCCGCGTTCGAAATCCAACTGGACAAAGTGGATAATGCCCCTGCTACGACTACAAGTAAAGCAATAAGCGTTTAATAACAGTGACAGCCAGGTGTCTACCGGCAGTTTAACCTGTGCCTTTATGTCCGATATCGTATAAAAACGATTGATATTGATCCCTCGGCAATGATTCGGGTTTTTGTAAACGATGGGTAATTCGATTAGCTTTGCACGTTTACAGTTAACACGCTGGACGGGGCTTTTTCAAAAAGGATTTAATAAAGGCCGATGTTCCATAGTACAACGCTCAAGTGGGAAAGGGTGAATATCACATTTTGCCTCGATTTCATATTTGTCTAATACTCTGCGAAAAGCACGATGGCAGGCTGGAGATAGGGAACTCACTAGTGGCTGGACAAGGATTTTATCACAATTTTCAATGGGGAAATTGTATGACTTTTTGTAACAAGGATAAATATGAAAATACATGTTCGAATGCGGTAAGATCTTTCAGCTATGTATGGTATAATGAAGGCGGATCAACCAAGGAAGTAATAGAATGGCAACAAGCGATAATACTAACGTTGCTGTTAAGGAGGCTTTTTTTGTTGGTATATCGTTCACGGGGATCTAGATGTATGCCGAGCAGGACAGCCGAAGCCGGAAACCCGCACGTTTTATTATAAAGCGACAGCGACAGATGCGAAACAGGCTGGATTCCATCCCCACTTGCTTTGCAGACCGGAGCTTACTCACTGTAGTTCAACCATGGACACTACCGCTAATTTGGCTTGTAATGCGAGCGATGCTGGAAGAAAATTTGTAGGAGGTTAACCCCCGACGAAATTGTAGATAGACTTGGCTGTGCTGACCGGCATTTGAGGCGGGTGTTCGCAAATGAATGTAGCGTCTCTCCCGTTCAATACTTATAAACATGCCGATTTCTGCTTGCCAAAAACCTGCTTTCGGATACAAATTTACTGGGTACTTGACCTTGCGCTGGCTGTATATTTGGGCATTCTGCGCCGTTTTAACGACGTTTTCAAGAATTAATATTTATTGTCCACTGCTTTACGCAAACAGATCAACGAGAGGAGAAGACACGACGATAAATTATTATATCACCAAACCGTACGCATACTTTCATTTTGTATCCACAAAATGCGCTGTGCATATGTAAGCACCGTCTACTATAGCCACTCCAATAATGGTGTATTCGGTAAGGAAACGGGGCATTCCATTTCACAGCTATGGAGATGCTATAAGCCTATAGGTCTCAGAAGAACGTTTTAAACGAATCGTTGGCCTATTTTACCATTACAAGGAGGAAGACAAATGTATTATTCGGCGACATTGCCCTCACCCATAGGCATGATTACGCTTGCCTGCGACGGTAGCAACCTTGTTGGCTTGTGGATGGAGGGGCAGAAATATCATGGGGATACCATTCCT
>DBFNRV010000140.1:0-4730 GCA_048421225.1 Christensenellales bacterium | reverse complement strand
GTAAGGACAAGCGTAGAGGCTTGGGAGTGCATCCGCCACTGACTAGTACTGTAAAGGTGTGCAACCAAATTACATATCTCTATCTTCCTTCCTCGCCAATCGTTCAGTCATGTTATCGCCTATAGGCCAATTAGTCCTGCGGTGAGAACAAGGGCGGCAACTGTGGCTGAACGATACTAAGCATCCTGTTTATGGAGGCCATGGGCCAACATATTCATGATATACCTTCCCCACATTACATGCCATGATGCCAGCTTCTCCAACTCCCAGTGATTTGTGATTAGTGAAAAGCTCATCATTCAATACATGTATGCTATAAGCGTTCCATACTTACACACATTTCCCCTAAAGCGGCATCATGGCATGTAACATAAAAGCAATGTGTCAGGAAGATCCCACCTGGCACATTGTTTTTTACTTTTAACGCATCAATAAGGACTTGCAAAATTCATTAAAACGCTGTAAACTATATTGGCCGCGCCAGACGGGGAGTTAGCGGTGCCCTATACCTGCAATCCGCTGCAGCAGGGTTGGATTCCCGTCCCGAGGCATTCGTTTGTAGGGTCTGGCACTGATAAGGAGTGTTGATGATTTGGTCCTGTGCAACTGGCGTCCGTGAACCATGTCAGGTCTTGACGGAAGCAGCATTAAGCGGATTAGCTGGTGTGCCGCAGGATGGCCTGATTGGAGCCACCTGTCAGGGTTCCGCCTGGAAACGTTATGTCGAGGGATGGGTGCGCGGCATTTTTATTTTGATAGGCAGTTGCAGCCTGAAGGTACGCGTTTTGACTGCGGTATCCTAACCTATGCAGAACAAATTGCCTTGGCGGCGCGATAGCTTGATGTTATAGCTATTTAACCCAGAAGGGGTGAAAGGGTATACGCTTGAATGAAAGCCGGGATGCGCTCTTCAGGGGAGTTAGGGCGACCGAAATCCGAATTTTGCAGCTCAGGCTTCTCCGCGCCTATTTGATGTTAACAAAATACGATAAGATAAATGCATGCGCCCGTAGCTCAGTTGGATAGAGCGTCAGACTCCGACTCTGAAGGCCGCGCGTTCAAGTCGCGCCGGGCGTGCCACGTCGGAGCAAAGTCCGCTTTGCTCACAATCCCCTAACCGTTTCGCGGTCAGGGGATTTTTCACACCGCTCCCTTGCTCCTCCTTACCGCAAAAAGTCACGCTCGCTTCGGCTGCGCCCTTGCAAGCGCGGGCGCGACGCCTTCGCTTCGCTACCAAACTTTTTGCGGTTGATGCGTCTGCGGACGCGGAGGGACGAGACGGAAATCTGCTCCATAACCTATAAGGACAGGAGCAAAGTCCGCTATTCGCCTGCTTTCCGCCAGAAATCAAGCCATAAGGCCGCTGAGTTCTAATGGATTTGTTTACAAATGTCTGATAGAATGTCTATGTCAGAAATGAAAGGAACAGAGCGATAAATCGGAAACTATGAAATCAATGAATCTGAACTATGGAGGAATTTAAAAATGAGTTTTATCGTAAAACGAATTGACAAAACTTTGAGTAAAGATATAAATATCCCTAATAATTCATTCCCGCTATGTGGGAGAATGTTGCCTACTTACAACGGAAAATGGAATTATACAACAGAGGCCTTGGCGGGAAAAGATTGTTCCGAAATGGTGTTCCCTGATGAAAATTATGATTTTGATACACTTGCAAAAAGCAGTATATTTGTCGGAGCTTATACGGATGATGGAATTTGTATTGGTCTTGCTATTTATCAGTGGTCTTGGAACAAATATCTATATCTTTATGACTTAAAGGTTAATGCCGATTACCGCCATTTGGGAATCGGAACGAAATTAATCGAGGAGGGGAAAAAGATTGCAGTAGAAAATGGCTACAACGGTATCTATACGCAAGGGCAGGATAATAATCTCGTAGCCTGTCTTTTTTACGTGAAAACAGGATTTCAAATAGGAGGGCTTGATACCATGAGGTACAAAGGAACAAAACAGGAAGGAAAGAGCGACATAGTCTTTTATTTGGACTGCTAAAGGAGATTTATCGGTGAGATAGCAGTGGAGGATGGGATATTGAAAAAGGAGGCTGCTTCTGATCCCGACAGTAGAGGCTCGTGCATATATTCTACCACATGAACCCGTATGTCGCTATCATATTGATGGGGTTTGAATTTTTTAACCTTTTTTTCAACGTCATGCACTTTGTATGCATTTGCCCATTCACGAATGCTGCTGACACCAATATCGAAAATGTGGGAAGCAAGATTGCAGGAATGACCCTCCATTACATAATTGATTACTCCAAGTTTCATTTTACTGTGTACTTTGTTTTAGACATAAATACCTTACGGTTTCTAAATGGTTGTCTAAAATTGAGGGTCACTTCAAAAACGGGCTTCTAACATTACGCCTAAACGTCCTGGCATAAGGCGAATTATAGGTGAGTAAAAACTTACGGCCTTATCTTCATGGCGCTGTTTTATCAGGAAGCAAAAACCAAATATATGCCAATGCCGATTGCCGCCAGAAGAAATAACGCCCCTCCGATTCGCATGATTGTGATATATAAATCGGTGGGCTCTCCATTTTTTACGGTAAATATATGCTCGATCTTCCATAACAGTTCCGGTTTGGCAATCATTGCAATTCCAAGTGCCGCCAGTACTATGACCCAGAGAAAATCCATAGCGCCTCCTTTGTCCAAATTCTTATCTGTCGGCGCATCTTATTCACCTAGGGCGAACGAATGCAAAGTAATTTTCTTTTATTCTAATAGCTGCATATGGAAATGTCAAGCATCCTATATTGTGTAATAAGTTTACACAACTGTACATAAGCGCTTTTGCACATTTGGGCGCCATTTAGTGAAAAAGCGCTACAAAAACAGGCGATAAAGGAAACGCCAGGGACACATAAAAATATAGTGCTTATGCGGATTCCAGCGTTTTCTAATCTCTCATTCAATCGTAAATCATCTTGTGAGAGAGAAAAATTCTACTATTTTTATAGATTTTATAGACGAAAATCGTCTTATAACTTCTTATAAGTCTTTATAGCTAAACGACTAAGCACTTATAAATTAAGGTTTTTCGCTGTTTCCGCTTAAATCCTGCCATATCTATTTATAAGCCCATTTTGTAAGCGCGGGCATCAAAAAGCGTCAAGTGAAATTGTTATGTTGCGCTGTTAAAACGCATTTCATGAGGTTGCATAGCCTACATAAAATATGTTCTAAAAGCCGCTTATAGCAAGGCTATTTCTGCTCCTACTGCGTAACAAATAGACACTATAATTATCAGGAGCGAAAACACAACTTGCTGTCGCTCCCTTGATTGCCACATAAGCAGGGACAGACGCACTTGTCAATGACGGCGCAGGATCTCATTTTATTGTTAACAAGGGTGACTGACTCGGCTACTTCCCGTTGTAATCTCCCCGACAAACTGGAAATTTTATATTCCTTGTGCTTGGCGTTGCTGCATTCGTCTCCAATTCACATATCCGTATATGTCGTTTATTAAAAATGCAATAAAGCACACAACAACTGACAAATACGAAATATTTTCAATCGTTGCCATTACCCAAAGAACAATTAGCACAATATCGTTGGCAGCATAACCTAATGCATAATAGGGGCTTCTCCTAAAGGTCAAATAAACAGCCAAGAAACTTGTGGTCACAGAAATTGTACTTGGAATCATATTTGCAGTATTAAAGACATCTAATATAAAATAAAATATTGCCGTAATGACGATTGACAGCACAATCATAAACACCGTTTCTTTTTTGCTGATTGAATTTACTGCCACTTCTGATTTTTTACCTTGATATGGATTTCTTAACCATGCAATGAGTGCAAATAATGCCATAGGTGCTGTCATACCCATATATGTTATCATTTCTCCGTAGTAGGCAAACGAGTAAGATATAATCGTATATAGCAAACTGAAAATTATCATCAAGAACTGCCCGAAAGGATTTCCTTTTGCATTAAAAATAAGGGATGTCGCTCCAATAAGTGAGGCAGCCAAGGTCATATAATTGTGTCTGTCAAATATGGCAAATGACAAAATAATGAACAATATAGACATACCCCATAGACAGTATTCCGCCTTTGTAAAGTAATTTAATTTGGAAAACAATTTCTCTTTCATATATACCTCCAAAAAAAAACAAGCGATTGCAAGCACATCTTCAAAGACCTAACGATGCGCTAACAAACGCTTTGCGTTCTCTACCCGGTAGCAGATTTAGTTAATTATATCATATTTCGGCAGAGAAGTCAATGTAAAAATCCAAATTTATCGCTCTGCCATAAAATACGAAATAACCGTTGACTATCGCTCACAAACATAACTTTTATATCACTTTGATAATACCGCATTCCTATAAATGTCGCCACAACACATTATGGATACCCAATTAAAAATGAACAGAGGGTTTGGGATTACTTCCCAAAAAGTAGTTTTTCGGAAAAGGGTACCCTCTTCCTAGGTGTGCTCTTCAATCTCTTTGCCCAAAAAATATGAAAGAAAAGGAACGGAAGCGAATAAGCCGTATTCGTTAAAATGATATAGGCAAATCGCGCTTTGAAAAGATAATTAGCCGTATCTTTTTATTTCTCTTTATAAGTTCACGTTGAGTATGGGCGTCAAAAAAGCGTCAAACCATAATCCAAACCTACTAATATTGGAAGGCATAAGACCACGCAAGTCGGTATTCATGCGGACTTTCAGTGTTTCATA
>DBFNRV010000139.1:0-6559 GCA_048421225.1 Christensenellales bacterium | reverse complement strand
TAATTGAATTTTATATATGCCTTGACATTTGTACGATAGAGGTTTAAACTGTGTATAGTGCATGAATTAGCAACATATAATGCAATAAAAAACCACATGCTTGCGTGTTGCCTATAGGCTGTTTATGCATAAGCCGGTTTTGCAAAAAACCTAAAAATGAGGAGGTATTGTAAATGAAGACGACCATTAGAAAACTGGTCTGCTTACTAACCGTGATCTGCCTTATCCTTCCGGTTATTGCCACGGCGGCAGGCGACGCGATTTTTAGGCCGAGCTACAACTACAATGAGCATGACGCTAGCGCGCTTCGCGAGTTTCTTGATCAGGAAAGCCGGTATGGCGGGTCAAACGGAACGCAGCTTACTCCCCATTACGATCCAGCCGATCCATCTACATGGACTGGTGTCAGCTGGAATCAGGACGGTCGGATAGTAGATATTACATGGATCGGCAAACTTGTAACCGGTCCTATCGACCTAAGCGGCTGTACGGAGATACGCTCCCTGAATTTCTATCTATGCGGCATGACGAGCATCAATGTAAGCGGCTGCAGCCGTCTAATTACGTTGAACTGTGAAGGTAATGACCTGCATTATCTGAATGTGGACGGATGCTCCGACTTGTCCGGATTGATATGCAACAAGAACGAATTGACAGCCTTGGATTTAGAGGACTGTATCAACATAAAATCATTAAACTGCATGAATAATGGTTTAACCGAGCTCGACCTTACAAATAGCGTAGAGTTAATAAATCTGTATACGTGGAATAATCCGCTAAAGTCTGTAATATTAAATTCACAGGGCATGGAGATAAGCATAGAGGCCCTAGATAACGGCTCGGTTGCGATGGATACTATACAGGCGGGGGACAAAACCTTCCTGCGCGCGGTTGCTCGTGCCGACAGCGGCTATGCGTTTGATGGCTGGTACGACGTCAACGGAGATATGGTTTCCGATAGTATCCAGTATATAATGAGTGAGCCTGGGAAGTATGAACTTGAGGCCAGATTTGAATATACTGGCGAGGATAGGCCAGACCTGGCGAATCTTAGAGCTTTCCTTGAGACTGCGGACGCCGATGGCGTAAAAAACGGCGATAAAGTAGCCTGGGACGATGTAGTATACAATCCCGACGATCCGGAAACCTGGTGCGGAGTGCGCTGGTCAGACGTTCCAAGGACTGAGGATAGCCATATAACCGATCTTGAATGGTCAGGACGGGGATTAGTAGGCAGTTTGAATTTGAGCGGACTGCCGGCCCTGAGGTATGTCTACTTGTCGGGCAATAATTTATCGTCTATAAACTTAAGCAATTCGGTAACGATGAAAACCCTTGAAGTAGGCAGTTCAAATTTACTGTCCATTGATGTTACGGGATGCTCTGGGTTGGAGGAGCTCAACGTATCCAACAATCTGTTGTCAAAGCTCTCTATAGAGGGCTGTCTTTCATTAAAAGTTCTGAATTGCGAATACATGAACAATTTTGCCGAACTAAATCTAAGCGGCGGCTTGTCATTGGAACGAATATACTGCCAGCGCACGGCGCTAGGCGAAATCGACGTATCGCCCTGCGTTTCCCTTCTTGCAATCTATGCGGATGAAAACCCGGGCTTGACAAGCATTGATGTTTCTAATTGCCCCAATATAGAGACTATAAGCGTGAATTCCTGCAATATAGAGGAACTGGACCTCAGCGGTATTACAACCCTTACGAACCTTGACTGTGACGAAAACGGCATGAAGACCTTAAAGCTTGATGGATGTACAAGTTTAAGACTTTTATCCTGCATCGAAAACGAGCTTACAGAGCTTGACTTGTCAGGATGTGAGACGATAATACTGCTGTTTGCCAGCGACAACAACCTGAGTAGCCTGAACATCGATGACTGCCTGAATGTAGAATCGCTTTATATAGGCGGCAACGACTTATCGGGCGTTCTCGACCTTAGGGGCCATAGCGCTTTAGATTCGCTTGAATGCTATAATAACAATCTATACGAGCTATATCTTGGAAGCAATCTAATAGACGTTTATTGCTATGGAAATGCTCTGAGTAAGCTTGAGTTTGAAGGCGGTAATAGACTTCGGTACTTATATTGCTATGACAACAATATTGCAGAACTTGACGTTGAAAACTTTACCAGTCTGTATGATCTTCGTTGCCAGGATAACTATATAAAAGAGCTTGAGCTTAGCGGATGCACAGATCTCTGGGTTCTGTATACATCGGGAAATCCGCTCAACTATATTCATACCAGTTGCGAATGGCTTGGGGCATATCCTGTAACGGTATCATCACAGATCGGAGGCCATGTTGAGCTTCAAAGGGAGCAGGTTTGGATAGAGTACCTTCCGCTGACCGCTACCGCCTATGCGGACGAATATTATGAATTTACAGGCTGGTACGATGAGAACGGTGAGCTCGTCTCCGCAGTATCCCCCTTTATAATGGAGACGGGCAGCTATAACATTGAAGCGCGTTTCGCTTCACTTAATGATACATACACCGTTACGTTTATCGACGGCCTTACAGGGGATACAATCGACGTACAAACCATACCTGAGGGAGAGGACGCCGTTGAACCCAAAGCGCCCGAACACGAAGGCTATGAGTTTATCGGCTGGGACGGCGATTTCACGAACGTGACTTGGGACTTGACAATAACGGCGATGTACGAAGAGGTTATTAACTACAGCGTTGAGGTAGGCGATGTAAGCGCTAACCAGGGCCGCAGGGTATTCGTACCGATCAGTATGGACAATCTCGCCTCTGGAGTGTTCACCATAACCTATGATTCAGAAGCGCTCAGGTACATCACATATACCAACCCTGACGCTAACGCCTTTGTATTGATCAATGAGCGCGAACAGGGAATGCTGGATATCGCGGTTGTTAATCCCTATGGAAATTACGAAGGCGAGTGCATCTCTCTTGAATTCGCGGTATCGGCTGACGCCGTGGGTATATACGAACTTGGCCTCACGGTTACTGACAGCGCAAGCATAGTTGATGGAACCACCATTTCCGTTGATGGGGATGACATCGACGCCGTTAGCGGTTCGATAACCGTATCCACAGAATATGCGGTAACATTTAACTATATGGTAGATGGCGAATGGGTGAATGAGACACAGATTGTGGCGGCGGGACAGGCTGCAATTTCACCTGAAGCGCAGCCACAGCCGCACGAAACAACACAGTATATATTCCTGAACTGGGATTCTGATTTTTCAGCGGTTTATTCCGATATTGAGGTAACGGCGGAATACGGCTTACTTGGAGATGTGTTTACAGACGATCAGCTCAATATATCGGATGCGTTGATGATAATACGGAGTACAACGGGAATGGAGCAGCTTAGTGAGCTGCAGACCCTGCTTGCCGACGTAAATGGCTCAGGGGCATTGGATATAGGCGACGTACTCTATCTGATGCGGCTGATTATAGGGATGGAGAGCTTTAACCGCTAATTCAGACAGAACCCTTGAAACTAACTATTGAAACGCCCTCCGGCAGCCACCGGAGGGCGTTTATTGACAACCAGGTAAACAAGCGCTATGTAGAATTGGCTTTGTTATAAGAAAGGCTTCAGTGTACCAATACGCATAAGATACGCTAGCCCCCTGTATTTTAATTGACCTAAGAGGATTTTATTGGATTAACATAGCATCCCCTATGTTTACGGGCCGCAGGATGCTATCCCCTTCTCAACTTATATATTCTACCAGAACGTGGCGCAGTATTCAACCTGAAACGCAAACGCTCTGTAACGGCCTGAACTTCCGGTATGAGGATTTATATTCTTTCACACGGAACGCCGCCAGTTTGGTGGTTTTAAATCGGTGTGGCCGCAAAGTAAAAGCCTCTGAATGGGAGGCTTTATTATTCGTTCGCCGTTACAAGGACTCGTTCCGGCAGCGTCGGGTCCATCGCTATCATAGAGAGAAGCCGGCAAGCCGGACCGCTCGGAACATTCCTGCCGCTTTCCCACGCCTCTACCGCCTTTGAAGAAACACCGAGAAACTCGGCAAGCGTCCTCTGGGTAAGATTGGCCGTTCTTCGAATTTCTTTTATTTCCTCGCTAACGTACTCCTTGATCGGCTCAATCCTGCATACGCATTCGTTACGCACGGACGGAAACCCCCTGCTCATACAGTTCGTGGGGCGCGATGTCCTGCCCGTTTCTCCACTCAATGCCAACGCCGCCAGGAAGAACGCGAACCGTTCTAAAGTAGGATTGCTCGTTCAGCTCTCCATACCACGGGCCGCTGATATACGGCGCAACATCAAAGAGCTTCACCTCTCCGGTTTCGTAGAACAAGCGGAGCTTGCGAGGCTCCACCGGCTCCACCTTCGTCAATTTCGGTTGCAGCATATTCTTTCACTCCTTACTTCAACGGGTCAATACGGAAGAACTGTTCGCCGTTTGACAAGAGCTTCCAGTTTGCTTCGAGGTCTTCGCGGTGTATCTCCATCCAGGCGTCCAACAGTTTCATCTTCGACTTGGGGATGAAACCCTCCAGAACCGTACCATCCAGAGAAACCACGACCTCATCGCCGGAATACTCTGCGTGGATATGCGGCATGTTGTGTTTCCCTCCGACCTCTCGGTACATCCGAACAATAATGCCGAAAAACGTGCTCAATACTGGCATTATCTCACTTCCTCGCCTTTAGTTTGGATTGTTTTTCTATTATCATTCTACCCTACTGAGTAGGGTTTGCCAAGAGGTTTAGCCGAAGTTTGCGTGGTATTCCTCCTGATAGGCTTACTCGTAGCCCTCCGGCTTTCCACGACAAACCCATCCGTCTTTGACTTCATAGGTGCAACACTCCCAAACATCATGATACAAAAACCAGATGTCGCCATTGAAAGTTCTGAGGTACTCAAGCCCGTTCTCATGCAAAAACCTCACCAGCAGGCCATTCACAGAGTCGTTTCCGTTCTCCCACTTCACATTGAACCATGGAATTCTCCGACAAGTGGACCGCGAGGGCGACGCCTCTCGAAATCCTTGCATAGGGCATCGAAAGTCACACTGTCTCATCACAAGGCATATTCACAGCAGCCATCCTCCTCATTCATAATCGGAGTTCTCCCGTGGACCGGCGAAAAGCAACAGAGTCCGTCATCGTTGCACGCCCAGTCCTTTGTTTCGCACTCGAACACCATGCGTTCCCTTGCGGCCAACGCTTCTTCGCTATACCAATTCAGTTTCATACTAACTCCTCCTTTTTTTGGCTTCCTTGATGATGTATGGTATGTTCTTCTTTACCAGAAACTCCATGTCTTGTAGCCGGATGTCGAGCATCTCTTTCAACTCGCGCATAACCGCCTCCGGAGTAATCTCTCGGCAGTTATGATGAGCTGCCAGAATAAGGTCATCAAAGACCATCCCATCAAGCAGGTTATCGCTGGTTACAAGGTCGATGCCGAGCCTCCATTCTTTATCCATCTAAACCATCTCCCTTTTTAGGGCTTCGATTTCTTCGCAAAGCAATTTGATACCACATTCTGCCTATTTCACGGCATTGTCGTGTTTTTTTCCATTTCCTTCGGCCTCAGCCTCGCCCTTGGTAAGGCTCAAGCACAAAAGAATTGCACATAAGCACTTATAATCTTCCTCTAGTTCATTCAGCCTGTTTTCTTTCTGTTCGATACTTACGCCTCCGTCAAAAGATGTACCCGCAAATCGCGCCACGATAGCTTTCGCCTTTCGGAGTGATGTAAAGGCGGGACCAACGTTTTTCGGTTATCTTGTGTATGACATCTTCTTTCAGAACGCGGTACTCAATCCCCAAACCGCTGAGTTTGCCCAGCTTTTCTTTGCCCCGCATTTCTGTCTCGGAATATAGCCAGTTATCGACGTACCCCTTGTACCCGCAGCTCACCATATCTACGCACACATAGTCGCGCCACTCCTCATGAGAGTGCAGGTCGAACTTGTCGG
This sequence comes from Christensenellales bacterium, assembly GCA_048421225.1. Taxonomy (GTDB): domain Bacteria; phylum Bacillota; class Clostridia; order Christensenellales; family CAG-138; genus UMGS946. The sequence goes on along the minus strand of DBFNRV010000139.1, from coordinate 605 downwards.
CCCATTCATTTGCAGCTCCAATCAGCTCTTCATAGCTGAACTTTCCGACCTTCTTCGCACTGGTTCCGCTGTTCCAAGAGTCCTCCTCCAGCATCTCCTCAAAAAGAACAGTGCCGGCCTTGTCAACCACGGCATAAGAAAACAGCGGGCCGAAACCCGCTGCTTTCAAAGCTAATAGGGGATGGGGGAGTAACACTTTCAAGGCTCCCAAAATGTATGTTCAATTTTCTTGTACTTGATGGAGAACTTCTCCTGGAGAAGATAAAAGGCGTTCTCCATCTTATCAAGGCGGCTCTGGTCCACCTCATGCCAGGGCTCTTGTAGAAGATAGGTCCCAAACATCTCAATTAGGATATCAATCTATTTTAAATCTGTGATCGCTTTATACTGCTCTTCATTAAGATCGTTAATTTTCATATTATGTTCTCCCTTGATAGATGATATGTTCTAGATTAACTGAGACGAATTGATATAAGTGTAACTTTTAATCCCTCCTTTATTATTATTTGACATTATACTACAATAATATAATAGTTGCGTCAACAAAAAAATAAATTATTATAATCGATTTGTAAATTTATGGAATTGTATCTTGATAAGTGATC
>DBFNRV010000138.1:0-7577 GCA_048421225.1 Christensenellales bacterium | reverse complement strand
CAACAAAAGTTATTAAAATTTAGATTTGCTACTAAAACTTATCCTATGCTATATACTTTCTCTTCAAGAACAATTAATTTTTTAGTTGCAATCCATATAGGCAATTTTTTAGTTTTAATATATAATATTTAATAAGTATACGATTTGAGGGGCTTTCTATCTTAACAAGCACACATGTGCGAGCTGTGCGCGTGCCGTAACTTTATCATTTTGTGCAGCATCTCGTTATCGATACCTAATTACACCTTTTGGCTAACGGCTGGAAGGAAACCCTGCCAGCCGCTCAAAAACAATTATTGAGTTATTGCTTAAAGGTTATTGTAACATCCGTTCCTTTGTTCAGCTCGCTATCTAATCTTATACCCGCCCCATGTAGCATTGCCCCGTGTTTGACTATGGAGAGCCCCAGGCCCGTTCCACCCGCCTCCCTTGAACGGCTTCTGTCCACACGGTAAAAGCGCTCAAAGACACGCTCCTGCTCTTCCTTTCTTATTCCGATACCCGTATCAGATACTGAAAGCACTGTATGGCCATTAAACTTATTCAGCGCTACCTTTACGCTCCCGCCGGGCTTATTATATTTTATAGCATTGTCGACAAGATTATATACCATCTCGTCCAGCAGGCGTCTCACTCCCATTACCTCGCATGGCATGCCTTGTATTGACAAGGTCACCCCAGCTTTATCGGCGCTTGGACGCAACCTATTAACGATATCCTTTGCAACCTCATATAGGTTAACGGGCTCTTTCGGCATTCCCTCGGCATTTTCATCAAGCTGAGACAGCTCGATTATATCGTTTATAAGCGTAATCAGCCGCCCTGCTTCATCATATATGTTTTTTGCGAATCTGGGTACGTCCTCAGCCCTGACAAGCCCGTTATTAATGATCTCAGCATAACCTGATATTGAGGTAAGCGGGGTCTTTAGTTCATGTGACACATTGGCTGTGAATTCGCGCCTAAGCCGTTCCCTTTCCTCCCTTTCCGTAATATCAATTATGAGAACGACCGCTCCCTTTGTCTCCTCGCCCGACCATATAGGATTGGCCATGAACTGGTAATAACGGTTGTTTATCTCGGTTACGCGTTCAGCCGAGAGTCCGCTGATTGCGGTTTGCACCAGGCTTTGAAAATCCGCGCTCCGATTGAACGCTATTACGTTTCTCGAACTCTTTTCGTTTATATGAAAGCCCAACGTTCTGGCGGCGCTTTCGTTATGGGCCACTACCTCCGAATGGCTGTTAACGAGAATGAATCCCTCGCGCATGTTTTCGGTAAGGGTAGAAAACTCCCTCTCCTTTTCCGTAAGAGCCTTCATATGATCAACAATAACCTTATTCTGGTTGCGTATTCTTGTCAGCAGGGGCGCCAACTCATCGTATACAACGCAGCTTTCGGGCGCGTCGAGGTCAATCTCATTTATCGGCTTTATTATCCGTCCCGTTACGCCGCGGGCCACAACAATAGACAGCACCAGTACTACCCCCGCCGCGACAATAAGCCATGGAAGAAGGTTAAGCGCGGAGGCCACCACGCTGTCCGTTATCCTTGATATGCGTAGTATATCGCCACTTTTAAGCAAAACCGCATAATAATAGGTCTGCTCGTCTATGGTTTCTGAAAGACGTGTCTCCTCGCCAAAGCCATCCGTCAAAGCCTTCTGCACCTCTGGCCTTTGGAGATGGTTCCCCATTGAGTCCTCGTCCGCGTAGCTGTCAAACAGCACCGTGCCGTCCGCCGAAACCAGCGTAATCCTATCGCCGCTTCCTAAATTGACCGAGCTTAGGTATTCCTGGCCAAAGTACTCTTCCGCCATGATAAGATTGGACGCCTCCCGCTTTACTTCCTGCTTCATGCTTTCGTAAAAGTCGCCGTACATTACGCCAAAGGCTATAGCCGATACCAGCACCATAGAGAGCGCCGATATCAAGCATATACTCTTTAAGATCTTATTTCTCATCATCTTTCCTTAATCCTGTAGCCCAGTCCTCTTACCGTTTCTATTATTTCCCCGTAATGCCCCAACTTCTGCCTAAGCGTTCGCACATGTACGTCCACCGTTCTGGTTTCCCCGTCAAAGTCATAGCCCCAGATCTTTGTAAGGAGGGTGTCCCTGGTCATAACGTTTCCGTTGGCCTCAAGCAGCGTGCACAAAAGCTCAAACTCTTTAAAAGTAAGCGCCACATCATTTCCCTCAACCGTTACCGTATGCTTTAGCTTATCAACACAAAGGCTGTCGTAACTAAGCTGGCTCGATTCGCCTTCATCAGCCGTCCTTCGGATAAGCGCCCTTATTCGCGCCACCAATTCCATCATTCCAAACGGTTTGGCGATATAATCGTCCGCTCCCCCGTCAAGGCCGAGAACCTTATCGTATTCCGTACTCTTTGCTGTAAGCATCATTACAGGAAGCCTCTTTGTACGAGGATCGGCTCTGAGCTTCTTTAAAATCGTCAGCCCGTCCTCTTCAGGGAGCATTATGTCAAGCAGAACAAGCGAGGGCATCCGCGTTTTCAGCGCGCCCCAAAACAATTCGCCTTTTTCAAAGCCTTCGGCTTCAAAGCCAGTGCTCTTCAGGGTGTATACCACAAGTTCCCTGATATTTTCATCATCTTCTACTATATAAATCATAATGGTTCTCCTTTATAAAGTCCCGTTATGGAAAACTCGACCCATTCCGCTATATTGGTGGCATGATCCCCTATGCGCTCAAGATATTTGGCGATCATAAGCAGGTCAAGGCAATACCCTCCAAGGTCTGGGAACTTTGATATTGTCGTTATTAAAACGTCTTTTACCCTATCAAATAGTCCGTCGACGGTATCGTCCGCTTTTATGACGTCATATGCCAGCTCTATATCGCGTCCAACGAATGAATCTATGCTTTGCGTAACCATGCTTATAGCCGCATTTGACATATCGCCAATAAGCTTCTTGTCAGCCTCATTCACGCTGATAAACTCGCTTATTTCAGCGATGTCCGCCGCCTGGTCCCCTATGCGTTCCATGTCCGATATCATCTTTATAGCAGCGGATATAAGCCTAAGGTCGCTTGCCACGGGCTGCTGCTGCAACAGCAGCTTCATGCACAGCGATTCTATATCCCGTTCCATCTGATCGATCTCGCCATCTATCGAAAACACACCCTTAGCCAGCTTCCGGTCATTATCCAAAAGCGCTTTTACAGCCGACGATATTGCGTCCTCGCACAGGGCGCCCATCTTTATGAGCTCTACATTCAAAAGTTCCAGCTGCTCGTCAAATTTACTGCGCATCTTATCCAAACCTCCCGGTTATATAATCCTCGGTTCGTTTATCCTCCGGCATTGAAAACAGCTTTTCAGTGCTGTTGTACTCAACAACCTCGCCGATGAGGAAAAACGCGGTTCTGTCCGATATGCGAACCGCCTGCTGCATATTGTGCGTAACGATAATTATAGTATAATCCCGCTTCAGTTCCGTGGCAAGCTCCTCAATCTTTGAGGTTGATATGGGATCCAGCGCGCTGGTCGGTTCGTCCATGAGCAGGACCTCCGGCCCCACCGCAAGCGCCCTTGCGATACACAACCGCTGCTGCTGGCCGCCTGAAAGGCCAAGGGCGCTTTTTTTGAGCCGGTCCTTTACCTCATCCCATATCGCGGCGTCGCGAAGCGATTTTTCAACGATTTCATCAAGCTTAACCCTTGACCTGACGCCGTGCGTTTTAGGGCCGAAAGCTATGTTGTCGTACACGCTCATTGGGAATGGATTAGGCTTTTGAAACACCATTCCTACCCGTTTTCTCAGCAGGTTTACATCCATGTTGCCGTATATATCTTCTCCGTCGAGCAGTATCTCTCCGGTTATCTTACAGTTTTCAATCAGATCGTTCATCCGGTTTAACGTCTTCAACAGCGTCGACTTTCCACAGCCAGACGGCCCGATAAAAGCGGTGATCTCCTTTTCGGGGATTCTCAAGTTGACGTGCTTGAGCGCCGTGAAGTCGCCATATTTTAATTCTACGTTGTTAAGCACAAATTTTTCCATTCATTTTTGCCTCGCTATCCTCTTTGCGATGAACGCGGATACCGCGTTTATTCCGAATACAATCAAAATCAATATTACCGCAGTTGCATATGCCTGGTCCATATACAGTGCCTCGTTGGAAAGCGCGTACATATGCACCGCCAGCGTTCTTCCCGACGACATAAGGTTCGGCGGTATATCCGCTACGGTTCCGGCAGTATATATCAAAGCGGCCGTCTCTCCTACTATCCTGCCTATTGATAATATAACCCCCGAAAGTATGCCGGGCACTGCCGATGGAAGCACGATTCTAAACACCGTGCGCAGCCTGCCCGCTCCAAGCCCGAAGCTGCCTTCTCTATAAGAATCCGGCACCGAGATAAGAGCCTCCTCAGTAGTTCTGATGATCAGCGGAAGTATCATTATTGACAGTGTAAACGCTCCGGCAAGCATTGAATAGCTCCAGCCAAGCGCCGTTACAAAGAACAGCATGCCGAACAGCCCATATACTATCGACGGTATTCCCGCCAGGGTTTCCGCAGTCATTCTTATAATACCCACGATTTTATTCCCGCGCTTTGCGTACTCAACAAGATAGATTGCCGCAAATATACCAAGCGGAACCGCGATCAGCAGCGAAACGAGCGTCATTGTAATCGTGTTTATAAGCGCTGGAAACAAGGATACGTTTTCAGACGTGTATTTAAACGCAAATAGATCCAGCGTAATATGTGGTACGCCCTTTACCAGTATGTACCCTACAAGGAATATGAACACTGAAACCGTTATTACCGCCGCAATACGCACAATCAATCTCAAAAATGTCGAAAACACGCATTGTCTGCGCCCGCCGCGCATGCCTTTGGAAAACATCCTCATTTGTTCGCCCTCCTTTTCAGCGCGGAGCACGAAATATTGATGGCAAGAATAAACACAAATAACACTACGGCAGTTGCTATAAGCGCCTCACGGTGCAGATCTGTAGCATACCCCATTTCCATAACTATATTGGACGTTAGCGTTCTTATGCCATCCAAGATACTGTCAGGCAGCCTTGCCTGATTGCCAACTACCATCATTACGGCCATGGCCTCTCCAATCGCGCGCCCGATACCCAGCACCACGCCCGCAAATATGCCGGATTTCGCCGCCGGAAGCACAGTAAAAAACACGCTTCGCTCATGCGTGGCGCCCAGCGCCAGAGCCCCTTCGTAATACTGCTCCGGAACCGCTTTAAGCGAAGCTTCGGATATGTTTATTATCGTTGGGAGTATCATAATTCCCAGCAGTATTGAGGCAGTCAGGATGCTGCTGCCGTCGCCCCCGAAGGTGTTCCTGATAAAAGGAACTAGGACAACCAGCCCAAAAAATCCGTAGACAATCGACGGGATGCCCGCTAGAAGGTTTATCGCAGGCTTAAGTGCCTTATACAGCCGTTTTTTACAGAACCTGGCCATAAATATAGCCGTTAATATTCCTATGGGGACTCCGATTATAATCGCGCCCGCTGTCACATAAAGGCTTCCCAGTATCATCGGCAATATGCCGTAGATATTGTTGCCCGGACGCCATTGAGCGCCAAAAAGGAACTTAAATACTCCTATTTCCCCTATCGCCGGTAACCCGTTGGCAAACAAAAACACGCATATCAGAATAACTGCCAGTATTGAGGTAACCGCGGCGATAAAGAATACCCCACGCATCAACATCTCTTTTATTTTCGCCATTTGTCCCTCCTAAGGGTAAAGGGGCAGGGTTAACCTGCCCTCATCTGCTGTCAGTAGGGAAACCCTTATTTTGCAAAACCATTCCAGTTAGTAGTGGTTCCGATATATATATCCCTTATCTGTTCCACAGTCATTCCAGTTACGGGATTGTTGTTGTTGACGATTACCGCAATGCCATCCTGCGCTATAGCGGTGCCGGTCAACCCGCTCGAAATCTCGCTTTCCTTCAGTTCTCTCGACGCCATTCCTATGTCGCATATTCCATTGATGGCCGACGTCATTCCAGTAGTCGAATCGCTCTGCTGAATATCGATCTGGGCGTTCGTGTTTATTTTCAAATATGCTTCCTTAAGCTTTTCCATTACCGGAGTTACGGATGATGAACCAGCAACTACTATCTTGCCTGAGGGCTTGTCGCCATCGTAAGCTTTAGCGCCGTCGATTGTGATATATCCGTTTTCCTCAATAACCTCCTGTCCTTCCGTGCTCAATATGAACTTGATAAAATCGGAAGCTACTTCGCTGATATCCTCTTTGGTCGCGATGTTGAACGGACGAACCAGGGAATATGTTCCGCTCTTTATGTTGTCAACGCTTGCTTCCACTCCGTCAATCGCTATAGCCTTAACCGTTTTGTTGAGTGAGCCTAGCGATATATAACCGATTGCATATTCATTGCCGGCCACGGTGGTCATCATAACGGAGGTGCTATTGGTTATCTGCGAGTCCAGAGTAGTGTTATCCACCTTTTCGCCGTTTTCGTCCTTCTGCTCAACGCCCGTAAGCTCTATGAAAGCACCCCTGGTTCCTGATCCGTCTTCCCTTGAAATTACGGTGATATCCTTGCTGCTGTCAAACCCTGTGCTGTCGGTGGGGTTAGCCGATGGGCCCGGAGAAGGCTTTGAAGAAGGCGTAGCGCCTTGGTTAGGGCTGCTGGTGCTGTCTCCGTATCCACCTTCATTTTCCGTGCAGCCTACTACCGCAAAGGCAATCATCATAATCGCCATAATTAATGCCAATGTTTTTTTCATACTTAAAATTCTCCTTTCGATACTTTACGGATTGATTTTATCCTGCGTTTGTAAAGTACAAAAGGTTTGATTTGTTAAATAAAAGTAAAGGAAAAGCTTTTGCGCGTATAACTGTAAAGCGGAGGAATTGCATCGGATGCCCCCTAAGGGAAAGCTCTGGACGTTAGCGCTTATAAAATTGCTTTATTGAACATAGTTTTTTGATTATGAGATCATAGATTTTACGCGTCGGTCTGTTTATGCTGGATTTTTTGGCCGTTGATTGATGAGATTGAGCGGTCAAGCTCTGAAGAAAGCGTATCCTTAAGAAGGGCTGGAGCGCAATCGATATACCCAATTATTTTGTAATATAAATCCTCGCTCAAGTAAGCGCTTCCATTAATGCGCTCAATCATTTTTGCTATTCTCTTTTCGGTCGCCCTGGGAGCTATAAGCCAGCACATACGGGCCTTAGGCAGCTTTAGAAATACAGCGCCAATGACGAGCCCTAATACGCACCCTATAAGGCACCCAAGCAATACGGATACAAAACCTTCGAATACAACGTCAAACATTTTTGCTCCTCTTTCATAGGTCGAATCTTTCGCCGATAAGATATATGCTTCCGTAAGCGTGGTAATACTATACTTCGTAGAGATAATCCGCAAACCGCTCAGAAATAGTCAAGGCTTATCGAGCGGGTGCAATGGAATCGCATGAACATGTAATGTAATAGAAATGTTCTTATGCGTGTATTATTAATGGCCATCAGTCCAGCCTCTTGTGTTATATGATATCATCATTATTTGTTACTGTCATTATTTAATTTTGA
>DBFNRV010000137.1:0-3951 GCA_048421225.1 Christensenellales bacterium | reverse complement strand
TTTTTATTTAAATGATATTTTCCTATATTTGTGCTATACTACCCTGAGACGGGCAGTATATGGCCCGCGCGATATGGGAGGAGTGTCGATGAAGGTCGGCAAGTTTTTAATATCAATAGTCCTTGTCGCCGCATTCGTGTTTATGGTCGTATGGGTCATAGGCAATTCGGGTTCGGGAGGGACATCAAGCTATTCTATTTCAATAAATGAGGTTATGACGTCCAACAAGGGTTTAGTTCCCGACACTGAAGGCAAGTTTTACGATTGGGTCGAGCTGTATAACGGCTCCAAGGAAAGCGCTGACATATCCGGATGGGGCCTCAGCGACGACGCGCTTTCAGGCGTTAAATATGTAATTCCACAGGGCACGGTGATAGAAGCGAACGGTTATTTGGTCGTATACTGCTGCGGTGAAACACGCGACGGGCTTTACGCCCCGTTCAAGCTGTCCTCTACGGATGATCTGGTGCTTATGGACACAACAGGGCGAATAATAGAAAGCCTTGCGTTAAGGGCCACCTCCAGCGGATCTTCGCTTGGAAAGGACACAGCAAACGGGCTGTGGGTTGAGTTTTCTTCGCCAACGCCAGGATTCCCCAACACAGAGGAAGGGGCTCAGGCATTTAAGGAGTATCTGGAGAGCAGGGGAGCGGATAAATCCATTGAGGGGCTTTATATCAACGAGTTTATGGCGTCAAACGCTTCAACAATAGCCGATTGCAATGGAAATTATTCCGATTGGATCGAGCTTTATAACGCAACGGATAAGGAAATTGATTTAAGCGGTTTCTATGTATCCGATGATCTGGGAAACAGGATGAAGGCCCAGCTGCCGGACGGAACCGTTATCCAGGCGGGGGGCTATCTCCTTATATTCTGCTCCGGCGAGGAGGGCAGGATGGAAAACGGCGAGGTACATGTCCCGTTTGGCCTTCGCGCTTATGCCGAGGATGTGGCGCTGTCAGACCAAAACGGATCGCTTATAGACAGCTGCTCCTATTCAAAGCAGGAAACCGATTTTTCAATGGCGAGAACCCCCGATGGTACGGGCGAATTTACGTCTTGCAGACAGCCTACTCCGGGCATGCGGAATTCCGAGTCCAGCTACGCGCTGCTTCAATCGGCCAATTCCTCAGCTGCGGGAGACCTATACATTTCCGAGATGATGGGGGCCAACTACAGCGTAAAGGTTTCAGACCGAAGCGATTATCCCGACTGGGTGGAGCTTCATAACCGCGGGGCGCAGGGAATAAGCCTTCTGGGCTACAGCCTTACTGACAGCGCAAAGAATCCTGCCAAGTGGACGTTTCCAGATGTTACGATTCCGCCCGGCGGATTTTTGGTGATACCCTGCACCAGCGAGGATGTGGAAGGCCTGGAGGCGAATTTCAAACTGTCTGCCGCCGGCGAGACAGTCTTTTTATATGCGCCGGACGGCAAGCTCGTAGATAAGCTTTCCGCAGCCAGGTTTCGAGCCGACCAGAGCATAGGAAGGGATCAAAGCGGAAGCTACGGAGTATTTAAAACACCGACCCCAGGGGCCTCCAATTCGGGCTTCTCCAGCGGCTATGCTCAAAAGCCCGAGCTTACGGTGCAGGCGGGCGCATATTCGGGTTCGCAGCAGGTAAGCATTGAGGTACCGGAGGGCTGTACAGTGTACTATACGCTGGACGGATCGGTTCCAAACCAGTCGGACACCCAATACACCGGCCCCATTGCCATTCAAAGGACGTGCACGCTGCGCGCCGTATCATATGCAGACGGCAAGCTGGAGAGCGACGCGGCTACAGCCACTTACCTCATTGACAGCCCGCATACAATCCCTGTGATAGCTATTGCAACCGAGCAGTCGGCTTTCGACAATATATATGAGAACTACGACCAGGAGATAGAGATACCCGCCCATTTTGACCTGATCGACGGGAGCGGAGCCTATGAATATGGCGACGACGGAGTTGTCAGGATCTTCGGCGCGTACTCGCGGCAGAAGGAGCAAAAGGGGCTTGCGCTGATTGCCCGCGCGGGATATGGCAACTCAAGGTTTTATCATAAGTTTTTCGACAGCCGCGACTTTAGCGATTATAAGTCGCTGATACTCAGGGCCTCCGGCCAGGAGAGCACCATATCGCGGATACGCGACGTTACTATAACCAGCCTGCTTGATGAGCATACCGATCTGGCGGTTCAGGCGTACAGGCAGTGCGTTGTATATGTAAACGGAAACTACCGCGGGGTATATAACCTGCGGGAGAAGGTAACGGTGAATTATCTGGCCCAGCATTACGGAATACAGGATCCGGAGAGCATTGACCTGCTGGTGGGAAATGGCAACAAGGCGGGTTATGTGCTCAACGGGAGCAATGAGGACTATCTTGATCTGCTTGAGTATGTAAAGACGCATGACATGTCAAATAGGGAGAACTATGAATATGTATGCGAACAGGTTGACGTAGACAATTTTGCTGAGTATACTGCAATGCAGATATACGTAGCAAACAGCGACACGGGCAACATTAAGTTCTGGAGAGCGCCGGGGAGAAAGTGGCAGTGGATAGCGTACGACTTCTGCTGGGCCATGAACGCAAGCATAAACGGCATGCGCGGTTATCAGCTTGATGCGGTTGCAAAATACTTGAATCCCGCGGGCCACGGAGTTGGAAAGGGGTTTTCAACTACGCTTATACTGGGCCTGCTGGAGAACTCCGAATTCAAGGAACTGTTTTTGCAAAAATGCGCGAAGATGACCAATGTGGTATTTACTCCTGAGAATTTGAAGTCGCGCGTAGCCGAGCTTTCGGGCAACATACGTGAGGAAATGAAGCGGGATACCCAGCTGTGGAGTGAAATGTCGTTTGAGGGCTGGGAGAGGTCCGTTAACAGGATTAACGACTTTGCGGACGCAAGAAAGCCATACTTTGTCTTCCATCTCAAGCAGTATTTCGGGCTTTCAAGCGAGAAGTGCGTTGAACTGTTCGGCATCCCGGGCAGCGCCCCGACAACTCAGGGATAGGACGGTGATACGATGAAAAAGCCCAAATACCGGCACGAGATAAAGTACTATATAAACGAAAGCGAGTACGTGCTTCTTTCACAACGGTTGAAGAAAACCATGGCTAAAGATGAAAACGCCAATGAATATGGAGAGTACGAGATACGCAGCCTGTATTTCGACGATCCGGAAGACAGCTCCATGAGGGACAAATTATCCGGATTCGATGGGAGGAGCAAGGTGCGCCTGCGAATATACGGCCTGTCGGATGAGGTAATAAAGCTTGAAAGGAAGAACAAGGACGATGGATATATACTGAAGGAATCCATCGTGCTTAACAGGGAGGAATGCGGCGCGCTTTTAAGCGGCAGCTTTGGTTTTTTGATATCAAGACCCGAAAGGTTTGCGCATGAGATGTACGCGGAGTTCAGGCTTAAAAGGCTGAAACCGGCGGTAATCGTTGATTATGTGCGCGAGGCGTATGTATTCCCTGTTGAGGATGTAAGGATAACATTTGATAAGAATATACGTACAGCTCACCGCAGCGCGGACCTTTTTAACAGGGATCTGCCCACCTATCCCGTAATAGAGGGGTATGATATGGTTATGGAGGTAAAGTATAACAGATTCCTGCCCTCTTACATACGGGGCCTGATCCAGACAGGCGCCGCGGACAGAAGCGCGATAAGCAAGTATGTATTTTGCAGGAAGTATGAGCTATAGGTAAAATAAAGTATTGAGATAACTTGGGAATTGACGTAATATGTTAACTGACGTACGGATGTACAACTGATACAATTTATTTGGAGGACACAACGATGCTATTTTCCGACGCTGCCGGCACGACCGGAGGACTGGGTCTGTCAGACCTGATATCTACGACGATAATCCCGCTACAGGTGCTGTTAACGCGTGTACTAGCGCTGGCTGTGGGCATATTTATTTTCTTTATTTATAAGAAA
>DBFNRV010000136.1:0-2766 GCA_048421225.1 Christensenellales bacterium | reverse complement strand
TATAAAACAACATGTAAAGACCTTTACTAATTGTTTACATGAGGGTACGCATAGTCTATAATAATGTGACGATTTAAAAATAAACGTGTATGCGTTGAGGAGGACGGTTTGGAAAAGGCTGTGGGCAGGTTTGGCGCGTTTTTAAAGCGCAAGGATATCAATATATCATTAAGAGTTTACTTCATAGACGCTATGGGAGCAATGGCCTACGGCCTTTTTACCTCTTTGCTTATTGGAACTATATTTTCCACGCTTGGCAGCGAGCTGGGGATCCCTTTCTTCACTAAACTGGCCGACTTTGCAAAGGACGCCACAGGCGCGGCTTTAGGGATTTCCATAGCTTGGGCGTTAAAGTCGCCAAAGCTCGTTCTTTTTTCAGCAGCAGCCGTAGGACTTGCCGGAAATGCCCTTGGAGGGCCGGTTGGAGCGTTTATTTCTACAATTATTGCTGTCGAATTGGGCAAGCTGGTATGCGGTGAAACTAAAGTAGATATAATCGTTACGCCCGCTGTATGTATTGTCTCCGGTGTGGCGGTTGCCATGCTGGCTGGACCAGCTGTGTCCGCTTTGATGAGCGCATTTGGTTCATTGATAATGACAGCCACTAGCATGCAGCCAATTATCATGGGAGTTATTGTATCAGCGCTTGTAGGTATTGCTCTTACTCTACCTATAAGCAGCGCCGCCATATGCATAATGCTGGATCTGGGTGGAATTGCCGCCGGCGCCGCTACTGCTGGATGCTGTGCTCAAATGATCGGGTTTGCAGTTATGAGTTTTAAGGAAAACCGCTGGGGTGGATTGATTGCGCAGGGACTTGGCACATCGATGCTTCAGATGCCCAATATTATAAAGAATCCCCGCATATGGATACCGCCTACGCTCGCTTCGATGATAACGGGCCCTATAGCAACCAGCGTATTTGGGTTAAAGAATATTCCGGTAGGCGCGGGAATGGGCACGTGCGGACTTGTGGGGCCCTTCGGTATAATCAGCGCCATGCCTGAAGGGGGCGTATCTATGTGGATAGGGATAGCTCTCGTATGTTTTATTTTGCCAGCCGTTCTTACATTGCTGTTCAGCGCAGTTTTGAGGCGCATCGGCTGGATAAAGGATGGGGATCTTAAGCTACAACAGTAAATTAATAAGCAATTAATTATAAGCGCGCGGCATGGCCTATACCCATGCCGTCCTTTAATTTATAAAACATATGAACATTTGTATTAAATAGGCTATTTTCGATATAAATTGTCGAAACACGGTTGAAATAGTATTATCCTACATGATATTATTTTAATAGATACCATTAAAGGAGATTCACATTGAAGCATATTATTAGTCTACTTTTTATATTGTTGATTCTATTAACAAGCTGTGCGCCATTGGAATCATATATAGAAAATATATTTAATGAAAGCGATTCGGTAGATTACAACACAGCTACTCCTTCACCGGAGCCAACAGCTTCTCCGTTGCTTACCCCTTCCCCATCACCATCGTATCCTCCCCCGCCGACCATAAAGCCTACTTTAAAGCCTACGCCAGAACCGTCACCCACATTTAAACCCGAGTCGCCTGACTTTCAAAATGCTTATTGGGGTATGAGCAGAGAGGAGGCTAGAAAGACAGAACGACCTGTTATGAGAACCTCTAATATCTATCAGGATACTTATCATGATCTAAAATATGAGGGTTTGGATGCTTATGTAATATATCATTATGACGAATATGATTCTCTAAGAATCGGCTCATATATTATAACAGAAATTGACGATTATTTAGAATCCAAGGAAAATTTGAAGTCCAAGCTGATCAATCTATATGGCGATCCAATAAAGGATGAAACGATCTGGCATAGTCGTCTATTCGAAAAAACCCCTGAAAAATACGATCTGGCTGTTACCCTTGGACATCTTGAATACCAGACCACCTGGTATAATGGAAGAAGCTTTGTTATCTTGATTTTGTCCGGCGACGGGTCGGAAGAATGGCTAGAAGTTTTCTTTTATGATGCAGGATATATATTGAATATGTATAACAGTCCAGAATATTTGGATCAGATAATTTAGTATATTCCGTTCTTTGCTGTAAAATTTTATCAAATGCTCCGCTCCGACTACTATAGAGCGGAAACAAACATGGCGGAAGGATCAAAAAAAGCATGAGGTACGAGTAGTTCTCAGGTTGAAATTAAAGAGCAGGCTTCCGGCCTGCTCTTCTCTTAATTCACCATTCACCGTATATATTTCTTTGCTTAACAGGTAGGCTTCCCCGCCTTGTCCTTGCTCTCCTCTAAATACAGCTTATCCAATATTTCCTTCGCGTCATGTTGGATATAGCCGTCTTCCTTTTCAAGCATGCGTTCCAACGGCTTAATACTCCTTTTGCGGTTTTCCCACTCCATTCCCGCGAGTTCCTCTTTAAGATATTTTACACCTAAATTTCTTACATTATAATCTTCATTCTCAAGCGACTTGAGTACGTTATTATAATACTCCCTTCTACCAAGTTTGCATAGTTCTTTATAGTATATTGTTCGCGTCCAGTCTTCTTCCTCCTTCCTTAATAAATCTTCAATGAATAATATACACTCCTGCTTGCCGTTGTCATCGCCTATGTTTCTAGCTACATCCGCTAGCGACATTACGGCATATCCTCTTACCAGGTAATTACTGTCCCCAGCCATTTCTTTTAAAGCGTTCTTTGTTCTCGGAAAATAGCTGATGCACATTGAGTCGCATGCGTTTGTACGAACAAGCGCATTCC
>DBFNRV010000135.1:0-4937 GCA_048421225.1 Christensenellales bacterium | reverse complement strand
CTTTATATTGTTTTCAGGCATAACCGTACCTCGGGCGCTAAAATGAGTCTTTATTTTTTCAAGTGACGGCTCGTCAAGTACCAGGCCGCGTTTCATTACATGCGCGGTAGCCTCCTTGGTAATATCATCGCTGGTCGGACCTAACCCTCCGGTTAATATTACTATGTCGGATCTGCCTATAGCATTTTTAATCGCAGTGCATAGCCTGTCCCAGTTATCTCCAACTGTTGTGTCATAGTAATGCGAAATCCCCAATTCGGCTAACCTATTGGCTATGTATTGAGAATTTGTATTTAAGATCTGGCCCATTAATATCTCTGTGCCGACCGTAATAACCTCTGCATTCATGTTGTCACTTCCTTAGTTAAAATTTAATGCGCTTTTATTTTTAATTATATAATCACCGGCGGACCATACCGCCAATATTACAGACAACCATAGCACTATCTTATCAAGAGGAATCCCCCATGCCGAAAATATTGGGTTTTCAAGCATTATAAGCAACAGCGCCACACATTGTAAAACGGTTTTAACCTTACCTAACCAGTTCGCTGCAATGATATTGCCCTTTCCTGCGGAGACCATTCTAAATCCGCTCATGATGAACTCGCGGGCAATTATTATGAACGCTGGTATAGGGGACAACATCCCCCTTCCGGTAAGCATGATCAATGCGCTTGAAGTCAGCAGCTTATCCGCTATTGGGTCCATAAGCTTGCCAAAGTCGGTGACTATCCCATGTTTCCTAGCATAGTTGCCATCGATTATGTCCGTTATATAAGCTATTAAGAATATTGCCGATGCGCAATAGTTCCACCAGCTATAAGGGATATAAAAACATGCAATAAAAGCTGGAATCATTGCAATTCTTATCAGGGTAAGTTTATTAGGAAAATTCATCTCGTCAGCTCCCCCCATATGTCGTATTCTTCCGCGCTTCTCAGGACAACATCGGCAAAGTCCCCTTCACTAAGGATGGCGTCGTTATCCTTTACAATGATATAACCGTCCAACTCGGGCGATTCGGCATACGATCTGCAATAAGCAAGGCCGTTATCAATATATTCTACCAGTACGCGCTCTGTTTTACCAATTCTCCTTCGGTTAAATTCCAGCGATAGCTTTTGCTGTGTTGAATACAGTCTTTTCAAGCGCCTGTTCTTTACTGCTTCGTCAACTTGGTCCGTATATTCAGCCGCTATAGTTCCATCCTCTACCGAATATGCAAACGCGCCTACCCTGTTGAACGGGTTTTCACAAAAGAAGTTGAGCAACTCCACAAACTGGTCTTCAGATTCTCCCGGAAACCCCACCATAGCCGTAGTTCGAAGTATGAAATCAGGCTCCGCTCTTCTTATATATTTAACTATATGCTCAATGTGCCCCCTAGACCCATGGCGGTTCATTCTTCTTAACACTTCTTGATTGATGTGCTGTATGGGGATGTCTATATAGTTCAGGATCTTGTCATTGCCTATTATTGAGTCTATCAATTCCTCCGTTACAGTGCTGGGATATGCATACATAAGGCGTATCCATACAAAACCATCTATTGTGGAAAGCTCGTTGAGCAGCTCCCTTATCATTGGCCTGCCATAGATATCGACTCCATAGCTAGTCGTATCCTGGGCAATGACCGTAAGCTCCTTTACACCGCCCTGGGCGAGTAGCCTAGCTTCCGACAATAGGCGATCCATGGGAACGCTCTTTCTGCCGCCCCGTATAATTGGAATTGCGCAATAAGTACATCTATTGTCGCAGCCGTCGGCGATTCGCAGATATGCCCTGAATGGCGGCGTGGTTAAAACACGCCCACAGCCTGACGCATGAGGAACCGGTTTTCCACACAGCTCCGCTAACCTCCTGGCCAGCTGCTCATAATCCCTAACGCCGTAGAAAAGGTCCACCTCCGGAAGGCTTTCCTTAAGCTCCTCAGGATACCGCTGGCTTAGGCAGCCTGTTACAGCTAACAGCCTGCACTTTCCACTTATCTTATATTCGGCCATCTCCAAAATATTTTTAATCGATTCCTCCTTGGCAGCGTCAATAAATCCGCACGTGTTCACAATCAGGATTTCTGCTTCTGCGGGATCGTTTACAAATTTAAAGCCGGAGCTTTTTAGCAAATCTAGCATTATTTCGGTATCTATCCTGTTTTTTGAGCAACCAAGCGAGATTACCCCTATTTTATCCATCCAGCGCCTCCCCTTCCTTTCCAGTTCCAAACATTTGCTCATACTCGTATTGGGTTATATGCAATTTACGTGATTTACTCCCCTCAAAGCCACTAATAAAATTTTTCTGTTCCATTATATCTATAAGCCTTGCGGCTCGGGCGTAGCCTACTCGCAACCTGCGCTGGAGTAAGGAAATTGACGCAACTCCGTTTTCCAGGCATACCTTTACAGCGTCTCCCAGCAGCTCGTCGTCCTGGCGTCCCTGCCCTTGAGCATTGCCGGCTTTAGGTTCAAAGCTATCGTCGATGGCAGCGGCATCATAATCAGGAATCACGTTCTGCTCCGCAAAAAAGCTGGTTACGGCCTCTACCTCTTCATCGGACACGTATGCTCCCTGTGCCCTTATTGGCTTATTGGCGCCATTGGGATGGAACAGCATATCCCCCTTTCCAAGAAGCTTTTCAGCCCCCATGCAATCGAGAATAACTCTAGAATCAATCCCGTTTGTGACGGCAAAGGCGATTCTCGAAGGTATATTAGCCTTTATTAGGCCCGTAATTATATCAGTCCTTGGGCTCTGTGTGGCAACAACCAGATGTATGCCTGCAGCGCGTCCCAGCTGCGCAATTCTACATATGGCGTCCTCTACGTCCTTTGCCGCAACCATCATAAGGTCTGCTAGCTCATCAATTATAATTACAAGTTTTGGAAGCTTATCCTCGGGATTATCCTGCAGTGCGTTATAGCGGGCAAGATCTCTGGCGTTGCGCTTTGCCATTTTATTATATCTCTGCTCCATCTCATGTACGGCCCATTTTAGCGCTCCGGCAGCTTTCTTAGGATCGGTGACGACAGGCCGCATAAGATGGGGCAACGCCGAGAATACGCTTAATTCCACTACCTTTGGGTCTATAAGTATCATCTTTAGGTCGTCAGGCGCAGATTTATACACAAGACTAATTATTATATTATTTATGCACACGCTTTTGCCAGAACCGGTCTGTCCAGCAATTAATAGGTGTGGCATGCGCTCAAGATCGGCGGTAAGGACATAGCCCGCTATGTCCTTACCCAAAGCCATCGTGACGATTGACTTGGCCGACTGAAATTCCTTTGATTCTATTACCTCGCGGAGCAATACGGCGGCGGTATTCCTGTTGGGTACTTCAAACCCTATAGCAGCCTTTCCAGGAATCGGCGCCTCTATCCTTACTCTAGGGGCGGCAAGCGCAAGCGCTATATCGTTTGACAGCGCAGTTATACGGTTTACACGTATGCCCTTATCCGGTTGAAACTCAAAACGCGTTATCGATGGTCCTACGCTGGTATTTACTATTTTACCAGTAATATTGAAGCTAGAAAGCGTATCCATAAGAATCCTCCGTTTTTCTGTGGCAGATTCATCTGCAACGCTGTAGGTTTCCTCTGGGGGCTTTAGCAAGGTTAGAGGCGGGCGCTGATATATCGCCGCGCCTATAGGGCCTGTCTCCTGATCGGCATCCGCAGCGGCGACAGTGCCGGCTACGGGCGCTGGTACTGCCTCTACTATTACTGGTAATGGTTCCTCAGTGGGTACTTCATAGATTGCTTGAAACTGCTGGCCCGTCCCAATCGCATCAAACCTTGTGTCGTATGCGTCGGGAATTTGAATATCGGCATCATGCCTTTTCGATCCTGTATCGGTTAAGGGGGTGAGGACGTCATCTATGTGCGCACTCCTTGGCCCAGCGGCGGATATTATAATATCGTCAAGATCGTCCATAAAATCCCTTTTATTTTTACTATTGTATAGTTCAACGTCGTCAATATCTGCAATTAGTTCCTCTTTCCTTGATTCAGCCCTGGGTCTTGAGGTTTTTGAAGCCGCCCTTTTAGAAATCTTTGCTGCCGCAGCATTCCCGATGGAAAATCTAGTTAATGCTATTGTGAGGGTTAAAGAAGAAGCTATAAAGAATATATATGAACCTACCTTTCCTATGAGCAGCTGCGTTGGATAGGTAAGCAGCGATCCTATTACCCCCCCTCCGCGGTGATCCCTAACACCCAAATAGTAGGCTTCTTTATAATAAACCCATACGGTATCAGTTGGAACCGATGGTCTTGCAATAAGATGTATAAAGGACATAATTGATATTAAGATTAGAACAATCATCAATACATTGCGCCTGTTTACGCCTGAGCTGGCCGTAAAAAGCATATAAAATCCTATTCCCAGCAAAGCGAACGGAATTATAAAGCCTGCTATTCCAAATATACCTAATAAAATATCCTTCAATACATTTCCAATAACGCCTACTCCATCAAAGAATATGGAAGCACAAATAAAAACGCCCAAAGCGACGGTCAATATAGCTATAATATCGTATTTTATGCGCAGCCCCGCATTTTTCTGCGAAGCAGGGCCTTTTTTACACGTATTAGCTTTGCGCGTGTTTTTATTGTTCTTAGCAGCCATAGAATCCCCTTTAGAGTTATAACAATTACCACATCATAATACCATAAATACGATGGCTTTTGAAGCCATATATCCTGTCAAAGTATTTGGATAAGCGTAGGCATTGTAAAAATCTATAGATACCCAACTACTAGTTGCATCGTTTCCATCAATTCGGCGTAGCCTATTGTAGGTTTGTCAAACATGTTGGACAGTATAGGCACGAAGGAAAGCATTAGGTGAGCTATACTGTAAAGGACGCATAGGACGGTTATTGGAGGCTCTTCGATGCACAGCTAGCTGTGCATCGAAATCGGAGAGCGAGT
>DBFNRV010000134.1:0-4694 GCA_048421225.1 Christensenellales bacterium | reverse complement strand
ACGGTGATTTTTGATACCTTGAGAGCTAAATATGACCTGACTGCTGCTTGCAGCCGAAGGTCATGTTTAGCGGGTAAACCTCGCGTCGCGCTGAACAAGCGCGATGCGAATCGCCTATGGCGATTTCGCGGGTTAAACTCGCGTCGCGCTGAACAAGCGCATTACGACGCCGAAGGCGAAGAGGCGAGGAGGCGACATGTGCGCCGGCACTTTGACACCGATAAAATCGAAAACAATAAAGTTAGACGTTGTTTTTCGGGATTCCAAAGGGGACTTTTTACAAAAAGTCTCCTTTGGCGGGGTTTGGGGCGGAGCCCCATTTGGGTTTGGGGCACAAGCCCCATTGGGTTTGGGGCACAAGCCCCATTGGGGTATAAGTACAGGCCCCCAGTATGTGCGCCTAACAGCGCATTACGAATCGCCTATGGCGATTTTTTGTTCAACGCCCCTGTAATCATATCCAGCCCTGATACCGCAGAGATCACAATCATGGGTATATAATTGGTCCCGTACCTTCCCGTTACTTCCCACAGCATTAAAAACAGCATTATTCCAAACACGCAAAGCAGCGGAAGGGTGTTTTCTACCCGCCGGTTTTTCATAAATATTCCGCCTAGCGCTGAGACGAGCATAAACAGCTGAAGGGAAAAATAAACTCCCGAACAGGCGTACCTGTACGTTACATGATTTTCGCCGTCATATAGGGCCAGCGAATGTAAAAACGTATTATTGGCGGGATTGTCGTCAAGAAAGTCCGATTGCGCAAAGGTGGCGTCCCCAAAAGCGATGACGCCCTTATCATTAAACAGCTTCAGCATGCCGACAACGCCCCTGTTTTTTATCCGTATCTCGATCTGTTTTAATATAGCGGACCGGCGCTCGGATGGGTCTTCGAATGAACGCGTAAACTCATAATCGCCCTGATTGTATCTTCCGTCTTTATACAGCGACATCATGATCCAATGCGTATAGGGGATCTTCAGCCTGTCGGCCCTATCCTTGTCCATATGCGCCGAGTAAAAATACGCGTTAAAAAGCGCGAAAACGCCTATTATCGCCGCCAAGGAAGCAATAGCGGCGGGGAGGATTGAGCGCAAGCCCTTTGTGCATATATGGTACAATATCACAGCGATAAGCGCTATTATCACCGTAAACTTGACAAACATCCCAACCGCGCAGGACAGCCCTAATAATATGGCTGAAACCACCCTTTTCTTAGTATTTTCGCCGCTATGCGGATAACGCAGATACAGATATACGATCAGTACGGGAAACACCATGGACAGTGAATCCGTATAAAAAGTGGACGCAATGAAATAAAACGGAGGGCTCGTCAGGACGAATATCAAGGCCATAACGCTCTGCTTGATCCCAAACAGCCTTTTGCATATAAGTGCGATAAGCAGAACCGTAACGGTGGCGAGAATCGCGTTGAATACCATTGCTATGGCAAAGTAATCCGTTATGCCAAGCCATGATACAGCCTTGAAAGCTATGAATAAAAGCGACATTCCGCCAAGGTTGTTGGGGAAATAATAGAAGTAATCCGGATCGCAGGTCTTATCGATCCGGTTCATAAACCCGCCCGCCGACGCCCACTGCGAGGCTCCGGTGAAAATCGCCCCGAGATCAAACGCCGGTTCGTAACGCATGATAAATCCGACGGCAACGTTTGCCGCAAAGAAAAAAACCAGCGCTGAAGCGACTAATATACCGTACCGGCGATCTATAAACCCCATATGCCTGCCTAAAGCGCGGTAGATGACGCACATCAGCGCAATATTTACGCCAATCAACAACAGTATTATTACAGGAGTACAGTCATAAACGGTATTGGCAAATATCACGCCGCCTATGATTATAATAAATGAAAACGCAAAGATAATAAGAAAGAGCTTGAGTAAAACCGCGCCTAAATTCATTTTTGCGGGCGTCGGGATTTTTAGCGCCCTGCTTGCCCCTTTTGATTTCATTAAGCTCTTTCTCCAGGATCATTATTTTAGTTTATGCTACTAGTTATTAACAATAAAATTAATTATATAACAAAGAATTCATGATATTTTTACAACGCACGCAGGGATAGACGAGTCTAAGTTCCTTTATCAATTTTATTATGCCGTCCGCGTGGGGCAAAGGCTCCGGGCGTCCATAGGCAAGATTTGAATTTAAAACCGCCCGTTAAACGCCCGAAACATGCACGCAGCCCTTTAGTGAATTATGATATA
The DNA here is from genome assembly GCA_048421225.1 of Christensenellales bacterium. Classification (GTDB taxonomy): domain Bacteria; phylum Bacillota; class Clostridia; order Christensenellales; family CAG-138; genus UMGS946. Next base: position 2,469 of record DBFNRV010000134.1, on the reverse strand, counting down.
ATATGTTTTATGGAATATAGAGAGCGGATGGTGCGAAGCGATGCTTAAATGCATATTTTCAAATGAACACGCGATGATGGAGATGACGCCTGTTGAGAATATATTCATTGCGGAATATATGCCCAAAGCGCCGGACGCCAGCGTAAAGGTATACCTGTACGGGCTTATGCTGTGCCGCAACCCGTATATGGACGCCGAGGACATACAGCTTGCGCTTGAAATGGACGAACAATCCGTGATCGAAGCGTTTTTCTACTGGGAAAAGCAGGGCCTTGTGCGCGTGGTAGGGGAAGATCCGGTTCAGGTAAGATACTTAACGCCGAGGCTGCATGCCGTTTCCAGCGCTCCGTCGCCCGTGATGGGCTATGCCGAGCACGTGGCCGCGCTCAACTCGGTATTTACGGCGCGAACGCTCAGCAGCGCCGAGCTCAGGCATATGCTCGACTGGGTTGAGGTATTTGGTATGGATAAGGACGCCATGGCCGCGGTGGCCGAGTACTGCGTGGCGGCGAAGGGCCAGAAGGTAAGCGTGAACTATATGGACGCCGTGGCCAAATCATGGGCCGAGGCCGGAATTTTGACAAAGGAAAAGGCCATGGAGCATATAAAGGCCATGGCCGAGCGCGCGAGCGGCGCGCAGAAGCTGCTGAACAGGTGGCGGATAAGCCGAAAGCCCACGCAGGACGAGCTTAACATGTATGAAAAATGGACAAAGGGCTGGGGCTTTGACGATGAGAGCATACAGGCGGCGTGCGTTGAGATGACGGGCGCGTACAAGCCGTCGTTCAACTATCTTGACGCTATACTTGAAAGCTACCGCCACAGCGGCGCTGTATCGGCGTCTGAAGTGGACGAATACCTCAAAAAAAAGGACGCCGCGCGCGAGGCCGTGCGCGAGCTGACAAGGCTGATATTCGACCGCGCGGGTATAAAGCGCGCGCCCAAGTCGCTGGAGCGCGAGCAGGTGGAACGCTTTAGCGGGGAATGGAACCTGCCGGCCGAGCTTTTGCTGTACGCCGCGGACTGCGCCAAAAACTCGTCAACGCCGTTTGCCGAGGTGCGCAGGCTGGCGTCGCAATGGCATGAAGCCGGCGTTTCAACGCTTAGCGCCGCGCGGGAACGGACGCAGGACGCGGAGCAATCCGCAAAGAAGGGCGCAAAGAAGAAGGACGCGCGGGCATTGAGGTACTCCCAGCGCAGCTACAGCGACGACGACCTGAAGCATATACTGATAGATTTTATGGACGACGACGCCTGACACGTTCTAAAGGATTAAAAAACATTTTCTGAAAGCTGGAAAACTAATGAAGGTGCCTGTTGAGATACGCCGCGAATATGAGCGGAAACGAAGCCGCGCCGCTGAAGAATGCGAAAAGCGCAGGCTTGAGCTGTATGAAAAGGAACCCGAGCTGTACGCGCTGAGCCAAGAGCGCAGAAACCTGGCCTTTTCCTTTGGCAGGGCAAAGCTGGAAAGGCGAGATGCCGACGCAAATGAGGCCTACGCCGCTATTCTCGCGCTAAAGGCCGCCGAGACCGCCCGCCTGGAGGCGCTGGGTCTGGACGAGGGCTACCTCAGCCCCATATACGAATGCGCCAAATGCAAGGATACCGGCTATCTGGACAGCCTTAGGCGCAAACCGTGCAGATGCCTGATAGACAGAACGCTCCGGTATCGGTATTCGCTTTCGAGCGTAGACCCGTCGCAGAGGTTCGAGGCGTTCGACGCGTCCGTATTCAAGGATGAGCAGGCGCGCCGCCAGATGCTGCGCATGCGCGATTTCTGTGTGGAATACGCGGACAGCTTTCCGCACAACATGCAGAAAAACCTGCTGATGTTCGGGCCTGTCGGCATAGGCAAAACGTTTCTGTTGGACTGCATAGCGGTACGCGTGATAGAGAGGGGCTTCAGCGTGCTGAAGCTTACAGCCTATAATTTTATTAACCATGTGATGGGCGGCCTGAAGTCCGGCGAGGGCGCGCCGACGTTTATGGAACCGGATCTGCTGATAATCGACGATCTTGGAACCGAGCCGGTAATACCCAACGTAACGGTCGAGCATTTTCATGCCGTCGTAAGCGAACGCGCCGCCGCGGGCAAGCACATGGCGTTCGCTACAAACCTTAACGTCCATGAGCTGACGGATTTTTACGGCGAACGTACCGTATCCCGGCTGCTGTCGCCTAAGAACGGCCTGGCGCGCAGGCTGACCGGAAGCGATCTGAGGATGACGCAGCAGCGTTAGCTGTACAAAAAACGAAGATTTCCTTTTTATTCGCTCAAGGCAATTAACAGGCTAAGCGCGGCCATAGGCGGGCCGCTTATAGTTATATTGTAGGTTTGTCAAACATGTTGGACAGTATAGGCACGAAGGAAAGCATTAGGTGAGCTATACTGTAAAGGACGCATAGGACGGTTATTGGAGGCTCTTCGATGCACAGCTAGCTGTGCATCGAAATCGGAGAGCGAGT
>DBFNRV010000133.1:0-29045 GCA_048421225.1 Christensenellales bacterium | reverse complement strand
ATATTTTTGTTAAATTCGATCCCTTGGGCCTATTGACATTGGAAATTTAATCATTTAGAATACTTACGTAAGTATGGAATGGACGAATAGGGATGTCTGGCACAATGTAATACTTTTTATAGTGGTTTAAAGTGAGTTTATAGAGGGGTTTTGTTGCGCTTACAAGTGAAGCAGGCAGTCCGGTTTTTCGTTTTAGGTATATAATTAATCCATGTTTACAATAATAATAAAAGATTAGGAAGACATACTGTCATAATTCAATTTTTAATCTGAGGACTTTCCTCTTAAGCTAATAAATAAAAAATTTATATATAAGGAGAAAAAAGAATTGACCAGAGAAATGCTACTCGAAAAGAGCCTGCAGGATCTTCGTACTATCGCGAAACTGCAAGGCGTTAAATCGGTCACTAAATACCGAAAAGCTGAACTTATTGAAATTATAATGGCAGGTGGAGTAACCATTCCTGAAGGAGCGATTGATACTAACTTCGCGGCAGAGGACGACGATGCTATCGATGTACAGCCTAACGGCCCTCGCGAAACCGCCGAACCAATTAAATCCGCTGAATATGACGTTCACTATCCCGAGCAGCCGGCGCAAACCACGCCCATAAGGCAACCGTATCCGCAGCAGCATAACCGCCCTCAATATCAGCAGCCAGCCTATAGGGATAACCGCACCTATCAGCAGCGCAAGCCATATGACCAGCAAAATCAAAACAGGCGCGACAATTATTACAGGCAGGATGGCTATCAGCGCAAGCCATATGATCAGCAAAACCGAAGTAACTATTACCGTCAGGACAACAATTATCAGCGCGAAGGCGGATATCAGCAGCGCAATGATTATCAGCGGCAGGACGGATACTACAGACAGGATAACGGCTATTACCGCAACGATAACTATAGGCCCAATAACAATTACGATTACCGCAGAAACGATTCTTACAGCGTATTTGAAGAAACTTCAGACGACAGCGTGTCAAAGGGCTATGCTCCCCGCGACTATATAGCTGGCAGAAACCCTGCTATTACGGAACTTTTAAATTCAGGCGACTGTTCCGATGTTGCGGGTGTACTTGAGGTCCTTCCCGACGGCTACGGCTTTCTTAGATGTGCTAATTACCTTCCCGGCAGCGACGATATCTATGTATCTATAGCCCAGATAAAGAGGTTCGGCCTTCGCACAGGGGACTATGTTAAGGGTAAATCACGGCCAACCAAGGACGGCGACCGCTATCTCGGCCTGCTATATATTGACGAGGTGAACGGGGATAAACCAGACGATATGGTATCGCGGGTTCCGTTCGACGAACTCGTTCCAATATACCCCAACGAAAGGCTGACGCTGGAAACTAAAAACCTGGACAGCCGCCAGAATCTTGCCATCCGCCTGATAGACCTTATCGCGCCAATAGGCAAGGGCCAGCGCGGAATGATCGTAAGCCAGCCTAAGGCGGGAAAAACAACCCTATTAAAGGATATCGCCAACGGAATAACGGCAAACCATCCAGATGTTCACCTAATCGTGCTGCTTATAGACGAGCGCCCCGAGGAGGTTACGGACATGAAGCGGTCGATAAAGGGCGAAGTCCTGTTCTCCACGTTTGACGAGCTGCCCGAGCACCACACCAAGGTAGCGGAGATGGTTATGGAACGCTCAATGCGCCTTGTTGAACACGGCAAGGATGTTGTTGTGCTTATGGATTCCATAACAAGGCTTACAAGAGCATATAACCTTACCATCCCCCCAACCGGGAGAACGCTGTCCGGCGGCATGGATCCAGGAGCGCTGCATAAACCCAAGCGCTTCTTCGGCGCTGCGAGAAACATTGAGAACGGGGGCAGCCTTACCATTATCGCCACCGCGCTTACGGAAACTGGGAGCCGTATGGACGATATGGTATTCGAGGAATTCAAGGGCACGGGAAATATGGAAATACATTTGGATCGAAAGCTATCTGAAAAGCGCATATTCCCCGCAATAGACATATATAAATCAGGCACCAGAAGGGACGACCTTCTTCTTGATAAGGAGGAGCTGGACGCGGTTTATATGATAAGAAAGATGCTGTCCAACGGAAATAACAACGAAGTAACCGAGCAGCTTATAACTATGCTTGATAAAACCGATACCAACGAAGAGTTTGTAAAGAACCTCTCGACAAAGGTCAAGACCGTCTTTGAAAAGGAGGGCTTCACCCTAGGTAAGGCCTTCTGATACCTTATGCGGGAGAACAGCGGGGTTTATATTCCTGTTGTTCTCCCGTTAAATTGTGGCTGGGTTGTATATTCGCCATTATATTGATAAAACGGGATAATAGACTTGAAATTACAGATTATAGCACTATAATAGTCATATAAGCATTGAAAGGAGTAACAGTTATGGATATCAAAGTGGCTGAAATGTTGAATACGCAGATCAATAAGGAATTCTATTCTGCCTACCTTTATCTCGATTTTTCAAACTATTATGAGAGCAAGGGATTGAGCGGATTTGCAAACTGGTACATGATTCAGGCGCAGGAAGAGCGGGACCATGCTTTATTGTTTTTAAGGTATCTGCAAAACAACGATTGTGCGGTAAACCTCATGCCCGTGGACAAGCCAGATAAGAAATACGGCGGCTTTTTAGATCCTCTCAAGTATGGATTTGAACATGAGAAATACGTAACAGGCCTAATAAACGATATATACGATGCCGCATACCAGGCTAAGGATTTTCGTACCATGCAGTTCCTCGACTGGTTCATAAAAGAACAGGGCGAAGAGGAAAAGAACGCATCCGATTTAATAGCGAAGTTTGAACTGTTCGGCGGCGACCCAAAGGGGCTTTATTCGCTTGACAACGAGCTTGGGCAACGTGTGTATGCGGCTCCGTCGCTGGTTCTTGATTAAAATTTATTGAGACATGCGACGGCTTGACATAGTGTATTTTGATAAGAACCTATATGCGTATGAATCGAATATGGGTTCTTTTTTATTTTAAGTAAGATGTAAGATTAATCCTCAAATAATTTATCATTATATTATTTGGGCAACTTTATCATAGGTTGTTTAAAGAATTGGCTGTTTGGTCCAGCTGTCAATTTATTTTGTCCCATACTGGACCTGGCCGTAACGCCCCTTTTAAACCAATGTTTCCCTAAGGGTTCAGCAGATGTCTTTTCGGCTCTAACCCAATGGCGGATCCGCCGAAGCCCCGCCGCCTCTAATCACCCTGCGGCAGAACACTGCAATGAGCAAAGTATTCGCGGACAGCACGGGCGGCCACTGGCGTTTCTATCGCTGCGGTAAAGCGTAAATAGCTCATTGCATAGCTGTATTTGATATCATAATCGTCTTCAATACCCTGTTTTAAAAATCCGATCTACTAAGCAATACTGCAAGCTCGAAATGCTTCCTTTATTATTGTAAAATATTCGCTGGGCTGGTTACAGGCTCCTCTCAACAGTTCCGTGTCCTTCTCATATGTATCCAAGGTCGGCCCTGCAAACGAGATAGGTATATGTAGCCCTCATCCTTAAAAATATGATTCTCCAACAGGAGCCAGGATTCATCGCCGAGGGTCTTATAGTACCTACAGCCAAGCCCCAAATGCGCTTTAAATCTTCCCGTACTTATTCCGCTCTATACTTTTTCAGCTCCCTGGCCAATACCTTTAGGTATGTTTTAAGCTTATCAAGTTCATCCTTACAGGCCTTAAGCTCGGCTCTCAATCCATGGCACTCGCCTTCACGCTCACTCAGTTCGTGTCTAAGCCCGTCATAATCCGCCCGCGGGACAACGGCGGCTGAAAAGCCCTGGCGGTCTCCGCGTTTATCCAGCTCGCTTAGGAGATTTTGATATGCCTTTTCACGCTTTTCAAATTCCCGTATTATTTCATCAAGAAAACTGTCCACTTCGTCCCTGTCATAACCGCTGAAGGAGCTTGAAAATTTTTTATCAATTATATTTTTTCTTTTCATATATCCGCTTTCCAAATCATGTTAACGGCAAAACCGCAAAATACGAATTAATTTACTTCCGCCCTTTATGCGCGTTTCAAACAAATCCGCCGTAAATTCGGAAATAATCCAAATTACGGCGGACAGTCCGCTTACGGCATGTCGTCCGGCTGGGCCGGACCATTGCCCACCACCTCACAGTTTATAGGAGCCATGAGGTATATACCTGTTTCGACCTTTTTCAGGGTTCCTCCAAGAGCATAGATAGCTCCCGCTATGCAGTCGATAATCCTCTGAGCGGTTTGCACATCGCTCTCAGCCATTTCCGCCATATTGACTATGACGGGCTTGCGGCTCTTGAAGTTATCGATAATGCTCTTCGTATCCTCATAGCCGATTGGGCAGTAGATTATGACCTTCTGCTGGGCTGCTGTGGGTAGGCTGACCACATTAGCTCTGGAAGGCGCCTTCTTGGACTTACCGAAGGAATGTACGGGTTCCTGCTCTTCGATCTGGTCCTCATAATCATCTTCGAATTCGAACTCGTCCTCGTCGTCGAATTCCTCATCTTCGGCAAAGCCGATGTTTTTTAGGAACTTATTCAGTTTACCTGCCATGATGATTCCTCCAATCTTTTGTTTCGGCGCTTGGAGAAATAGTAGTGTAACCGGCATATACGCTGTATATATGTATGCGACGCCGGTGCGTGCTAGATTCTGCCGCCAAACAACGCTGTGCCTATTCGCACCATGTTTGCCCCTTCCTCAATAGCCACGCCGTAGTCTCCGCTCATACCCATGGATAGGTAACGCATTTCCGCGCCTTCTATCCTATCCTGACTCAGCTTAAGGAACAGTTTATGCATAGCGGAAAAATATTTCCGCACCTCCGGTTCGCCTATTACAGGGGGTATGCACATCAGCCCCTTTACCGCAATGCATGGCATGGCTGAGACCGTTTCTAACAATCCGGTAAGCTCGTCGGCCGGTATGCCGCCCTTTTGAGGCTCGTTTCCTATGTTTACCTCAATTAGAACATCCTGCACAATATTGAGTTCCACGGCGCGCCTGCTTATCGCGGACGCCAGCGGAAGCCTATCCACCGATTGTATGAGCGCTACCTTGCCTGTCACATATTTTACCTTATTTGTTTGGAGTTGTCCAATAAAATGTTTTCGTAAATTTAGCGAATCGTAAAAATCCAGCTTGCTTAGCAACTCCTGAACACGATTTTCTCCTATGCTGGAAATACCCGCGTCAACTGCAGCCTGTATCCTTGGGACGTCTACGTATTTTGTCACGGCAATTAGTTCTATATCTTTCATATTCCTGCCGAAAACCTCTGCTGACGTCTCGATATTTTCCATTATGGCGTTTAAATTTCCCCGTACATCAATCATCCTTTTATGGCCTCCTTCAACTTGGTCCACAGGCTGACGCCCGGCTTGACAAAGCGCTGGCCTTCCGCAAGCGAGCCTTCTTTTGGCCTTACTATCGCTTTCCCGTCCTCTATTCCAAGCACGTCAACCTCCACGACGGCCTTGGAATCGCCCATATCTATTTCGATATAAGGCGATCCGTATATGCCCTCAGAATTTTTCTGGACGCGGAGCGCATCCTCGTCGACCTTAATTCCCGTCGCTTCGATTGATACGTTGGCCTTTATTGATCTGACGCCCATAAACGGGCCCAGCTCCGTGGTAAACTTCAGAATATTTACAACTTTGCTCCCTGAAATGACAGGGGCGAGCGCCGTACCGCTGTAGGTTGCTGAAAACCCGTCAAAAACAACGGAGTACGCCTCCCCCTCGACAACCCTGAGCGGGTCGTAAGCGTTGGTTAAAAACGCGCAGTACCATTCGCCGTCCTGCACCAGCCTGTATAATAGCGCCGATCCGTCTTCGGGGGAAGAGCCGGCTCCCGTTCCACTTAAGGCGCGCGATACCAGATCAGAGGTTATCATATCAAGCTTCTGGGCGTTAAGCGCCTGCTCAAACCCATCAAAATAAAAGCTTACTTTACCGCTTTTTGTAGCTACAATGCTGCTTGACCATTGTGATATCTGAGTCTTCCTTATTTCCTCCTCTGCGTAAAGGGAGGATAGCTCTTCTGATGCGTATACCTTGTCCTTGAGCCTTTGGCTTCGGCTGTTCAAAAGGCCCTTAAGCTCTATTTCCAGGTCCAGAAGGTCCTTTCCTGAATTCTGCATAACGGACTCCCTTATCGACTTTAAAACCACAGCAATGCTTGCGTTAATGCTGTCAAGGTCCCCGTCGCTCACGCCTGACATAAGCTCGGATTGCTTACGATATATTTCACTCTCAATCTGAAGGAGCGACTGCATCATATCATCGCTGTAACCCCATTTTAATACCTGGGCTATTGGAGCGCCGATATCTACATGCTGGCCCTCCTTTGTCAAATAGATCAGTTTGTCGTACTTCTCCACAGTAATGGATTCTTCATCCCTGATTATGGCGGTGCTCACGTCCCTGTTCGTTCCAAAACCCCCGTATGAAATTACGCCCCAGCTTCTCCCTGGTATAAACAGTATCAGCAGTCCTATAACTGCCGCCGCCGCCATAGCAATAAATATATAGAACTTCGGCTTTAGCTTTAATCTGGTCCTTTTAGTCATGCTACCTCCATCCGTCAGCGGGCAGGCTGTGGCCTCTATTCCCTGCGAACCAGTTCTCAAATCCGCTTTGCCCTTCGACAGTTTAACGCTCTCAATTACAATATTTTATATGAATTAAAGTGTTTTTTAAAGTGTTATTGAGCTATGTACACAGAAAACTTACAAAACATTTGAAATTGCGTGCCAGACAGAACCAATCGTCCTCTATATTATACAGGGTAGTTTAAGTACGCGGTTTGATAATATATCGTAATTATTTTAGCTAAGTATAAAAAACGCTTCTTTTATAAAGCGCTTTCAATGATTTGTATGCCCATTTTCGGAAATTTCCCGATACAATTCTGGGACCCTACGGCTGTAAGCGCAGCGCCCCAGATCCTATTATTTAAATTCATCCATCTTACTGGCCAGCCGCTCACAATTTCTGCCTACAAATGCTGTACAGAGGCGGCTGAAATCAAGCACCTTGGGTATTATTTCGTTTATATCGTCCATGTTTATGGACTGCACGCGTTCCAGCACTTCGTGCTCAGAGCTTATTTTACCCCTGAGCAGGGCGGATTTGCCTATGGCTGAGGCATGGGATGATGTGCTCTCAAGGCCAAGTATATAGCTTCCCTTCAGCTGTTCCTTACTTCTTCTAAGCTCATCGTCGGTCAAGCCATCCTTTTTAAGCCTGTAGAGCTCCTCCATCATTATATCGATTACCATTTCCGCCTGCCTGTCTCCGGTGCCAGCGTAAAGCCCGAAATAACCAGCTGTGCAGTACGACGTTGGGAATGAGTATACAGAATAAGCCAGGCCCTTTTCCTCCCTTATGCGCTGAAACAGCCGTGAGCTCATGGTTCCCCCAAGGATGTTGCTTAGGGCGACCAATGGATACTGGCCTTTTGTATCCATTGGATAACCAGGGAGGCCCAAACATATATGAACCTGCTCTATGTCCTTGTGTATGGATCTGATAGCCCTGTCCTGCCTCATGCTTCCATAATTTCTGTCCTGCGCGGCGTTAGCGCTAGATACGTTTTTAAAACTTTTCTCCAGGATATCAATAAGGCTTTCCCTCTCGAAGTTGCCTGCGCACGCTATAACCATATTTTCGGCCACATAACGCTTCGCCATATAGTTGACCATATCGTCCCTTGTAATGCTCATAACGCTTTGCGTGGTTCCCAGTATGGGCTTTTGCAGAGGGTCGCCTTCAAACATTAGAGAAACTATCGCTTCGTGGGCTATATCCTCGGGGCTGTCCGCGGCCATGTTTATTTCTTCAACGACAACGCCTTTCTCGCGCTCAATATCATCGTCTGAAAGCCTGGAATTTAGCGCCATGTCGGAGATCATATCCGCAGCCAGGGGAAGATGCTCGTCCAGCACCTTCGCATATAAGCATGTGCATTCCTTTGACGTAAAGGCGTTTAAGTTTCCGCCCAGCGCATCCATCTGGGAGGCAATCTCCGAGGCCGTCCGGCTTTTCGTGCCCTTAAAGATCATGTGTTCAATAAAGTGCGAAATGCCGCCTTCGCCTTCGCTCTCATCAACAGAGCCGGCCTTCACCCATAAGCTGATCGATACCGACCTGTAATCCTTAAGCCTTTCTGATACGACGCGTACCCCGTTTGACAGCTTGTCCTCAAATATGTTCATCTAATGTTCTCCATTTCGTGGTTTTTCTTTAAACTCCCAGCCCAAACCAGCTATAGCATAATCACCCATTATTTATTATCTCACCTGTTGTCGCGACATGCAATCCCTTACTTTCCAGTAATTCAAACAGTCCGTCCAAAGCCTCGGCGGCCTGTTTCGTAGGTTGCATCAAAACTATATTGCCCTGCGCAAGGGATTCGGCGCGCTTTACTATGTCGCCGGCGATACCCTGGGCGCAAAGAAGATCCACCGTGCCCATGACATGCGTAAGACCCAGCTTTTTAGCCGCGCGGGATGATACGGAGTTCCGCCGGTTTCCCGAATAATATAATTTCGGCTTTACACCGCTTATAGACTCTATTATGCCCGCCGCGTCCGTTATATCCTGCATGACCCAAGAAAGATTGCCGTCTTCATAGGGATTGTTTCCCATGGTTCCTATTTCGTGGCCGTCCGAAGCCATCCTCATAAGCGACGCCGGATTGGCCGACGCCCATTCTCCGCTTACTATAAACGTAGTCTTAGCGTCATGCTCCTTTAATATGTCTAGTATATCATGCATCGACTTAGCATTGTAGTTTACAATCCACTGCAAAGACAGTTTTTCCGACGCTTCACCTCTGTATACCGGGCTTCCGGATGCGGGAACCGGCAGCATATCCGGCTGCGAGGTCACCAAATATAATGCGGCTATAATGAGTACAAGCAGCATGTTAAGAGCAATGCCCACGCCTTTTTGTTTCTTCTGTATCACGTTACCCCTCCATCCTTTAACTGATATATGGTTATTCGCGGACGGCTGCGGGTATTACACGCAATGGCCAAGCGGCGGCGCTTTCATAATCTTTTGCGTATAGCTTATATGGGGACCTATATGACTGACTTGGCAATATCATGCAAACCACGCCCACCGGATTAACGGTGCTGGGCGATTATAACGAGGTTTAAAATTACTATTCACGCTTATCCGGATACGGCAGCTTCTTAATTATATTTAAATATACTTGTCTTCAGTTGACAAGGATACGCTAATTACGAAATACAGCTACGTAAAGACCTAAGGGGAGCCTTATAGGTAAACGCAACATTTTTAATACGCTAAAGTACTCCACTATGCTCTTATTTTCTCAGTACAGCCCGTCAAAAACCCCTCCTGTCAAATGGGGTAACCCCCTCAACTTCAGGCCCGCAGCCCATACTATGCACAAGCGCGCTTCCGCGCAGTATCGTATTCCTTCCAAAGCGGTCGCGTATCGCGTCTACAGCCGCGTCCATACGCCTCAGACGTTCGTGCCTGAGGTCTTCAAACATTGATATCTGTCCGCCGCCGCCGCTTAGGGAGGATAATTTGACGCCCACAAGCCTTATCGGCCTGTCGCATAGCAGCGGCGCAATGAGCTGCCTGGCGGTTGCATACAGCTCCTCGGTAACGTCTGTGGGATAAACGAGACGCGTTTGCCTGCCCTTTCCCTTAAAATCGCTATAGCGGACGTATACGCCTACGCTACGCGCGCACATCCTCATTGATCTAAGCCTGTACGCCACCTTATCCAACTGAACGAGAAGCGCTGTGCACAGCTCATCAAGGGTATTGACGTCTCCAGGAAGCGTAATTGAACTGCTTATGCTCTTTTGAGCAAACGTTTCGCCTATGCGGGTATTGTCAATGCCGTTAGCGTTTAACCACATTTGTTTGCCAACTATGCCGAACATGCTTCTCAGCATGCCCTCGGGCGCGCTTGCAAGCTCTCCTATGGTATTTATGCCTATGGAACTTAACCGGCGCTGTGCAGAGCGCCCAACATATATCAAACGCCCTACGGGCAGGGGCATAATGCTGCCAGCCCAAAATTCCGGCGTAACTACAGTAACAGCGTCCGGTTTTTTATAATCTGAACCCATCTTTGCCATAAGCGGATTATCGCCTACACCCACGGACACGGTAAGGCCAAGCTCATCCTTAACCCTTTTTCTTATTGTATGAGCTACTTGCGTGGCGTCTCCAAAAAGGTGTTCACAGCCCTTATAGTCCAAATACGCCTCGTCTATCCCATAGCGCGTTATCAGCGGTGAATAATCCTGTATTATACGCATAAACAGGCTTGAGTAACGCATGTATGAGTTAAAGTCCGCCTTTTCCACAACCGCTCCCGGGCATAGCGCCAGCGCCGCGCTCAGCATCATGCCGGCATATACGCCCCTCGCCTTTACAGGGTAAGTGGCCGCCAGAACTATGCCATGGCGCTTCTGGCGGTCCCCGCCAACTATAAGGGGGGTATCAAACGTATATCTCCCCCCGCTGCCGAGCACCGCACAGTGAGCATAAAACGAGTTTAAATCCACATGCAGTATGCTCATGCGCCCTCCTTTGTCAAAAACCACCTGTCATTGCTTTTATCCCAGCAAAGTTCGGCATTTCGCCCATTAAATTCTATACGAAACCGCATAAATGATTTGTACCCCCAGCGCTCTTCGGCTACGGAAATTACACGGCTTACCTTTGCGCGCTCCCCACATGAGGCTATGAAAAATACGGGGCTCGCTTGTCCAAACGTATCAAAATCCACTAGTACACGGGTTGCTTTATTATAGCGTTTCATGCGATCCCTCCTGGAACATTTGTTCTAAATAATTTTATCATCGTGAACCATACAATGTAAAGAGGAATATAATGTCAACTTATTGTGAGCATACATGAACATATACCTAAATACCTTGTTATAAATTTGAATTTAAGTTATAATCATTTCAATAACAACCAAATAAGGAGGATCACATGAAATTCAGCGAAATGCCTTATTCAAGGCCAGATGTTGAGAAGCTTACGGCGGATTTTAAGGAAATAATCGAAAAGCTCAAAAATGCGGCTACATTCGAGGAAGCCGACGCATTGTTTGCCGAATCCGAAAGGATATCCGCACAAGTGGATACCGCCTTCTCCATTGCCTACGTGCGCCACTCTATAGATACGCGCGACGAGTTCTACGATAAGGAAATCGAGTTCATTGATGAGGTTTCACCTGTGATTAACAATGTGGCGCAGGATCTGTCAAAGGCGCTGTACGACTCCAAATTCAAGCCGCAGTTTGCTGAAAAATACGGCGAGCTGATGTTTAAAAACATTCAAATAAGGCTTAAGGCGTTTTCACCCGAAATCATTCCCGAGATGCAGGAGGAGAATAAGCTCACTACGGAATACGACAAGCTGATAGCTTCCGCCCAAATTCCCTTTGAAGGCGAGGACAGGACGCTTTCGCAGCTTACGCCCTTTAAACAGGTTGTAAACGATGAAAAAAGGATGGCCGCATGGAAGGCGGAAGGCGGCTTTTATGTAGATAATGGCCAAAAGCTGGACGATATCTATGACAAGCTGGTCCACCTGCGCGATAAGATGGCCAAAAAGATGGGTTATAAGAATTATGTGGAGCTGGGCTACTACCGCATGATGAGAAACAGCTATACGGCCAAGGATGTCGACCGTTTCCGTGAAGCCGTTCGCAAATATATTGTACCCGTCGCCGACCAGCTTTACCGCGAACAGGCTAAGCGCACGGGTCTTAAGTATCCGCTGAATTTCGCCGACGCGGTGCTTACCTTCCGCTCGGGCAATCCGGTGCCGCAGGGGAGTCCTGACGATATACTGGCGCACGGCAAGAAATTCTATCATGAGCTTTCAAAGGAGACCGCCGAGTTCATAGACTTCATGTATGAAAACGAGCTCCTAGACGTTCTCAGCCGCACGGGCAAATCGGGCGGAGGCTATTGCACGGGCTTCCCGCTGTATAAATCTCCGTTTATATTCGCAAACTTCAACGGCACCTCTCACGACGTAGAGGTTATAACGCATGAAGCGGGCCATGCTTTTGCCGCATTCACCGCGCGGGATATATTCCCAATGGATAATCAAAGCCCCACGCTTGAGAGCTGCGAGGTCCATTCGATGAGCATGGAGTTTTTCGCCTGGCCCTGGGCCGAGGGCTTCTTTGGCAATGATACCGATAAGTTCTATTATCATCACCTTTCAAGCGCCATAACGTTTATACCCTATGGCACTATGGTGGACCACTTCCAGCACATAGTCTATGAAAACCCTGACATGACGCCTGAACAACGCCACGAAACCTGGCGCGAGCTTCTTGGCATATATATGCCATGGATGGGCCTTGGAGAAGAAATCCCATTCTACGGCGAGGGCAAAGGCTGGCAGAGGCAATCGCATATATATGAAAGGCCGTTCTATTACATCGATTACTGCTTAGCTCAGACGGTAGCGCTTGAATTCTGGGCGCTGATGCAAAAGGATAAGGGCAACGCATGGAACCGCTATTTCAAACTGGTAAGCCTTGCCGGGACCAAAACCTTTGACGGGCTTGTCGAGGCCGCTGGCCTTGAAACGCCGTTTGGAGACAGCGCGCTTAAAGAGGTTGCGGAAACCGCGACAGCTTGGCTAAACGGACTTGACAAGGAAAAGCTTGCATAACAAATTGAGTTGTTTTCTAAAAAGGACGCGGCGCACAGCCGCGTCCTTTGCGCACTTGGCACTTGTTCAAAATCTATTGAAACTGGCTTTTTATTCTAATAATTCTTTTGATCAGACAAAGCTCATTTCACACAAGTTTTAAGGATTAGCTTAGGTATTCCTGGGATAGCGGTGAATAACGGTAAATGCCGTTGATAGATAAACCGAATTTTTGAAACCGCTATTCTTCAGCCGGCGCTCTTGCGTTAAAACATTTAATCATATGCTGAGTTAGCTTGCTTATAAATATATGCGAAATACGCTTGCAAAAAGAAAAAGCATGTTATATAATAGCGCAGTGTCCGGGTGATGTGTTTTCGCCCGCATCTGCAGCAGGAAGGCGGCTTTTCGCCTTGCGCTCAGCAATAAGATAAGGGGTGAATAAAATATGAAAGAAAATCTACATCCGTCATATGGTGAATGCGTGGTTCGCTGCGCATGCGGCGAAACCTTCACATCTGGCTCTGTCAAGGGTGAGCTGAAGGTTGAAATCTGCTCAAAATGCCATCCGTTTTATACAGGCCGCCAAAAGCTGATTGACAGCGGCGGACGGGTCGATCGCTTCAAGAAACGTTATGGCATAAAATAAAGTGATTGCTAAAGGCCGGAAACCTCCGGCCCTTACTTTTTTATTTTAGCATATTCACAAAATCCAGACTGGGCAGAATAAGGTCCCTTTAAATAATTCTCCATCAAAAATTATACGCTGTTCAACATTTATTAATGAAGATAACGCATTGAAAGCACATTTAAACTATTGAATTGTACAATAAGCCGCCAGTATATTGACCCGATTCCGATTAGTGTAAATGAAGAATGTCCTGCGCGCCCCCCTGGTATCAGTTCTCAAGACGCTGCCTTAAGCCGTCTAGGCAGGCGTTCATCCTATCCATCAGCTCTGGAATCGTATCACGTTGATCTGAGCTGAAACATTCAAGCATTGTTGTATAGAGCATTTCAAAGTCAATCTCGCACCATCTTGCATATTCCCTGCCCTTGGAGGTTAACGCAACGCGTATGCATCTGCCGTCGCGCTTGTCTCGCACCCTCTTTATAAAGCCCGCCTCTTCAAGACGGCACAGCGATTTGCCTATGGACGCCTTTGATATGTTAAGGCTGAGTGCCAGCTCGTTTTGCGTCATCTGGCGCTCCTCAGCGCTGATTGCAAACAGCACCTGGGGCTGGCCCGGGTACAATCCATACTTGTCCAATATGTGTATCATGCATAAATTGTACGTATGTACAAGACGCGAAAAGCTGACGTTCATCTTTTTTGCTGAACGGGATACCTCGCGCAAATCCTTCGACTCGTCCATTACCACAACTTCCTTAGTTATTTATTTCCATGTTAACAGAGCTTAAGTTGCGTGTCAATGGCCCATATATAAATAGTAATCCAGTATACGGTATACCGGATTACTATAGTGGACAAGCCTTTAAAACGTTATTATAAAACCATTTGAGCCTTTTTAATACCATGAAAAACCATATGTCAATTTATTTCTAGTTAAGGCGGCCATCCTTATTAACCATATGGGCAAACGCGCTCGTATCGCCGCGATAATAACTCCTTGCCAGCTCTATTACCACGTTCCAATTAGCCATGTCCGCAGTACCCACCCCTTCAAACGGAATTGGTTTTATATACACATGGTATCCATCGCTCTCAAGCGTTACTCTTACAACCTCCTGGCTTACGGAACCGCTGGTATAGCTAGTCGTAGCTATGAGAAGCATGTTATCATTAAAAAACGCCTCGTCGTAGCTTGAATAGCCTGGGGTTTCGGATTCGCCCTCCCCCATGGTTAAAACACCGCCATCTTGGGCAATAAACCTTTTTAATTCATCCTCGCTGGATATAACAACGCATTTTGGATAATCGCCCGCACGGTAGTCCGCTCTTATATACTTCGCCTCAAATGGAATACCATCCCTTCCTTCCGGATTTATTGTGCTGCCTGGGTCGTCCATCCCTACCATTGGGGCCAGCGTGGACCCAGGCTTCAGGCCTGAGGCATCCCCTCCGGGATTTACCTGCTTATTTGGGGAACCTGAAGGAGGAGTATTTCCGGTCCCGCCGTCCGTCGGTTCGGGCCCGCTCTGGGAAGGCGCACAGCCGGAAAGCAGCATAAAAAGGCAGAGAATTGACGATATAATCGCTGTTGTTTTCATATGTTTAAGTCCTCCAACAAACTTCTTTGTTTATAAGACGAATCAAAATATACAAAGGTTGCATACACGCTGTTAAACAATGCCAGCCGTTAATATTTTAAGAGTAAATTATATCCCGTATAGCTCTTTTATATGACAACATAAATTATAAACCGCTTTTTTCATTCTTATAAAGATGTTATAATTATAAAAAATACTTGGAGGCAAATATGCGCAAGCTGCGCCTGATCGCCACTGGCGGTACCATAGCCTGCATACCAACAGCCAGGGGCCTATCCCCTGAATTGGCCGCGGACGACCTGCTGGATTTTGTGGATATAGACAAAACCAATATTGAATGCATGGACCTGTTCAGCATGGACAGTTCAAATATACAGCCCGAAGAATGGCGCATACTTGCGGAAGCTGTTTATGCGTCGTCCCAAGAGTATGACGGAATTATAATAACACATGGCACGGATACAATGGCTTATACGGCTTCCATGCTGTCGTTTATGCTTAGGGGCATAGGGATTCCCGTTATACTTACAGGCGCACAATACCCAATCGTTTATCCTGATTCGGATGGAAGAAAAAACCTTGAAAACGCGGTGATAACCGCAAGAGAAATGGCGTGCGGCGGCGTTTACGTATGCTTTGGCGGCTCCATAATACTGGGCTGCAGGGCGGTTAAGACGCATACCACATCTTTGAATGCATTTGAATCAATAAATTATCCCTACATAGGAGCGGTTGTAAACGGACGGTTTATACAGCTCCACGGCGTTCATACGGACAGCCGGTTCAGCTTTTCACGGGATATTGATCCCAGCGTAACGCTAGTCAAGCTCGTGCCTGGTACCAGCGCCAACCTTCTCGGCATGATTCCAGAATGCGGAATCAGGGGGGTAGTCGTAGAGGCGTTCGGGCTTGGGGGAGTTCATAATTTCAGGAGGGATCATACAGAAATACTCGTAAAGTTCATGGAGCAGGGAATTATCGTAATATTGGCGTCGCAATGCCTTTATGAGCCGTCTACTCCCGATATTTACGAGGTTAGCCGTCCTCTCAAGGACGCTGGCATAATTCCCTCGTATGATATGACGACTGAGGCGGCCGTTACAAAGCTCATGTGGGCGCTGGGCCAAACCGGTTCTCTTGAAGAAATACGCAGGATAATGTATACGAACATCTGCGGCGAGATAGATTTTGAAGCGGGTATTAAAAAGAACGGTTAAACGCTAGCGTCCGTTTTATCCGCTAAAGTAATTTCATAAGCATTGGAGGAAGATCATGTCCGCGATAAGAGATATATCCCTCGCGCCGCTGGGGCGTAAACGAATTGAATGGGTAAAGGATTTTATGCCTGTATTGAGTTCGCTTGAGCGCCGGTATAAGAATGAAAAGCCGTTTTCAGGAAAGCGCATATCCGTATGCGTACATCTTGAGGCCAAAACCGCATATCTTGCGCTGGCTTTAAGGGCCGCCGGAGCCGAGGTGGCTGTTACCGGCTCAAACCCGCTGTCTACTAAGGATGATATCTGCGCCGCGCTTGCTGATATGGGAATGGAGGTAAACGCATGGTATGGCGCTACCGAAAAGGAATACAGGGAGCATCTGATTAAGACATTGGAGTTTCATCCCCACATTATAATTGACGACGGCGGAGACTTTGTAAGCCTCCTGGACGACTATCCGGAATACGCCGGTTCAATAATCGGCGGGTGTGAGGAGACCACCACAGGAATACACCGCCTTAAAGCCAGGGCCGCTTCAAACACCCTTCGGTTTCCCATGATGGCTGTAAACGACGCGAACTGCAAGCGGCTATTTGACAACAGGCATGGTACCGGACAGTCCGTATGGGATGCGATTATGTATTCAACCAATAATATGGTAACGGGCAAAACCGTGGTTGTAGCTGGCTATGGTTATTGCTCAAGCGGCATAGCGATGAGGGCAAAGGGACTTGGCGCAAACGTGATTGTCACCGAGGTCAACCCATATAGGGCGCTGGAAGCGGCTATGGACGGCTTTAGGGTAATGCGGATGGACGATGCGGCTCCTCTGGGGGATATATTTATTACAGCGACTGGCTGTAAGGATGTAATAGTCGGAAGGCATTTTAGCGCTATGAAGAACAACGCCATGGTCGCAAACGCGGGACATTTTGACGTTGAATTCAATAAAAATGAGCTTAAAGCCCTTGCAGTATCCATAGAGGAACGAAAACCGTTTATCGATGGCTATAGGCTGTCAGACGGCAGAGTAATCAACGTGCTCTCAGACGGTAGGCTCGTAAATATAGTGGCGGGAAATGGCCATCCGGCTGAAATAATGGATCTGTCGTTTGCAATCCAGACGCTCTCCGCAAAATACCTTATTGACAACGTGGGAATGCTGTCCCCCGGCCTTTATAATGTGCCGGAATCCATAGATAACGAGGTTGCCCTGCTGAAAATTTCAGCAATGGGGCTAGGGCTTGATACGCTTACCGAGGCGCAGGCATCCTACCTGAGTGGTGAATATTAACGGTTCTTGTCTCAGACATCAATGCAGCAAATAAAGGAGGATTTATGAAAGACAATAACAAGCCGCAGCATATGACCAGCCTGCATGGCGACGTAATGGTGAGAAAGGATGACCCGCGGATCCATTTTCGCGGCCTGCTTGACGGCGCTATGGCTGATACCGGATTCGGGGCGGCGCTGGCACTTTCTGAGGAAAACGCGAGGTTGTGTGAAGCGCTTGGCGACATCAACCGCTGCCTGATGGCGATAATGAGCGCACATGTAAGGTGCTGCGAGCCCGAGCTTCCATGCGTCGCTGGGCGGGACATGGAGCTGTTGCACGATATGTCCCATAATCCGCAAAAGTATTTTAAATGCGGACATTTTATACCATCGCCTGAGGACGGTCTGTCTCTGTCATGGTTAAACGTTATACGCACGAGGGTTAGGGATGTTGAACGCGCCCTTATCTCGGCATATGACGGCGAACCCGATGAAAAGCTGTGCAGGGCGGTCAACAGGGTGTCATCCGCCGTATATGTTCTTATGTGCGAAGAAAACAGTATAAGAAAGGGCTGAACCTCGTGAAAAACAGGTCTGCCGCCATAATAATTTTGATCATGGCCATGGCCGCGTCCATATATTCTGTCATGGGCTGCAGCTTTGCCGTCGGAACCGATTATGGGCCGTCTGGCGATGAGCAGTATCAAGCCGAACCCACAGCATATCGTTTTTCCAACCCCGTTTTCGAACTATACGCTGGCTATAATGCCGATCTGAACGCGATGTTCGATGCGTTTAGCAATGCAAAGGCTGATGAGCCCTGCCCCGATTACGTTGAAGCTTCCATTGGGATCTCAAAGCATATACGAAATTCAAGCCTGGCAAGGCTCAGCGTTGGGAGTCTCTATGCCGTTGACGATCGCTATGGCGGCAGTGTGTCCGGCGCGGTTATCGGAACCGGCTCAATGTGGCGTCATGATGAGAGCTATGGCTTCGAGTTTACATACGATGACGGACGGCTTATTGATGGTGTTTTGTGTGGAGAGTCCCTTGAGTATTATTTAAAGGATGCGGACGGCAATACAATATTGAGCGCCTTTCTGGAGCGTTCCGGAGGGCGTTGGGACTCATACGTGGAAAAAGGCCAAAACTGGAGCATATTCAGGGTTGAAAACGGCGATTTCGTATATGCCCGCGGGGATACTAGGTTCAGCTTCCTCGAGGAAGGCGGAAAGCCTGACATTGACAGAATCCTGACTAAGGCCTCCGAATCGCTGCTCCTCAGAGGCGGAATGCTGGAGCTTGGATGATCACCCGCCTGATCACCCGCCTGTATACGCATTCGTTTAATTCGACATAACTTCCTTCAATAACAAATACTATCGGCTGCCGTCAGGGTTGCCAAGCCCCCATGGTTTTGGTATTATATTCTATAGGGAGGGGGTACTGGAGATGGATGTTCTTGGTTCGGTTCTTGCGTTTGGTGCGGGACTGCTCGTATTATGGCTTGTATTTAAGATACTTTCACTTCCTATACGGATTCTTTTTCGCTTGTTGATCAATGCGGTGGTTGGCGCGGTAATCCTAATTATTTTTAATTTTTTAGGCGATTTTATCGGGTTATCAATAGTTATAAACCCTGTTACAGCCGTAGTTACTGGATTGCTGGGCGTACCTGGCGTAATACTGCTAGTCATCCTTCAGGCGATACTGGATATATGGTAAGCTATGTTAATACGTTAATTAGGCGGGAACAAAGGCGTTCCCGCCTTTATATATAACCGTTATTCCGATCTGCCCTTGGCATTGTCGATCTTAAAACATGGTTGATACGTTAAGTCCTTTGATGTATGATACTCTTATAATGGTAACAGTGAGGTGTATTTATGATACGCAATTTAGAGTTGAAGGACAGGATTGAATTTATTGATATGGCGACTGAATTCTACGATTCGAACGCTGTACTTCACAGCATCCCCGTGGAGTATATGGAATGCACATTTAGTGAAGCAATGTCCAATTCGCCATACGTAAAGTGCCATATAATTGAGCATAACTCGGAAACGGCAGGTTACGGCCTTATATCCATTACATACTCCAACGAAGTCGGAGGCCTTGTTGTTCTTATAGAAGAATTATTTATTAAGGAACCATTCAGGGGCCTTGGTCTTGGCGGAAAATACCTTGACTTTATTCATAATATGTATTCCGGTACGGCCAGGCGGTTCAGGCTTGAAATCTCAAAAACCAACACGGATGCGGAAAGGCTGTACTTAAGAAAGGGGTATAAAGAGTTGAATTATAAGCAAATGGTGCGGGGCATATAAACCTTCAGCGGCCGCTAAGGCGGAAAGAATAGGCTCTGCGAAAGGTAACGCAGAGCCTATTCTTTTCGCACTATTCTATGTACACGCGCTTAGCCCTGCATGTCACCAGGCATGCGATTTCATAATTTATAGTTCCAACTTCCTGCGCTACTTCCTCCAGGCTCATTCCTTTTGCGCCAAACAGAACTACCTCGTCGCCGCGCTGTACGCTGCCTCCTGTAATGTCCGCCATAATAACGTCCATGCATACACGGCCTATCTGGAGATATGATTCACCCGCTATCTGAATATGCGCCCTGTTGGACAGTCTTCTTGGATAACCATCGGCGTATCCGGCGGATATTACGGCGCACCTTAGTGGAGATTTAGCCCTATACGTTCTTCCGTAGCTTACCGTTGTGCCCTCCGGAAACTCTCTAATTTGAACCACACGGGACTTAAGCGTCATTACAGGCATTAAGGGGCCCGTATCCCTTGGTATGCTGTCGGGATACAGTCCATAAAGCATTATCCCCTCTCTAACCATATCAAAATGAGCATCGGGGTTATTCATGATTGCCGCGCTGTTGCTTGCATGGCATGTCGCGGGCCTTATCCCGCGGCTTTCCAGCCTATCCCTAATCGCGATGAAGTTGCTAATCTGCCATTGTGTATATTCAATCTCTTCGGGGGCATCCGCTACGGCGAGATGAGTATACATTCCCGTAACGTTAAGGTTGCCCAAGCCGCAGATCCTTTCAGCGGAACGGGCTGCCGAAGCATAAAATGCTTCCCCTTGGCACATCAGTCCGGTACGGGACATGCCCGTGTCAAGCTTTATATGAACCTCCACCGTAACTCCCGCCTGTTTTGCCGCGTTATTCAGCTCAATAGCCGATTGTTCGTCCGCCACCGTCTGGGATATCGCATAGGCGGCCAGGCTGTCAGCGTATTCCGCAGACGTATAGCCCAAGATCAGAATCGGCAGCTCTATGCCTGCCCGCCTTAGTTCCAGAGCTTCGCTCAGGCACGCTACCGCAAACGCGTCGGCGCCGTTTTCTTCTAAGAACCGGCCGCACTCCACCGCGCCGTGTCCGTATGCGTCCGCTTTTATAACGCACATAACCTTTTTCCCGGTAGCCTTTGCAATGCCAAGGTTGTGCTTGAGCGCGCCGAGATTTATCTCCGCCCATGTGCGTGATCTAATAGTTGGTTCGTGCATGTTTATTTGCTCCTTAAACCTTTAATGCTTAATAAAAACATTATAAAGGCCCCGTTCCCGTAGGCAACGGGGCCCTGCCATAAACCTAGTTTCTTATTTTCCTATGGTAGCTACCATAACCGCCTTTATCGTATGCATACGGTTTTCGGCCTCGTCAAACACCTTAGAGCATTTTGCCCTGAACACCTCGTCGCTTACCTCCATCTCGGTAATGCCGAATTTCTGATGGATTTCCCGGCCGACGGACGTTTCAAGATCATGGAACGACGGGAGGCAGTGCAGGAAGATCGCATCCTTATTTTGCGTCTTGTTCATTACATCCATCGTCACGCGATATGGCTCAAGCAGCTTTATGCGCTCTTCAAACTGATCCTCTTCACCCATTGAAACCCATACGTCAGTATATATCGCGTCAGCTCCCTTTACGTCGTCAAGGTTCTCAGAAAAGCTTATCGAAGCCCCCGTTTCCCTTGCTACTTCCTGCATCTCCCTGACAAGGCCTTCGTCTGGGAACAGGCATTTCGGAGCGATGCCGACAAAGGTCATGCCCATCTTTGCGGCGCCTATCATAAGCGAGTTGCCCATGTTGTTGCGGGCGTCTCCAATATATACTAGCTTCGTTTTAGACAGTGGCTTATCAACATTCTCCTCTATGGTCATGAAATCCGCAAGTATCTGCGTAGGGTGATACATATCTGTAAGTCCGTTCCATACCGGAACTCCTGAGTATCTCGCCAACAGATCAACAACCTCCTGCTTGAAGCCGCGGTATTCAATGCCGTCATAAAAGCGTCCCAGCACCTTTGCGGTGTCCTCAAGCGATTCCTTTTTGCCCATCTGGCTGTTCGATAAATACGTAACCTGCGCGCCCTCGTCAAAAGCGGCGACCTCGAACGCGCAGCGCGTGCGTGTGGACGTCTTGTCAAATATTAAAACGATGTTCTTGCCCTCGAGCGAACGGTTTCTTATCCCAAGACGCTTCTTTTGCTTGAGGTCATGGGCCAGATCAAGCATATAACGGATTTCTTCAGGTGTAAAGTCCTTTAAAGTAAGCAGATGGCGACCTTTAAGATTCACGGGCATTGTTGTGTCTCCTTTGTTATAATTTATTAATTTACGTATTCCCTGTAAACATATTTGCTTGTACACAGGCGTAAAAGCGCACCGTAGCCAGGCACGAAACTAATTGTATCGCCCACATTGTACATGTTTGATTTTGTCAAGTCAACAATCAAATGATCGGAACTTGCGCCCAGTATTTCGACATGCCCGTCAACACATTTAAGCGATGCCGGATCAACGTCCTGCCTTCCAACCGCGATTATCGCCCGAAGCATTTGACCCCTGTCCTCGAATTGAACCGTTTCCCCAAACGCGTTCATTCCGCTATTTCCTATTGGCTTGCTTGGCTTTGCCTGCACCTCTACGATTTCCGCCTCAAGAATAAACGCGTCTGAATACATGCCCTCAATGGGAAGGCCAGTGGAGGTATCGTTGCTCAATACAAACGATTCGCCCAAACGCAGATTGTTTATTCCGGCAGGCAGCCTTCCCTCCATAAGCATTGTTATGCTGCTGGAATTTCCTCCGGAAACCATTGGCAATTCTATGCCGAATTCCTGCCTTATTGCCCGGGCAATATCGCACAAAGCGCCCATATTGTTTTCATCAGGAAGTATACCCCCATAGCAGGTCAGGTTCGTTCCCAGCCCGTACAGCTCCAATGCTCCCGATTTGATCACAGCCCTGGCCGTATCCATGATAAGCGGCCTATCCTCAAAGAATATCCCCTCGCGCAGGTCGCCAAGATCTATCATAAGAACTACCCTATGCTTTTTACCCTGCATATCCGCCGCCTGCGCAAGCTTCTGTATCGCAGCTATTTCGGACTGCATGCTTATGTCGGCATACCTCACAACATCCTCAGCCTCCGAGGGCATGGAAATCCTTAGCAGTACTTTCTGTTTTGAGGAATTAAGCGATTTAAGATTCAGGATGCGCGAATCAGCAATGAAATCCGCAGCACTATGATCTATCAACTCCACGATGCGTTCATCAGCACAAAACACCTTTGTAACTATGGAAGCGGTTATACCCCGCCCGTGGCACTGCTCCAGCAGGAAGTTCAGGTTATGCCTGAGTTTTTGCAGGTTGACTGTTAGTTTAGGATACATAGCTTCCTCCAGTTAGGGTATTGTTCAGGTTTGTATTTTTACGGCTAAGTCCGGTACTACTCAGCATGCTCATATTTCCATGCTGTTCTTCATAAGCTTCATCGCGTCCTTTGGATAACTCTTTCCAAGCACCCCCAGGGATGCCATTATGTAATCGTTATCGTACAGTAGCGATAATTCACCCGCCTTTGGGTACAGCATAATTCCGTTCTTATTGCAATCGGCCATCCGCCTGAGAAGCGTTTTTCTGTCTGGAAGCCTGGTAAGCGCCCCGCCGGTGCCTATAAGATATTTCAATTTGGTCAGGTCCTTGCCCTCGGCTATCGTCTGGCGGCCCGAGGGCCCGTAGATATACCTCAATGATCCCGCATGCCTGATAACCGCTGTTTCACCCGCCAGGGCGCACAAACGCTGGGTAAGCATAAGCTGTTCCGGAGTATCGGGAATCGGTTTATAGCGCTCCATAACGGTGTTTACATCCAAATCCAGCTCTCTGCTCAACGCGTTTTTACCTATGCGGTTTATAAGATTTCGAGCGTTGATATAAAGCCCCAGGTCGCCCTCGACCGTACGTTTGGCGAACGGTTCAGGAGAGGTGGATATCGACGCGATTTCATCGGAACCCGCCGTGACCGAATGCACATCAGTCGTAGCGCCTCCTATATCTATAACGGCAAGGTCGCCTAACTCCTCATATAATATCTGGGCGGCTTCCATCACAGCACCCGGGGTAGGTATTATGTTTCCCGTAACCATTTCGCGTATATGGCTCATTCCCGGCGCCTCTACTATGTGTTTTTCGAATACAGCGTGAATAATCCTGCGTGCGGGTTCTATGTTCAGAATATCCAGCTTCGGATATACGTTTTCCACTGTGTAGCACGGGATGCCGCACCCATCAAACAGACTTTTTATTATACCCTGGTTCTGTACATTGCCGGCATAGATGACAGGCGCGCTTATATCGCTTTCCACCAGTCTTTTAGCATTATAAACGGCCGTTTCGCGCTCTCCATAGTCTGTGCCTCCGGCAAGGAGTATCAGGTTTGGACGGATAAGCTTAAGCTCTTCAATGTCATAATCGCTCAGCTTGCCGGCCGTTGCCATGCGCACAATGGCCCCCGCCCCCAGCGCCGCGGCCTCCGCGGCACGAACCGTCATATCGTATACCAGTCCATGCACGCACATACGTAGGCCTCCCGCCGCGCTTGATGTGGCAAGCATCTGAACATAATCCATATCCTCGCCCAATCCCCTGCAAAGGTCGTCTACAGCGCCGTTTAAACCAATTCTGACATCTCCTCCTAGCACGGAGGTAGGAGCCTGGCCCTGACCCATGAACTTCGGATTGTCCGTACCGATTCCGGAAAATGCGTTTACAAGCGTCGTAGTAGAGCCTATCTCGGCAACAAGTATGTCTATCTTCATTTCAGTATTTCCATCAATCTATAAAAATGGCTTGGGCGCAAGGCCAAGCAAGCAAGTGCCTTATGGCTTAGCGCCCATTAATTTGCTATAATAGCCGGTCGTCTGTTTTACTCCTTGTCTTTAAGCATCTCCGCCCGCTTTTTAACAAGGAAGGTGGCGACATGAACGCCCTTTGTGCCGCGGCCAAACCCTTCGTCGGCTCCATAGTAGCGCGCCTGCTCTGGGCTTACCTGTGTGCCTCCTGCAACGAAGATAAGCTTATCGCGAACGCCCATCTCCTTAGCAATGCGGTCGATCCGCTGTATATTCTTATAGTGAATATCATCATGGCTGATTATTGTAGAGGCAAGTATAGCGTCCGCATCAAGCTCTATCGCGGCGTTTACCAGCTTTTCAGGCGGTACGGACGTGCCAAGATAGGTGACGCTGATTCCATACTTCTCAATGCCGCCATGCTTTATATCAATTATCTCACGAAGGCCTACGGAATGCTCATCCTCCCCTACCGTGCCACAGACTATGCGCATAGGCCTATTTGATATGGATTCCCTTATTTCATCGTCGCTGAGGGTTTCCGGCTCCTTTGGTATAACGAGCTTATCAACGTCAACCGCAAATGGAACCTTGCCCTTGACCTCTATTCTCGTACCCTCGGCCCTGTGCATAACCTCGCGGTTTATTACCTCGCATTCAACCAGGTTCATCCGTCGCGCAACCTCCAGCGCCGCCGCCTCCGCAATGCGCTTCTCAGCGGGGAAAAACATCGTTAGCATGACGGTACCGTCGGCGAGCCATTCCATCTCGGGGCGCAGTTTACCGCCGCCAGGCTTAAATTCTTCCACGTCGGCCATGCGCCTGACAACGTTGTCCTCTTCATCCAGCTCGTCAATATATACGATCTTTTCGGGACGTTCAAGCGTGCAGCCGCCTATCAGCGCGGAGGGATTATCGGCGAATTCCTTTCCATACTGCTCAACGTTATTGTATCCGTAATGAGCGGTTACAGGGGCCATATAATCCTTGCTGCGCTTGAATATGGTGCCCGCACCTATGCCTCCTGACAGGTTTCTTACTATGCCGTCGCCGTTTCTCTCAGGATATATGCCCGAGTCAACGAAAAAGCCCTCCTCGACGGCCGCAAAATATCCGCCAAGTTCCAGCATCTCCTCCATAAACAGCACCGCGCGCTCCTTGAGCTCCCTGGCCTTTTCGCGAAGATATCCGCTGTCCTTGAGCTCAACCATCTCCATGAGCCCGTCAAGCCCCACAAGCGTTTGCTTCGCCGTGTCGCACGCCTCAATGTTATATATATGCCATGGTACGTTTCGGCCCTCGTCCGGCGTAATGGTAGACTGTATGTCAGCGCTTGTCAGCTTGGATATCACCATATTTAGCACGTGGGTAACGGTTGCTTCACGTGTGCTGGCCTCGATATATTTTGTGTTCATCTGGGCCCTCATGCGGTATTCATGGAATAGATCCCTAAGCGCGACAGCGTAAGGGAGGTCCATGTATACGCATGGCGCCGGAGTGGCTGTAGGGGGAACCGTCGAAAGACAGATGTTCTCTTTTGGAATGCCCACCCTGGCCGAAAAAATAGCGTTTATAGCGTGCTGAACCATAAGCTCGGGCATTACTTTCCATGCTTCCCTAGCCGTGGCGTTGGCGTTATGCGCGCCGTCTATCTGCGCCATGCCGGCCCATGCGATAAGCTTCTTGGATTCACAGGCGTCGACGAAGGAGCGCGCCATGTTTATGTTCCTGTAAATTACGTTGTACTGTGGGTCCTGGTGTACGCCGTTTACGCCCTCCTCGGCAAACATCACGGCTATATCCGGTCCGGCTACGCCCGATACATACGAATGGTAGTTAATAGGCCTGCCAACCTCATCCTCAATCATGTCCAGGGCCTTTCTCTGCGCCCTCACCTGCTTTCTGGTGATCGGTACTCCGCCCATCCCCTGCGGCGTACCCTCTATCAGTCCGTCAAAGTGCGACTGGCCCGCCGTTCTTATAACCATTATATGGTCGGCCCCATGGTGGGCAGCCATTCTCATGCGCCTTATATCGTCCTCGAACCGGCCCGACGCTATTTCCGTGGTTATAACCGGCGCGGGCTGAGGGTCGATATCTGAAAAGTAATGCGCCGGCGGAAGCGGAACGCCGTCTTTAAGCGGATCCGTACAATCGTGGTATTCGAATGGTCCCATCTTAAGGCCCTTTACCGGCTTACGCCATGTCCATCCCCGCCTGCGCGGCCTGTAGCTTTCAAGGCCGCGCAGGACTTCCTCAACGTCTATGGGCTTGCCAGGGTCAAGTCTGTATTCGCTCATATGCCGTCTACCTCCTTAAATAGCGCCTCGGCATCGTCCCACATTTCTCCATCAAACAGGGCAAGCCCAGCGTCCCTTATGTCAATTTCCCTTGATTTGGCAAGCCGGTAAACGACATTGCCCGCTCCGTGCTCAATAAGGTTTCTCTCCACGCAGCCCTCCACTATGGCTTTGGCCTCTATGGATGAAAAGCCCATTCTTAACAATACCGAGCGTTCAACCGAAGGCGAGGTATACTCGTAGCCCATCCTTAGCAGTGGGTCGACCAGCCTGTTTGCAAGCTCCCAGAACCTATCCTCAAGTTCCCTGTCGCTGAGGCCCGCAAGGTGTTCCCGCCGTTTTTCAAAATCGTCGTTCCTCTTCATAGCGCCTCCTCTATCTCCCTAAGTTTTCTATTGCGGCCAGTACGTAGGGCCTGCCGGTCCCCGTTTCCTCCGCCAGGTAATCTATATCATTGTCATTATATTTTCCGCCGTTAGAGTTGACCGCGTTGCGTATAAGCGACCTGCGCATATGGTCAAGATCCACATCCACGACGTCTATCAGGCCCGGATGCTCTGGAAGGATTATGCTTTTTCCAGGAACCTCCTCCTGGGGATTTCCAAAGCGTACTTCTATACCGTTATTCCTTGCAAACGAAAGCTGCGGATTGATGTGTTTGCCCGCTCCCGTATATTCGGTTTCCTGAACCACGATGCACTGGTCCTCGTCCATGTCCTGGGCTATCCTAAACGCCGCCGCCAGCGCGGTATTGCCCGCCGGACCCTTTTCCAGGCCTTCCAGCGACGCAAGCGCTTCAGTAATATAAAATACGTTGCCCTGCGTAACCGTTACATACCGGTCCATGTATCTCAGCGGCCTGCCGGCGCTTCTTGGGACGTCGGACCTGTCTGGATTGGTTGCAAAGGGAATGCCAAACCCCGTATGGCCGGTGGTGAACGACTTTTTATTAAACTGTTCATCCGACGCCATATGAAGCCCTTTAAGATTCACGCTTGCGCCTATGATCCTTGACCCGCAGCCAGCCTTTCTTAATCCCCTTGCCGTACCGGTCAGGTTGCCTCCGCCGGCGTTAGTGCATACTACGGCGTCCGGGTCCCTACCTATGCGTTCCCTGAACTGGTTGGCAATCTCGTAGCCAAGCGTCTCTATGCCCGCTATTCCAAACGGGGTATACAGCGAAGCGTTAAAATATCCCGTTTCCTCAAGCAGGATAAGGAACATATAGAACAGCTCCGGTCCAACGGTTAGCTGTATAACTTCAGCGCCGAGCGCCTCGCACTTGCGCGCCTTTTCTATAATTTCGGGCTGGCCTACGCCATGCGAATCGTAGCATTCCTGCACAACAATGCATTTTAGCCCCGCCATAGCCGCATGAGAGGCCACAGCCGCCCCATAGTTTCCGCTGGTTGCCGCTATTACGCCCTTATAACCCTGTTTTTTTGCCTGATATACGCTGGTCGCCGAGCGGCGGGCCTTGAAGCTTCCCGATGGGTTGCAGGCCTCGTCCTTTATGAATATCCTGGCGCCCTTGCCCCTTGGCGCAAGCTTTCTTGCCAGCGCGGTCAGGTTTTTAAGCTCTATCAAAGGGGTGTTGCCCACTGAGAACATGCGCTGTATACGTATTATCTCGTCAAGCGTATAACCCGTAGCCGCCATCATTCCTTCGTAATCGAAAGCAATGGAACCACTCTCAAATTTTGAATAGTCCATCCCGACAGCCGAGCGCATTATTTCATTTTTTCGCGCCATCACTGCGCCGTAGCTATTATCCTTATTCATCGCAGCCGCCTCCGAAGGTTATTTTACGCACCATGTCCCCTATCCTCAGTATTTCGGGAATCAAAACGCCAAAGCCGTGATCAAAATATGGGGCCTCATCCACCAGCACGCCGCCCGACCGCCTGCCCGTTCTGGTAATAACCTCCGCGGTATCTCCCATGGACGCGTCGGAAACAAGATATCCTTTTACCCACATTTCAAGCGGGGCCTTGGCAGTATCCTCGGGTACGCCCGCTGCGCGCTCGCCCGGCTGCAACACTATTGAATGGATCTGCACCCAATCGCCTTTTTTCGCCATAATTGCCTCCTGATCGGCCACGGCATCTAAATAGCCTAGTAAATAAACCGTCTGCGCCTCATCGGATGCTTGTGACCGCCATATCATA
>DBFNRV010000132.1:0-17187 GCA_048421225.1 Christensenellales bacterium | reverse complement strand
TATGTTCAATTCCTGTTTATTCCAGCAGCTCCCTCTCCCAAGTTCGCTGCCTTCCACTCTTCTTTCGCCGGGTCTCTCTCCCGGCTCGCTGTCTCTTTCTTGCGTTTCGCACTATACAGTTTTCAAGGTGCGCTTTGCTGTCTCTCTGACAGCCCGTTTAGTCTACCAAATACCTTTTTACTTGTCAACTACTTTTTTATACATTTTTGATATATTTCGAGCAGTTCCTTAACTATTTCCTTTAGTAGCTTTATCAACGTACTCCTGAATCTGGGTGTCACTCAGGCCAAAGTAGCTTTTAAGCTGACTTATGGCCTTTTCACGCCTATTCATGATAAAAGACCTCACAGCCTCCACCTTTGAATCCCACAATTCTATTGAACGCGGTGAATGCCACCGCTTAATATGCCTTTCCATTTCAGGCTCAAGCTCTTTTACATAATCATCAAGAATCGTCAGCATCCTTTCGGGAGTCAATACATTGTACATAACATATATGTAACGCTCTACAAAAAACTCTCTCCACTCCTCATTCTTTTCCAACCCTACGTATAACCTCATGTCCGTCAACGAACCGTTTGCAGAAGGTACTCCTACGGGATTGAAATAATCATAGAATAGATTTTGAGAGCCGCTCAAGCCAAAGTCAAGGTCATAAAATACCGGCCTCCATTTCACGCTGTAATCATGCGACCTCCAGTATTTTTGATTGAACATATCTCCATTGCAGAAGTAAATCTGCGCTATTAAGTAATCCGTAAAATAATCTACATCAACCCATTCCAGATATTGGTCGAACAACTCGTCATTTGATAAGTTCCGGCTGCTTGCAAAATCCCTAACCCTCTTGATATCCGCGCTGCTCCCCTTCAAGGCGCCGGTATTCCTACGGATTATGTCTACCTCGTCTGGGTTCACGCCGTAGTGAGCCGCGAGGAAATCCGCGTTTTGATCCTCATTCAGATCATATATCCCCCAGTACTTACCGTTTATATATGCCACAACGGGCCTCGTAGCACAATTATCAACATTTAACCCCTCCACCATCCTCATACAAACGGCGTCGCGTACCCGCGCGCCATCCCTGTCCTGTCCCGAATTTCTCAGCACAAGGTTTTGAAACGACTTAATCTCATATTCTCCAAAAAACGGATATGTAACCTCGCGTCTTCCGTAACCAGCCCTCAATTTTATCGCAAGCGACTTCTGAGGCGCAACAAGCGTACCCGAGCCATTTGCGCGAACGCCGCATGGAAATTTAACTCCCAGGCCTCCGTCAGACTCATAATATTCAACGAAAGCGCCGCGTTCTACCCTCTGGTCGCGAGTAGTGGCGGCATAAACCGCCGAAAAGTCAGCGGGATCAAACGTAAGGCAAACCACGGGCAGAGTATGAGGTTCTTCAAAAAGATAGGTTGAAGTGGTAATCTCGCTGTCAAGGCGTCCATCCGCTGTCGCTACCGCACGAACAACCGCACTCTTATCTATTTCGATCGATCCTGTATATTGTTGCGACCGCGCTGTAGGTGCGGTTCCGTCCAACGTATAATATATGTTTGCGCCCGCCGTCCGGCATGAAATTGATAACTCAAAACCGGAACTGTGGTATAATTCGCGGTTTGAAAACAGCGGCTCAGAAACATACCCCGAATATGCGGTAGAGTCGTTTGCATATCCCTTTGAAGCTGATGCAAAAAAAACCCTGTTATCGCTTCCGGCCAATCTGCCTGAGGTGACTCCGTTTCGTAACGCGCCGGTATGGAACACGTCATATACGACTCCATTCGGGTCGCTGAGCAACAGCGTTTCCCCGGAACCTGACAGGCCAAATCCTACGCATGGCTTACCTGCTGACCTTGTAGAATCCGATGCATATATTACAGCGTATCCTCCCGCTTTAACGGTTAGTTCTGGAAGTGTATAGCCCAAAGGGTTGTCAACGTCGTCTGAAATATGCCATCCGGCAAGGTTTATGTCAGTCTCTCCCGCATTATGAAGCTCAATCCAGTCGTCCTGGTTGCTTTTTGGAGCGGCAACACCGCATACCTCGCTTATATATAAGCCGTTCACATCGGTAAGCCGAACCATATCCGCGCTGCTAAAGCTGCGCGTACTGTTTTCTTCATTGGGCGTAGGCTGCGAATAATATACCTGGCCACCGGAAGAATCCCTGCCTATGGATACATTTTTCCCAATATTTTCGGGCAATTCTATCGTATCAATACGCATTCCGTCAATACAGAACAGGGTTAACACGCTGTCGCTATCCGACAGTCCGAATGAAGCGTGGAGTTCGCCGTCGCGCCTGTCCTTGCCCGAAAGATATACCAAAAGGTATTCACCAGGCTTCAGCTCTATATCCGGCAACGCCCATTTGGTGTGATTATTGATATTGTCCGAAAGATAGTACTTGCCTAGAGAAACGCTATTGTGGGAAGAATTATAAAGCTCAACCCATTCCGGCCTGTCGCCGTCTGAATCTATTATACTATACTGATTTTTAGGCAGTAATTCGTTTATCCGTACCGGATCCTCAGCCCCCATGGCGGTTATTTCAAAGCTGTTAAATACGTCGGATGAGTTTTCCGCGCCTGGGGTAGCGTATACCGTATATCCTGAGCTTGTTACGGCTATTCCGTCAAATATTCCCTCCTCCCAGGTCAGATACGAGCAAAGTTCACCTGCGCTATTGGTTAAATATACGCCGAATTCGTCGCTTCCCAGCTTGAATGACGTATGCAGCTGTCCGTTCTCGCCGTCGCGGCCGCTTATGTAGATAACCGTATATCCGCCCGGCTCAAGATCGACCGAAGGTATCCTCCATTTATCCAACCTGTTCGGATCGTCGCTAAGCATATATTCGCTAAGGTTTATTTCTTTATCCGTTGGGTTATGAAGCTCAAGCCACGGGTAATAGCCTGCGTCGAATTCATAGGACGCATTGTTTACAGGCATAACCTCTGATATGACGAGGCCATTGCCTCCTCCAAACCCCACTACGTCGTCCAGTGAGTCGAATATATCGGTAGAATTATATTCAC
The DNA here is from genome assembly GCA_048421225.1 of Christensenellales bacterium. Taxonomy (GTDB): domain Bacteria; phylum Bacillota; class Clostridia; order Christensenellales; family CAG-138; genus UMGS946. The sequence goes on along the minus strand of DBFNRV010000132.1, from coordinate 14,146 downwards.
CCGGCGTCGCCGCGCCGCAATAGCCATAGCCGCCGTCGTCCCTGCGCGCCCATGATATATCGGGTTTCAGGGCCGGAAGCTCCATTTGCTGTATTATATTGTAATTTTCATCTGTAAAGCATATTATCTCCCCGGCACGGCTTAGGCCAAAGCCTGTACATAGCGCGCCGTCTGGCAGTTCTCCGCTGTATTTTGAAAAAAATACAATTAAGTACTCGCCGGCGCCAATGGTAACATCGGGAAAGCGCCACTTGCCTGGATCCCTGATGTTGTCGCTCAGCCCGTACCCCTTCAGGTTGATCGGCCTGCCCGTTGTGTTGTAGAACTCAACCCAGTCTGCACTTCCAAGGTTTTCATCCACAAGGGTAAGCGAATTAGAGGACATTGCTTCATTAATATAAATTCCGCCTTTGCCCGCTCCCGATTGCAGATATCCGCAGGCGGCACAGAAGGCAATAATCATGGAAACTATGGCGGCAAATAAAACTATTCTCTTATAAAACTCTTTCTTCATGGTTGGATTATAACATATAGTCGATATCTGTAAATACGGCGCGCAAATAAATATCTATGTAAAAACATATGCATAATGGTATCTAAAGGAAAGGCGTTTAGATTATATAAAGCCATACTGGAGCTGCCATACCATATAATTCTTCAGATTAATAAAGCTACAAAATATTAATGTACCTAATCAAAAAGAGCAACCCGAATACGTTCTCCGTCTTTGCGGCGTGAAACCGATTCAGGGTATTGACCGGTTATCACGCCGCATAGTTTTACACCCGTCTAAAATCCCGGCTTGCAGCCAGCCGGGATTAAGATTCTCTCATATGTACATGGACGTTTCGGCGCTCTTTCAATAGCGGGCTTTATCTAAAAAGCCTAATCTGAAAAGCTGTACTTATCCCGTTTAATCATTTGTTCAGGCGGAATATCAATAAAAGCTTCCATAACCTCTCCGTTTTGGCTATGTTGCGCATACGTATACCGCCCTCCCCTATAGCTGCCCTGTCATTGTTCTTTGTCCTTTTGTAACAAGTCCCTGATTTCCCTAAGTAAAAGTACGTCCTCGGATGGTTCGGCAGGGACAACGGCTGTTTCCGCCTCGTCCTGCTTCCTTTTACGGAAACGGTTGATCGCCTTAACTACCATAAATATCACAAGAGCAACAAGCAGGAAATTGACTACGCTCTGAATGAAGTTGCCGTAGTAGATAGCAGCTTCCGCAACATCACCGCTTGCGGGGGTAATGACATACTTTAGGTCGGTAAAGTCAATTCCGCCAAAAATACAGCCTATAACGGGCATTACAATATCGTTGACAAGGGAAGTAACGATTGCTGTAAAGGCGCTACCGATGATAACGCCAACGGCAAGATCTATGACGCTGCCGCGGGAAATAAACTTTTTAAACTCGGCAATAAAGCCCTTTGCTTTTTTCATTCCGCACCCCTTTACTCATGTTCCGTTTTGTTCACGCCCTATATAAGCGCTTGTCAGCATTGAAAAGCAGGTCCTTCATCGCTGGGATTGAAACGGGTTCATTTCCCGCCCCTGCTCCGGTCAATAAAGCGGATGCTGCTCGCAAAGAGCCAAAACGCCCTTTTTAACCTCTCCAACGGCTTCTTCGCCACCCTCGACAATGCGTGCTATGAACGACGCAATAAGCAGCATGTCGGATTCGTTGAACCCGCGCGATGTAACCGCCGGCGTGCCGATGCGTATACCGCTTGTAACGAATGGACTTCTTGTTTCAAACGGAATGGTGTTTTTATTTACGGTAATATTGGCGCGGTCAAGCAACGCCTCAACCTCTTTTCCCGTCCTTCCCGTAGACGTTAGGTCAACAAGCATGAGATGGTTATCAGTACCGCCTGAAACTATCCTCATACCGTTTGCCTGAAGCGCCTGGGCCAGCGCGGCAGCATTTTTAACCACCTGCTTTTGGTATTCTTTAAATGAGGGCTGAAGCGCCTCGTGGAAACAGACCGCCTTTGCCGCTATGATGTGCATGAGCGGTCCCCCCTGGGTACCGGGGAAAACGCCCTTATCAATGGCCTTTGCGTGCTCGGCTTTGCACAGTATCAAGCCTCCCCTTGGGCCACGGAGGGTCTTATGAGTTGTCGACGTTACGACGTCGGCATACGGTACGGGGCTCATATGCTCTCCGGCAGCGACAAGGCCCGCGATATGCGCCATGTCAACCATGAAATATGCTCCCACCTCGTGGGCAATTTCAGAAATGCGTTCGAAATTAATGGCTCTTGAGTACGCACTTGCGCCCGCGACTATCATCCTAGGCTTGCACTCCAGCGCGATTTCACGCATCCTATCATAATCGATCTGCTCAGTTTCCTTGCTTACTCCGTATGGAACTATCTTAAAGTATTTTCCAGACATATTTACAGGGCTTCCATGCGTGAGATGCCCGCCGTGGGAAAGATCCATTCCCATAACGGTATCGCCATAGTTTAGGAGAGAAAAATATACCGCAAGATTTGCCTGAGCGCCTGAATGAGGCTGCACGTTGGCATGCTCGGCGCCGAATAGTTCCTTAAGCCGGTCCCTTGCAAGATCCTCAACCTTATCAACCATCTCGCAACCGCCGTAATAACGCTTGCCGGGATAACCCTCGGCGTATTTATTTGTAAGGTGGCTGCCCATAGCGGCCATTACGGCTTCTGATACAAAATTTTCTGAAGCAATTAGCTCCAAATGGTCGCGCTGACGGCGCAGCTCGCCCTCCATCATATCCGCCAATATCGGATCGGCGGCGCGGATTAAATCGAACTGTATCATATCAATATTCCTCCGGAGATTTTTTCATTTACATTATAATATCAATGGTTAAAAATAGTCAATCGTATTTTGTAAAACACCGCGGCGCTTATAATAATTAAGGTAATGCCGAAAAGGGTTATTTTATCCCCGACGCCTGAACCATTCTATCGTGAAGGTGCTTTGCAATGCGCTGCTTTTCAACGCTCTTTTGATTTTCACAATCATAGGTCACGCCGTCAAAAAACGTCATGGTCCTTAGCTTTTTATTAATATATAACGGGTAAAACGTTGTGCACCGTCCTGTCGCCCTGTAATAATCCACGCCTATCTGGGCAAAACCTGTATAAAACTCTGCCGCGCCTTGCGTTGGGTATTTTTCACCCCCTCCGGATGTTTTTGAAGGGTTCTCCGGAAACAGCAGCAGGTTATCCTCCTCCTTGAGGGCGTCCACGCTCATCCTTATGGTCATAAGCACGTCCTTTATTCCTCCCCTGTACACAGGTATCGGATCCAATGAATTTGTCACATACACAACAGGCCTACAAACCGCGGATAGAATTACTTTACGCCAGGACGCTGGCAAAAATTTAAATATTCTGTCCACTCCGTCCTTTAGCTGCTCCTTTACGCTGTCCATATCCAGTATTTCATGCGTAATCCAAGGACGAAAATAAAACGGCATGTAGAGCACCGTAAGCATAGGGCCGAGTATCTCAAGATGATTGCATACGAATACAACCGGCCCGTTCTTAAGATTTACTATATCCGCATTCTTAACCTTACACGGAAGGAAAGGGCGCAGGATCAGGCATAACAGCCTGATCCCTATGCGCTTCGTAGTCTTGTTAAGCTTATAGAGAAGATGATTTCTTACCTCGGGCTTTTCAAGGCCGCCCGACGTTTCCTCACGGTATTTTTTCAGCCTTGCCGTATACTGCTTGTCCAGCGGCTGCAGCATCGCATATATCATGGCAATTATTACGAACACAACGGGCAATAGTAAAAACGCCAGATTGAATATTCCCTTTACGCCTATCATGGCTTCAACATCGTCAATCTTGCCCTGAATAGCAAATGCGGAAACCGTCATCATGACAACAAGCAGAAGATATGAGAGCAATACCGACCACTCGATCATGATATAGGTGTTTCTTCTGTATGCAACGCTTTCGCTTTCATCCATTGTAAAGGCTACAACCGTCTGCATATCCTGGCCCAGGCTGACAAGCACGCATAGCATACATCCAAGCCCCGCGCACCACAGTATATATGGTATAGCGTTTGGGGCGAACCATCCGTTATAATAACCCACCGACGCAAGGCACCATAGAAGGGCTCCTACTATGAACACCGACGGCTTATCATATTTTGATCCCATGCGCCTGCTGAGAAACAGCCACAACAGGAGCATCACGAATCCAAGTCCGGCCAACCACAGCAAGAGATAGAGAAAGTCCTCCATGGGACTTCCGTCGGGCTGCAGATTCATATAGCAAATAAAGCATATGATACCTATATTCAAGGCAATCATAAGGTTTTTCAACATATAATTGTATGTTCTGCAGGCGCTTATGTCCATCAGCCCGTCCAGACCCTTTATTGATTCAACGGATGAGACATCGCGGGCCTCAATACATTGAATTAAACCCCTTATCGCGTTTCCCAACATTAGCAGAACCATAAGATTGCCGCCACCACTTATGTCTAATAGAGTTATAAGGCCAACAGAGGCTGCGGAAAAACCTATATGCGCCAAAAGTATCCATAGTACGGAGTGCCTGGACGTTGACCTAATCGCAATTAAATCAGTAACCGACTGCCAGGCCACCATATAAAAAATCATGCCAAGCAATACAATGGATAGCCTATTCCTTGCTACGGCAGGGTACACAAATAAAATCGCGGTGTTCAAAAGCACCGTTGATATCAGGATAAAAACGCCCTGCTTTGCCATAAACCCAGGTATGGAGGCCTTACGTGAAAACAGTCTCAGATAGATAAGCCATATCAGGCCAAGCAGGTACAGCGCCCCTCCAACCATCGCGTTATTTATGAGCACTCCTGACATATACATTGCAATATATATGAAAAAGGCGTCCAGCACCTTTTTCACTATAATTCTTAGCCTCATATGTCCCCCCACCCATGTCTAACCGACTAATATATATCGCCGGATGCAGCCTAAGCGGGCTGCCCGCCCGGCGCGTTGTTTTCTCTGCTCTGCTTGCGTTTAACCGATATATACCCAAATATACACATAACCAGCGCCCCTACAGCATCCACGATCAAGTCTTCCATGGTGTCAGCCAAGGCTTCCCTTCCTATAAGAAGGGTCCCATCCTCCAATGCGTACTTTTGCATATTTAAGGCCGCCACGCTATCTACCGTATACTCGTAGATTTCCCAAACCGCGCCAAAGGCAAGGGCAAAGCAAAACGCGAAAAACGCGATAAAAAACGGCGACAAGTGCATATCAACGTTTTTATTGCTGTTGAGCAACGACACAAGCGTAAATCCGAGCGAGCCAAGCATAGCTCCGCTGAAGGTATGCAGCAGCAGATCCCAGTATGGTATGATAAAATAAAAATCTTGGACCTCTCCTAAATATATGGCGCAGAACAAGAAGATAAAGTACAGAACAAACATGTAGTTTGGTATGGTAAGCGACAGTTTTTTCTGTAATAGCGAAGGAATAAACATAACAACCATACCAAGCGAGCACTGCAAAAGCATCAGTGAATAATCGCTTTTAATCTTTTCGTATGGTTCGTCCGAAACCTCAGGCGCCATAATCATGCTTACAACCGCATAGATTATGGACAAGACCAGGGTAATAAACAGCACCGTTCCAAAAATCAGCTTAAAGTTGGGTTTCTTTTTTACTTTCGTCATATAATCACCGCTTAGTTATTTTGTACTGGTTGTAGTTTTAGTTTCCGGCTGCCGCTTGCGGCGCCTGGGCTTTCCCTCCGAATGCCCCTTCAACCCTATTTTCTCGTATCTGGATATAGCCATCTCTAATATATCGCGCCATGCCATTGGTATTGTATCGCGGGCATTTACTCCAAGCGCTCTGAGCCTTGCCTTATCGCCAAGGCCGGACTTTATAGTTTCATAAAGGCTTTCCGTCGTATCCTCGCAGAGCAGCCCGTTCTCTCCGTCGGATATTGCCTCCGCAGCGCTGCTGCCCCCAACGATTATCGAGGGGGTTTCCATGGCCGCCGCCTCCCTTACGACCATCGGCGCGTTGTCGTATAAGGACGGAAACACCAGCATCTCCGCCTTTCGATACAGTCCGTCTAGCAGTGCTGCGTCTTCAATATGCCCGGTAAATATAGTTATATCCGCTATATCAAGCTCCTCGGCTTTTTCCTCAATTTCTTTTCTGTTGGGGCCCTGACCGGCAAGCACCAGTCGGAAATCAACGCCGTCTTTTTTAAGCATTGCCGCCGCCTCAAGTATTCTTTTTATGTTCTTTTTCCAATGCATCTGGCCAACGAAAAGAAGCGCGGGGCTTTCCGTAAGCCCAAAACGCTCCGCGGCCGTTTTAGCGGCGCTGTCGTCAATAGGCCTTATATCGGTTCCGTTCGGCATTACCTGTATTTCACCCTTAAAGCCGTATCCCTTAAGCACCTCAGCGGATGAATGGCTGACCGACCACACTTCGTCGCAGTGGCTGTAGAACTCGACTATGTATTTTACTCCGAGGGTTGATATCACCTCTGATTTCGTGGTGTGAAACAGATCGTCGTAATACTTGGAATGAAACGTGCCTATTAGGGGAACGCGCTGCTTTTTAGCAATGCGCAGCGCCTCATGGCCCGCTATAAACGGGGAGTGGCAATGAACGACGTCGAATTCTATTCCTGACATCCGTTTATCATAATGGCTGTCCATTATAGGAATTCCAACCTTATACTGGGTAGACGTAACAAGCGGCATACCCGCATATTCTATAAGTTCGAACGGGAATCCTCCCCTATACCCCGTTTCACCAATAGGCGCTATTACATAGCACTCGTGCCCTAAGGCAGCTATATTAACCGCGTAATTATATACAACGCGGCCTACTCCATCTACAATGGGCAGAAAGGTGTCCGTAAACTGACCGATGCGCAAAGAGCTTCCCCCTTTTATGTCCTTTAACATCTATATTATCCATCTTACCGTTGTTTTTATAAAATGTAAAGTTTATCCTTAGCACTAATTCTATACGCAAATATGTGCAAAAGCATACTCCCTGAACCTTAACGCAGCCCATTGCGCATGTTGTGCATCTTCAAAGAGCCCGACTATAGCCGAACCCGATCCAGTCATGCAGGCTCCCAGCGCACCGCACCCCAGCATGCGGTTTTTGATTTCAGCTAACTTAGGCTCCACGGAAAATGCCTCTGTCTCAAGGGAGTTGCCCATTCTCGCTCCCAGTTCCCTTAGGTCGCTGGACAGATAGGCATGCGCCGCTCCGCTTACGTCGTGATGTACGCATGGAAGTTTCAGGTTTGAAAACAGCATTCGCGTATTTATGCCTGCTTTGGGTTTTACAATTAAAAGGGAAAGACTCAAACGCGGAATTGGGAACAGCCTTTCCCCTATGCCGCTGGCTAGAGCGGCTCCGCCCGTCATGCAAAACGGAACGTCCGCTCCGATTGTTTGTGCAAGCCTTTTCAGCATACTGTCATCTAAAGCATTATATATTTTCTGCATTCCAACGATTACAGCGGCCGCATCGGCCGATCCGCCCCCCAAGCCTGCTTCGGATGGAATTCTTTTTATGATTTTGATATGAGCGCCCTTTGACCCGCCTATACTTGAATATGCTTGGGCCGCCTTTACCGCTGTATTGTCCTTTGGAAGCGGGACGTTGCTCTCAAGCGATATATAATCAGCCTCTGATACGTCCACGTCGTCGCATAGATCTATGGTATGCATAAGCGAATACAGCTCATGGTATGCGTCATTCCGCCTATACAGAACGTCTAGGGCAAGGTTAACTTTTGCATATGCTTTAATCAAAGGCATGCTTATCACCTCAATTAAATAAAAACATTATAACCCAGCGATATAAATAATGTAAGATCCCGATAATTAAAATTAATTATCATGCATAAACCCACTTCCAAAAGGAAATAATCGCCATATACACAGGAGGTGAATATTTATAATGAAACAATACCGCATACCACATAAAGCCGCGTCTCTTATCATGGCCGCATGCGCCCTCCTAATTGCAATTATATGCTTTAGTGTGGAGGGCAAGGACGCTGATGACGGCATATTCCGCCTTCATATAATCGCAAACAGCAATTCCGAAACCGATCAGAGGGTAAAGCTGCTTGTACGCGACGCTCTTCTTGAATATGAAGCGGATCACCTTTCATATGCCAATAACGCGTCTAAGACGCGCGATGGGCTTATGGCCCAGGGCCGGGACGTGCTTAACATAATAAGAGAGGTTTTAAATGATAACGGAGCGGATTACAACGTTCAGCTTAAAGTTGGGAACTATCCGTTTCCCGATAGGGAATATGCCGGAAACCTTTATCCCGCCGGCGACTATGACGCACTGAGGGTTGTTTTAGGCGAAGGTAAAGGTGAAAATTGGTGGTGCGTCATGTTTCCTCCTTTATGCATAGTACAAGACTACGAGGGAGAAGTTAATACCGAAGAGGGTGTTGTGTTTAAAAGTTTTTTTGGAGAACTAATACAATATCTGTTCGGAGGTAATATTATATGGAACGGAAAAGCAGAAAATTAGCCTTTTTGATCGCACTGTTACTTATAATGTGTACGCTCCTTGAGCCTGCCACGGTAAAAGCTGCGACTGTACTTAAATATGGTTCGCGTGGAGACGACGTGGTGAACCTGCAAAGCAGGCTTAAGCGATGGAGCTACTATTTTGGAAGTATTGACGGAATATTCGGTTCGCAGACTAAAGAAGCCGTAATGTACTTTCAACGCAAAAACGGCCTTACGGCCGATGGTATGGTTGGCCCTCAGACGGCAAAATCACTAGGGATGACCCTCTCATCAAGCACTTCCTCTTCAGGGGGCTCGTCATCAAACGCATCTGGAGACCTGTATCTTTTAGCTAAAGTCGTGCACGGAGAGGCTAGGGGCGAACCCTATAAAGGCCAGGTCGCGGTAGCGGCCATTGTACTAAACCGGGTGAAAAACTCCTCCTTCCCAAATTCTTTGTCTGGAGTCGTATACCAAAGCGGAGCATTCTCAATAGTCGCGGACGGCCAGATCAATCTGGCTCCGGATCAAACCTCTATCAATGCGGCGCGGGACGCTATGAACGGATGGGATCCCACAAACGGATGTATTTACTATTTTAACCCCGCAAAAACAAGCAACCAGTGGATGCACAGCAGGCCTAAAGTCGTTACTATAGGTTCTCATGTGTTCTGCAAATGACATTACAGCGGCTGAGCTAAGCCGCTAGGAGTCGGGAGGCATTAAATGAGCGATAAAGTCAAAACAACATTAGGAATAGCGATACCGCTTGTTCTTGTAGTAGCGCTGATAGTGGTAAGCGTTTGGGGCGTGCAGCAGCAGACGAGGGCCGATTCGTACCAAAATTCAACCGAATCCATGTACAGGCGGGCCTTTATTGAGCTTGCGGACAACCTTTCTGATTTAGAGGCGACGCTCAGCAAGCTTATGGTTTCTGGTTCCAGGAACCATACCATAATCCTGCTGGACGATATATGGAGGCTAAGCGGCGCGAGCGTTAGCCTGATGTCCCAGATACCATCGTCTCACGTGGATACGTATGAGCTGAATCGGTTTATTGTGCAGGTTGGAGACTACGCGCATACCTTAATGGAAAATCTGATAGGCGGTACAATCATGTCCCAGGAGGACAGCGAACAGCTTGTGAAGCTCCATGAAACCTGCGTATCGCTTGCAAACGAGATAAGGGGGCGCGTCGATTCCGACGACGTGCCGATAGACCTTTTATCAAACGACGGTTACTTTGAGCCTTCATCAAAGGAATATGAGGACTCCGAAAGCGTGGAAAAGTTCCCTACGCTTATCTATGACGGACCATACTCTGAAAGCACAGAAAAGCTTGAGCCAAAGGGCGTAACCGGCGATGAAATAAGCGAAGACGAAGCTATGCAAAAGGCCCTTGAGTATGCGCCAGGCGCGCAGCTGGAATCCGCAGGAGCCTCCGACGGCAACATTCCGGCGTATGACTTCAGCGGCACCCTGGAAAATGGGCGCTCCATAGATATATCCGTTACAAAAAAGGGCGGCCATTTGTTATGGAAGATGAGCAGCGCTAACGGCCAGGAATCCGGCGTTCCCGAAGAATCGTTTACCGAAAAATACCGCAATGCGGGGCTGGACTATCTGGATAAGCACGGTTTTAAAGGGATGGTAGGAACCTATGCTCAATACTATGCGGGCGTAGCGGTTATAAACTATGCGGCAACACAGGATGACGTCATCCTTTACAGCGATCTTATTAAGCTTTGGGTAGATCGTGAAACCCTCGAAATTGTAGGATTCGACGCCAGGAACTATCTATACAGCCATGTTGAGCGCAACCTTGAGGAACCAAAGCTTAGCACTGATGAAGCCGAAAGGATGTTAAACCCCAACCTGACGGTTGTATCAAGGAAGCTGGCGTTTATACCGGCGACTCCATCCAATGAACGGTTATGCTATGAGTTTAAATGTACCCTTGGCGATCAGGCCTTCATATTGTATATCGACGCTGTTAACGGAGACGAAGTAGAGATATTTAGGATTATTGATTCAGAGGACGGACAGTTGGTTATATAATAAAATTCTTCGAAGGAACGCGGGCCGCGCCTTAAGGCGCGGCCCGCGTTCCCTATTAGTATATGGTTTATTGTAAGTTGAGCGATATTATGATAGCATGGTTATACAATTTTATAGTGGAGTATAATTATGGACAGCAAAAACAAATCCGCAACCGCCTGGATGAGCATAATAGCGGTGGCTGTGCTGCTCGCGTTTTGTTCGTTGCTTTTTATTATCGGGGACGCGTCTACATCATTTGAAATTACAGCCTCACCCGCCGCAAGCGCATCTCCGTATCAAACGCAGTCACAGATAGACCTGATTATATCACAAAACTGTATTTCCATTGACGCATTTTTGGAAAACGCGAAATTATATGGCTTGAAAACAACGCCTGTCGTTATCAGCAAGAGCGGGAGCGTTTACAAATATGGGCTTCCGGATTCTCCTATCGGCGGAACCGACCTTATAATCTCAGTAGGCCAAACCGGATTTGCGGAGTCCTTTACCCTTACCTTGCGTCTTACGCCTAAGCCTGAAAAACCTGGGGATGAGTCCCTTATCCTCATGGATTTATACCAGCAGGAGATTGAGCTGTACAATTCGTATCTTTCATGGCTTAAAGATACATATATCGCACTGTCACAGGCGTTTTGCATCAAAACAAGGCTAAATTACGCAGGCGCGCTGGCGATGTGGCACATTGCCAGCGAAACTATTGACGATCAAAAGCGCCGCGACTCGGTATACGGTCCGTTTATCATGGAGGCATACTCCGATATTTCAGATAATTGTAATATAATAACTATATCATTGTTTGTATCTCAAGGCTAGCTTGACGCGTAGTTCAATATTTAAATAAAAAACCGCCTTTAAGCAATACCGAACTTGAAGTATAATGTCGTTTCAAGTCGTTTCCAAACTTTCCGTCGCGGTTAAAATTAAATTTATGTTCATTAATTTTCTGCTGATTTACCTTGTAATAGCGCTACGACAATGATATAATTTAGCTGAAACATGGATGTGTGCTGTTTTTGATAGCTTTATCCGCCCCTATTGTGGCCATGCTGTTCAATGGACGATTAGGCGGCCTTAGATTATCTCCAGGCATGTATCCACAATATGATAATTTCTAAGGAGGAGAACATGAAGAAAACACTTGCAATCGTTTTATCACTGGTGCTCGCTTTCGGCGCTTTTTCGCTGACACAGGCAACAGAACCGCAGACCTATTCGTTTGTGGTAGGCACAGTTGAAGCTGAAGCTGGGGAAACAGGCGTTTTGGTTCCTGTAACCATGCCGAACCTCGCCGCTATCGAGTTCAAAATCGAATTTGATCCCGACGTGCTTACCTATAAGGGATATGAAGGCGACGCAATGATCACTGTGAACGCTACTGTGCCGGGCCTGCTCCATATGGCTGTAATGCATCATGAAGGTAATTATGGCACGGAAACCGCTTTCTGTCTCAAGTTTGACGTAAACGAGACCTTCAGCGAAACCACTCCGCTTACGGTTGTTGAAATTGGCAGCGCGTCCACGATCATTGACGAGCACACCATTGACGTCGACACCAGCACTATCATTCCTACTAACGGAGCTGTAACGGCGCCCGAAGCAGTTATGTATGAAGTAACCTTTGTCGACGGACTTACCGAAGAAGTCATTGAAACCCAGTCCGTTGAAGAGGGCATGGACGCCGTTCCTCCCGAAGCTCCAGTTCATGAAGGATATAACTTTATAGGTTGGGAAGGCGACTATACCAATATAACCGAGAACACGACCATCACTGCGCGTTATGCGGAAGAGGGCGTTGAGACATTCACCGTAACGGCTGAAGCTGGCGAAGGCGGAACCGTATCCCCCGCGACCCAGACGGTTGCTGCCGGCACTTCTGCTAAAATAACCATCACCCCCAACGAAGGATATGAGATTTCGTCAATAACCGTAAATGGTGAGAAGGTCGTACTGGCAGATGACGTTGACATAACAAAAGAATATGAATATGTTATTGGAGAAGTTAGCGCTGATCTGGCAGTAAAGGTTGAGTTTGCCAAGACCGGTTCAGAACCTACTCCTCCCGTTGAAGATCCTGACCCGCCGAAGGCAGGCGCTATCTCAGCGATTGGATTGGCTATCGGAATGATCACCCTTGGCGCGGGCACGGTAGTGTTCCGCAAAAGGTCCAAGTAATTTCAGGATATGATATTAAAAACAGGCCGTAATACGGCCTGTTTTTAATAATTGAAACTATCTAGTATTATCCGGTCAAAAGAAAAACTTTTTACTCATTTCAATGTTAAATATGGCAGCGGATACTTCTTAGCAATCCCTGCGTTTAAGCCATCTACTTATCCCTTTAAAAACGCACTTTGCATCCGCCGCCATTCCTCCAAACGCATTTGCCCTATAGATGTTAATCAAAATAAGTATAACTATTGGGCCAAATATCAATCCCAGTACCCCGTAAAGCCTTGTTCCAGCATACATTCCTATCAGTGAAGCAAGAGGGGTTAATCCCATATTGCTGCTGAGCAATTTGGGCTCGGTAAAGCGCCTTATCGACATCTGAACAAGGTATAAAACCGCCAGCATTATGCCCCGCGATATATCTCCGATTAAAAAGCATATTATTGACCATGGAATCAGGAGCGTTCCATTGGCGAAAAGGGGAAGAAACTCAAGCACAGCCAGAATGAAGGCGATAAGCAGGGAGTATTCCTGCCCATATATCGACAGCACGGTAGAAGAGATTATGAATACCATAAGCGCGTAGATGGTTTCAACCTTCAGGTAGCCAAAAACGCCCTTTCTCAGGCTTGTAAGGGTAAGGCGTACCCTTTCGTTTGTGTTAACGGCGAACATATCATTAATCCGTTTACGAATACGGACATAATCCTTAGCTATAAAGTATGTTCCGAATATAAGAAAGTTAGCATAGATAAACGCGGTTGGCAGGTGAGCGGCAAAGTCCACGGTTGATTTAATTATTCCAGACGCTGTCTCCGAAATCACATTTGTAAGCCATGTGGATACTGACGCGAAAGCGCTGTTAAGAGTCTCCTGCAGCCCCGGATCCATATTATTTATAAATCCCAATATCCAGTCCGCAGTGTTATCCAGCATCCCTATAATTCCCGTTATAAGGTGCTGATAGTTATTGGCAGCCTGCAAAAGCTGGCTTATGCTTGTATGTACAATTAAGTAGACAGCTGCGGCAACGGCAATGTAGACCATAAACGTCCAAATTATGCTGGCCACGGTCCTGTTCATCCTCAGCCGCGAGGTAAAAAGAGTTATTGGCTTTTGCAGAAGATGAGCAATAAAAAACGCTATTATAAACGGTGAAAGCGCAAGCCATGTTACGGGACCTGCCCATATGGTTATTAGAACCGCCGCAAGAATGATCACCGCCCTTAACAACAGCCTCAAAAAGGCCCTTACTTCAACGCTCATGCTTTATCCCTCCAGCTTTAGAATTCACAATACCCGGTACAATTATGTCAGCTAAACCGATGTCTAAAACGTAAATTTAAGCTGCAAATCACTCTGCCGTGCTGCCCTCCCTCTTTTGCCATTTATTTTT
>DBFNRV010000131.1:0-4907 GCA_048421225.1 Christensenellales bacterium | reverse complement strand
ATTATTATGAAAACTTCGTACCCATCCCTACCGAAGGTAACGCACCGGTAACCCCGCAAGAACAATTATTATATGAAGAAGTCAGACAAACGATTATAGAGGATACGGTTGGAGATGGCATTCCTTATATAAAAATTACAGGTTTCGCTTGGTCGTCTTCAGAATGTACGCCTATTGCGATCAAGATGATTCAGGATTTTTTTGAAGCACACAGCGGGGCAGATGAAATAATCATAGACATACAGGGAAACGGCGGAGGGAACACCGCTGTATGGAGTGAAGGAATCGTATCACACATAGCTGGCGAGCCTTTGACACTCTATAATCCGATTGGTGTTAAAGATGGCAAGTTTAACCGTTTTATGTGGGATGCAGAGCAGCCGTTTTCATCTGGGCTTCAAGAAATCGACAGAGAGACTTGGAATAAGACGTTTCCAGATTTAAATATGGAAGATTTCGGCTATCTGAAGTTTTACAGTAACGAAACCACTTACACGCCAAACGAGGATAGCATTTGCTTTCAAGGTCAATTATGGATGTTGATTGACAGCAGCAATTACTCTGCTTCTGATGCGTTTGCTTCTTTTTGCAAGGCTACAGGCTTTGCAAGGCTGGTAGGTGAAACAACAGGGGGAAATGGAAGAGGAGGGCAACCTTATACCTTTGCCTTACCTAATAGTGGACTGCTAGTATACTTTGACCCTTATTTTTCTTTTAATCCGGATGGAACCTGTAACGCCATCGTAGGCACAAAGCCGGACATTGAGACTAAGGAAGGTCAAACCGCGCTGGAAGCCTGCCTTGAAGCGATTGAGCGGGATAAAGGTTAGGCAACCAAAGCTACATCGGTTTATTGGGGGGAGATCACAATGAAGCAGATATTTAAGTTTTGCGGAAAATACCTCAATGAAAAGAGGAGGAAACTTATCCTCTATATACTGATCTGCATATTCAGCAGTATGACCACAGTGGTGTTCCCCTATATATCTGGCAGTTTTATAGACCAACTTGTGCAGGCAACAGATACTTCCTTTCTCGGCAGGTATATTATTATTTTTGTTTCATTCAGCATAGCGGGATTAGCGCTTGGATATGTGAGCAGCCGCCTGTATATGAAGCTACAAACCCAAATTGCATTTAGGCTTAATGCCGATGCTATCAAACATATACAGAACTTATCGCCGGGTTTTACACAGGGGCGAGATACCGCTTATTTGAACCAGCGAATCAACAATGATTCAAACGCTTTGATAATTTTCTGCATTGGAGTATTGCAGCAGATTGTAATAAACGCCGTTATGGTGATAGCTCCGCTAGCCTTAATATTTTCGTTTAACATATATCTTGGAATAGTGCTTATTATCTTAAATGCACTGTACTTTTTGAGCTACACCGTATTTAAGAAACCGCTATTTAAGGTGAGCTATGAATATAAAGAAGAACAATCCAGATACTTCGGGAAGTTAAATGAGCAATTATTTAATGTGAAGTTCATTCAGCTTCATGGGGTCGGAAATGGCTTTTTAAAGCGTCTTACATATGTGTTTGAGATTTTATTGAATAAAGCGTTAAGGTATCAAAAAACCAACTATCTTTTTTCAAGCGTTGATAAGGTAATAATGACAGTTGCTAACGTACTGGTGTTTTTGTTTGGCGGAATATCCGTTATAAACGGAAGCCTCTCTGTGGGTTATTTTGCCATTATATCAAGCTACTTTAGTATGATGATGTCAGCTACGAGGTATTTCTTTACCTTGGGGCAAAGCGTACAGGAAAATGCGGTTTCATATAACCGTCTCAGGGACATATTCGAGGTTAATGAGCAAAGCAATGGAGAGGGAGTGCCAAAAGGCATAGATCGTATCGAAGCTAGAAATCTGACATTTTCGTATGGAGATAGCTGTGTTTTACATGATTGCAGTGTCACTTTTAAAAAAGGGAACATGTACGCGCTCACCGGCGAAAACGGTTCTGGTAAAAGTACGCTTATAAACGTGCTGGTTGGCCTGTACATGGACGAGTTTACGGGAGAGGTATTTTACAATCACGAACGCATATCCCTACTTGATATGCGTGAGGTGCGCAGAAGATATATAGGAATATCCGAGCAGGAACCTATGTTGCTCCCCGACACGCTTAGATATAATATTATCCTTGACGAACAGGCTGAATTAGACGAGGAAAGATTCTATGAGTTATGCGGTTACCTTTGCCTGGAAGAACTTATTGAATCTCTTCCCAATGGCCTTGATACCATTATCAATGAAAAGTCAAGCAACCTGTCCGGCGGCGAGAAGCAGAAGATCGCCCTTTTGCGCGCATTGATGAAAAGCCCTGACGTTTTGATATTGGACGAACCTACTTCCGCATTGGACAGAGTTAGCCGCAAGCGTCTGGGGGAGTACCTGCAATCATTAAAGAAAGAGAAGATAATTATTATAGCGACGCACGATAAGGAATTTATAGAGTTTTGTGATGAGGAAGTTTGCCTTGCTTCGCTAATTCATAATTAACAATATTATCAAGGAGCGTAAAGAAACAGCGGTGTCTCCGCTGTTTCTTTTTTATTTGATAAAAACATAATTCTTATGGCTTGGCATTTTGACAACTCATACGTAGAAGGTATAAGAGACCCACTAGCAAGCATAGCTAGCAAGCATAGCAAGCATAGCAAGCATAGCAAGCATAGCAAGCATAGCAAGCATAGGAAGCGGGTACCCACTTCCGTATTTTCGCCCTCCCGCGCTGCGGCGCGTCGGTTGAAAATGGCTTGTTGAGAAGTTTCCCAAACCCTCTGAAAACGAGAGAGGAGCGTCAAAGCATGGACGGACGAAAAAGAACGGTGCAGTTAAAGTTTCGCGTGACGGAAGCGGAGCGCGATTTAATCATGGAAAAAATGAAGCAGATACCCACCCTGAACATGGCGGCGTATCTGCGGAAAATCGCAATCGACGGATATATCATTCAGATAGACCATAGCGACATAAAGGCAATGACCGCCGAAATACAGAAAATCGGAGTCAACGTCAATCAGATAGCGCGACGGGTGAACGCAACGGGCAGCGCGTACCAAGAGGACATAGACGAGATAAAGGGGGCGTTAGCGGAAATATGGCGGTTACAAAGATTAAACCTATCAAAAGCACGTTGAGCAAAGCCCTTGACTATATCCAAAATCCCGCCAAGACGGACGAAAAAATGCTTGTGTCCTCGTTCGGGTGCAGCTATGAAACGGCAGATATTGAGTTTGAATATACCTTGTCGCAAGCATTGGATAAAGGCAGCAATTTAGCCCACCACCTCATGCAATCCTTTGAGCCGGGAGAAGTGGACTATCATACCGCCCATGAAATCGGGCGGCAGCTTGCAGACAGCGTAACCAAGGGGCAGCATGAATATGTTTTGACGACGCACATAGACAAGGGGCATATCCATAACCACATCATTTTTTGCGCTGCAAATTTCGTAGACCACCGCAAATACAATTCTAACAAGCGGACATATTACGGCATACGGAACATGAGCGATAAGCTGTGCCGGGAAAACGGCTTATCCGTCGTTGTTCCGGGCAAGGGCAGCAAGGGAAAGAGCTATGCGGAGTACCAGGCTGAAAGGACGGGTACCAGTTGGAAAGGCAAATTGAAAATTGCCGTTGACGCTCTTATCCCTCAATCGTCAGACTTTGAGGATTTTTTGCAGCGTCTGCAAGCGACGGGCTATGAGTTAAAGCCCGGTAAATACATATCGTGCCGCGCTCCCGGACAGGAACGGTTTACCCGCCTAAAAACCCTCGGTGCAGATTATACAGAGGAAGCATTAAGGGAACGTATCAAAGGCAAGCGTACCCGCGCCGCCAAAGCTCCAAAGGCAGAACGCGGCATTTCCCTTGTCATAGATATTCAAAACACTATCAAGGCACAAGAGAGCCGGGGCTATGAGCAATGGGCGAAAATCCACAATCTGAAACAGGCGGCAAAGACGCTTAATTTCCTAACGGAAAACAAGATAGATCAGTATGCCGACTTGACCGCCAAAATTGAGGAAATCGCGGCGGCAAGCGGACAGGCCGCCGACGCGCTCAAAGGCGCGGAAAAGCGGATTGCAGACATGGCTGTGCTGATTAAGAATATTACCACATACCAAAAGACAAAGCCCGCCTATGACGCATACCGCAAGGCAAAGAACAAAGAGCAGTACCGCGCCGCCCATGAGCGCGATATTATCCTGCATGAAGCGGCTGCAAAGGCACTAAAGGCGGCGGGCGTCGCCAAGCTCCCGAATGTCGCCGCCCTGCAAGCGGAGTATGCCGCGCTGCAAGAGCAGAAAGAAGCTCTATACGCCGACTATGGCAAGCTGAAAAAGAAAGTCAAGGAGTACGACGTTATCAAGCGGAACATTGACAGCATTTTACGCATAAGCAAAGAGCCGGAACGGGGCAAAGAAACAGAGCGCGGATAAACAGCCGGATACTTGCGGTTTGTGTAGAAACGGGGTGCGAAATATGGTACAATAACATTATCAAATCAAAACGAAATAGACGGGAGCTTTCTGATATGGCAAAACAGAATATGCCGGACGTTGAAACGATACGCGCCGCCGCCCGTGGTGAAAAATGGGCGGTCGAAAAGGCGCTTGAATGTTATTCCGGCGAATTAGACAGGCTCGCCACCGTCGAAAGGAAGCAGCCGGACGGAAGCGTAAAGCGGGAAATTGACGCGGATATGCGGCAAGCTCTCGCACTGAAGCTCATAGAAGCTATCCCGCAATTCCCGTTAGAAAAAGGGTGATACTATGACACGCGGGGAGATATGGAAAGATTTTTTTAAGAGAACGGTTTTACCTATCGCTATTGCATTGCTTTTGTTTTTCATGTTCAAATCAGCCTTTACCAAGAACGGCGAAACGAA
>DBFNRV010000130.1:0-15260 GCA_048421225.1 Christensenellales bacterium | reverse complement strand
AACGTTTAAGCCTTAAAATGGAAAGAAGGCGATTTTTAGATCGTTTATTTATGAAAGCGGTCGTTTACTTATGAAAAAACTGATTGTACCGTCCTTAATACCCATGTTTGTGCTTATAGCTGCCGGAGCGGCTCTTTTGGCGGCATACGGCCACTATATAATTGCGCTTGTATTTGTGGCGCTCGGGGGCGCGGCGGCCATGGCGGCGCTCTTTGGCATAAAGCTTTACAGGCGGTCAATCGCCGATGAGTACGACGATATATTCAATCAAAACTCAATAGCGTCCTCCAGGATAATAAACGACCTTAACGTACCATGCCTGATCTTTGGCAACGACGGGCGGATAATATGGAGCAATGGTTCGTTCAAGCGGCTCTACAGCGGTTCCCGCATAACGGACATAGTTTCGGATCTGAATCCGCAGACGCCAAACCAGGCGCAGGTATGCGAGTATGGCGGCCGCAGCTTCCAGCTGTTCAACATACCGGTTGAGCGGCGCAATTCAGGCCCGCGCAGGCTTACCTTCCAGTATTGGATAGACAGGACCGAGGCGCTGCATTATTCCAGGATTTTTGAAGAGCGGATGCCGATAGTCGCGCTTATATACGTGGATAATTATGACGACCTTATCGCCGATAAGCAGTTCCGCAGGTCGGCGGTAATGGCAGAGGTTGAGCAGAAGATAGCCGAGTTTACGCAAAGCGTGGAGGGCATATACCGCCGCTATGACAACACCAAGTTCATTATGGTGTTTGAATCCAGCTTTCTTAGAGAGATAGAAAAAAACCGCTTCTCGATACTTGAATCGATCCGCGATATCAATACAGGCACGCCGCTGCCGGTAACTCTTTCGATAGCCGCCGGCGAAGCGGACAGGATACTGGCCTCCGACGAGTCGGCGAGACTGGCGATGGAGCTTGCCCTTGGCCGCGGCGGCGATCAGGCGGTGGTTAAGCGCGGGGCGACGTATGCGTTTTACGGCGGCAAGCGGCAGGTTACTTCAAAGAGTTCAAAGGTTAAGACCAGGCTGTTTGCAAAAGCGCTCCGTCAGATGATGGAGAACGCCACGGACATTTATATAATGGGGCACCGAAACCCCGACATGGACTGCATGGGCGCAACGCTTGGGCTTATGCGCTGCGCCAGGCATATAGACAAGCGCGCTTACTTTGTGCTGGACGAGTCAAACTCGATGATAGAGACAGCGCTAGTTACCATGCGCTCAACGTCGGCGTATAACGATCTTGTAAAAACGCCGGGTAGGGCCATGGAAATGCTCAGGGAGGGTTCGGTGCTTATAGTTGTCGACACCCAGCGTGAAGGTACCGTAATGTCGTCCGAGCTATTAAAGCGCGCGGGAAAAACCGTGGTTATCGACCATCATAGGCGCGCGGTGGACTCAATCGCCGACGCCACGCTTAACTATCTTGAGGCCGGAGCGTCGTCCGCGAGCGAAATGGTTACTGAAATAATGCAGTATTTTGATGAAAACCTGCGCCCAACCGCCTTTGAATGCGGCACGCTGCTTGCGGGAATCACCGTGGACACCAAGAGGTTCGCGTTCAACACCGGCTCAAGAACCTTTGACGCGGCTAGCTATCTCAGGCGCAATGGGGCGGATATCAGGGCTGTAAAGCTGATGTTCCAAGATGATATGAGCACCTATAAAGACCGTGCCAGAGTGGTTCAGAACGCTGAGCTTCAAAAGGACGGCGTGGCGATATCCGTATGCCCCGAGGATGTGAAGAATTCGGGCCTTATAGCCGCGCAGGCAGCCGACGAGCTGATCTCAATAAAGGGCATCCGTGCGTCGTTCGTTTTATCATACGGAAAGGACGCTATAATAATAAGCGGCAGGAGCATTGGCAATATAAACGTACAGCTCATCCTTGAAAAGCTGGGCGGCGGCGGGCATCTCACGGTTGCGGGCGCGCAGCTCAAGGGCGCCTCAATGCCAGACGCTATCAAAGAATTGAAATCAAGCATTAACGAATATTTTAATGAAAACCCGATAGATAAATAATATACGGTCAATCCAAAAAGGTTAGGAGCGGTTAGGGGCTTGACTCGTATGTTAAACTACGATTACTATAAATAAAGTAAAGGAGGATACGCACAATGAAAGTTCTATTGCAGCAGGACGTCAAAGGCAGCGGCAAGGCGGGCGACATTGTAAACGTCAGCGACGGTTACGCCCGCAATTTCCTCATTCCAAAGGGGCTTGCTATCCCCGCCGACGCGCAGTCGATAAACGCGGCCAACATCAGCAAGCGTGCGGCCCAGCACAAAAAGGATATGCAGCGCAAGCGCGCGCGCGAACTTGCGGACGACATGAGCGGCCTGACCGTGAGAATATATTCAAAGGCCGGTGAGAATGGACGCCTGTTCGGATCCGTAACCAACAAGGAGATATCAGAGGCTTTAAAAGAACAGTTTGATATTGAAATCGACAAGAAAAAGATTTATCTTGACGAACCGATACGCAGCCTTGGCATTGTAAACGTCAGGGCGCACATGTATGAGGACGCGGCCGCAAAATTCAAGGTAGAGGTGCTGCCATCCAAAGCCTGAGTAACGGGGTTTTAGCACCTTGCTGAAGGGACGTTTGATTGAGCGGCTAACGCGTAATACAGGGGGCTTTCCTTTATGGGATATCCGTGATACCAAAAGGCGCCGCCGGCGCCTTTTCCGTCCATTTGGGCAGTGGCTGGACCTGGTTACGATAGCCCATACAGATTGCATTATTGACGCGGGCACTTAGCCGGCGTATTGACGGAGGAATGAAGCATTGGAGCAGCAGGACGGCGGACAGGCGATACCATTCAGTATAGAAGCGGAAAAATCCGTACTGGGCAGCATGATGCTTTCGCGCGAAGCTGTGGATCTGGCGGTGGAGACGCTGACCGAGGACGATTTTTATCTGTCCCAGCATCGCCGGATCTTTTCGGCTATGGCGGCCATACAGAAAAAAAACGGGGTCGTGGACGTAGTAACCCTTACAGAGGAGCTGGATCGCCTTGGGCAGACGGAGGCCGTAGGGGGGATCGAGTATATAACCGAACTGTCGCTCTTTACCCCTGCGTCCGCAAACGTGCAATATTATATAAAAATCGTTGAAGAGCGCAGCATAATGAGGCGCCTTATGTTTGCGGGGAGTGAGATAACAAAGGACGCGTCGGAAGGCAAGAAGGAAATAGAAACGATGCTGGATGACGCGGAGAGGCGAATTTTCAACATATCCATGAGAAAGAACGCCGACACCCTTCTGCCGATACAGGCTACAGTACATGAAAGCTATAGCCGAATAGGAGAGATGATGCGCCTTAAGGGCAGCATAACCGGCGTCCCTACCGGATTTGCCGATTTGGACAGGCTAACATCCGGAATGCAGAAGAGCGACCTTATTATCGTCGCGGGAAGGCCGTCGATGGGTAAAACCGCCCTAGCGCTGAATATAGCCTCAAACGCGGCGCTTCGCGGCAGCAAAACCGTGGTAATATTCAGCCTTGAAATGTCGCGCGAGCAGCTTGTCATACGATTGATGAGCTCGGAAGCGCTGGTGGACATGCAAGCCCTGAGGAGAGGGGAAACGGGCGAGGAGGAACTTATCAGGCTAGCGGAAACGCTTCTGCCGCTTTCTGACGCCAAGATCTTCATAGACGATACGGCCAATATATCCGTTGCCGAGATTCGCTCAAAATGCAGGAGGTTGAAGGCGCGAAGCGGCCTTGACATGGTGGTTATAGACTACCTTCAGCTTATGAAAACCAAAAAGGGGGGCGACAACCGCGTTCAGGAGATATCCGAGCTCACAAGGTCGCTTAAGATACTTGCGCGCGAGCTAGACGTTCCGATACTGCTGCTTTCCCAGCTGTCTAGGGCGGCGCACAAGGTAAAGCCCACCATGGCGCACCTAAGGGAGAGCGGCTCCATTGAGCAGGACGCCGATATCGTGATGCTCATATACAGGGCCGCCGTATATGAGGAAACGGACGACAATACCGCCGAAATAATCTTAGCCAAGCACAGAAACGGTCCTACAGGAACGGTGGAGCTGATTTGGAGGGGCGAATACACCAGGTTTGACAACAAGGCCGTGGAGGAAAGGGAGTTTTGATAACATTTAAAACTATTGATGCCCGTATTATTTTGTTTACTAAGCTAATAAAGACATTTCCAGTAGGCGGCAAAATAAATATGTTTCGCGGCCGTTGCGCTGTAAATGGCCTTGCCATCAATATCTATTTGCCAACTCGCGGGGGTTAAGCCCATTTCGCCTTGTTATCATATCCAGGCGCTTTCCCCCAATTTATATAAAAACCTTGAGAAATTGGACGACACAAATATGTTTTTCGCCGGAGCGCCCCGCCCCTGTATTTTGGGCAAGCGCCATAAGCGCGCAGGTTGCGTTATTTCTTGGGC
Organism: Christensenellales bacterium; assembly: GCA_048421225.1. Classification (GTDB taxonomy): domain Bacteria; phylum Bacillota; class Clostridia; order Christensenellales; family CAG-138; genus UMGS946. The sequence goes on along the minus strand of DBFNRV010000130.1, from coordinate 10,838 downwards.
CGTATCCGGCGGGGGACCTTGTTAAGCGAAAAGGGCATTCCTTCAGCGCCTAATTAAACGCCCTGCCCCAAACAGGCTCGCCTAGTTCTTGATTATTCCTGTTTGATTATGCTTCGTCGGCTTCAGTGAGCTTATCTTAAACGATATGGCCGCTCCAGCGGCAAAGGCGATAAAGCTGATAAGGCCGTCCATATTAAACGAAAAGCCAGGAAAGATAAATACAATCGAGCCGGCTACGAAACCCAGTATAACATAATATGTATACCCATAGAACCTGTCGAGCAGAAACTTTATAAGCTTTGAGATAAGCACTATGCCAAATACGGCGCCTATAATGAACGGTATCAACACCATAATATTTAAGGAAGAAACCGCGTCGATTACAGCATTATATACTCCAAGCATCATCATTATCATCGATCCGCTTATACCAGGCACCACCATGGCCGTAGCGGCGATCATTCCATATACTGCGATCATCAGGAATTCCAGTAATGACGGGCCAAAGGCTTCTACTGGCGCGATCGACTTTGACTGGGAGCTCAAATAGGCAAGCGTAAGCATGAATGCCAGCGTAACCAGAAATCCGATTAAATATTTACCTTTAAACCCATTGTGATTGGCTTTTTTAAATAACAGCGGCAGGCTGCCGGCGATCAATCCCAAAAAACAGAACAGCGTCGGCATATAATGGGCCTCGAGGAGGTATTTAATAAGATTGCTGAGAAGAAATATACCCGCCAAGGCGCCCAAAATCACGGGCGACAAGAAAAGCAGGTCCTTTTTAAGAACATCCCATTTTTTTATATTTTTGAACAGGCTGCTTATTATGTTGATTATTCTTTCATATATTCCGGTTATAACGGCCATTGTTCCTCCGCTCACACCGGGTATGATATTAGCTACGCCTACAATAGCACCCTTTAAAAAATTCACGAGGAAGTTCATATAATTCTCCAGTTAAGCCTATAATCAATAAGTATTATACATGATTTTAAGGACTAGTCCATGGATTCAATAAAGTTTAACATTTCAACGCCGCAATTATGATTTCAGTTCCGCCCCACCACCTGGCAGACGATTACGCACGCGGGCCGTATACGGGATAGCCCGACGGACTGGGGACGGTAAAAGCTGCGCATCAACAAGAATTCAGCGTTAATTAAGTCAACAAAATGCTAAATTTTATTGACTAGCTGTCAAGAACCCGATATAATCAATAAGCGTCGGTTTGTGTCCACGCGCAATTTAGCATGGAATGGGGCCGGGTTCTTTTGGGACACGCCCTTTTCATAGATCAACATAATTTGAAAACGAGGTGTATCACAATGATTAATACCTATCAGCCTAAAAAAAGGCAGAGAAAAAAGGTTCACGGGTTCCGTCAGCGCATGAAGACGAAAAACGGAAGGAACGTGCTTGCCCGCAGAAGGTTAAAGGGCAGGAAAAGGCTTTCCGCTTAAAATAAGCGGAAGCGGTTTACGGCGCGAACAGGGGAGAGGCCGCCGGTGAATGGATATTCAATAGCCGGCGGCATACGGAGGACTGCAGCCTTTCAGGGCGTTTTTCCGAAACAACCGGCCTGTTATATGATTCTCAGGCTGCCACAAACAGAAAATCGGTCGTTTGCAGGTAAAGTTGAGGGATTTAGGACTGAGATTCAGGCTGTCAACGAAGAAACATTTTTGAAAGGATAAAGTGAAACGCTGTTTTTCTCTTAAGCGAAATAAAGAGTTCCGTTACGTTTACCGTGCGGGCAGGTCACAGAAATGCCGCGCAATGGTACTGGTATGGCAGCGTGCCCGCCACGGCTCAATCCGCGTTGGATTTTCAGTAAGCAAGAAAATTGGAAACAGCGTAACAAGAAACCGGGTTAAGCGCCGGCTAAGGGAAGCCTTTGCCCCTATGCTGGACGAGCTAAAGCCCGGCTATAGCCTTATCTTCATTGCGCGCGACGCGATTAAGGACATGGCGTTTGAGGACGTCAGAGCTTCGGTAAGATATCTGCTGGAGAGCGCGTCATTGATTAAAGAGGGCGGAGGCGGGGCTTGAAAGGAATCCTTTTAGGCCTGATAGAGGGCTACAGGCGGTTTATATCGCCGCTGTTGCCGTCGTCATGCCGGTATATCCCCACATGTTCGCAGTACGCCATGGAGGCGATACGGCGATACGGCGCATGGAGAGGGCTTTTGCTTGGCGTTCGCCGGATACTAAGATGCAATCCCTTTATGGCGGGAGGATATGACCCTGTGCCTGACGAATGGCCGTATAAGACGAAAACCACTAAAAGGAACGATTGAAGCGGTCAAGGCCGGCTCAAGACGAATAATACGAAAGCGAGGACGCATCCTTGGAGGGCGCATTTTTTCTTACAAACTGGTTTTTGGAAGGTATGAAATGGATATTTCAAAATGTTGCCTTTCAACATACCGTACTTACCATAATTATCTGCACGCTGGTGCTTAAAGGCATTACCCTGTTTTCGGATATAAAGACGCGCAAATCAACAGCTAAAATGGCGGCGCTGCAGCCGGAACTGGATAAAATCAACTCGAAATACAGGGACAATCCCCAAAAGCTTCAGATAGAACAGCGCAAGCTTATGAAAACAGCGGGGGTCAGCATGTGGAGCAGCTGCCTTCCGATGCTTATCACGCTTCCCTTGTTTATATGCTTCTTTAACGCATTCCGTTATTGGGGGCATGAGCAGATGGTAGAACTGCTGCTTACGGCCAATTCGGATATGGATGCGGCAAAGGAGATGTTCCTAAGCTTCAAGTTCCTCTGGGTTAATAACATCTGGCAGGCTGACAACGGAATGACTTCCGTCATCATGGGCGCGCAATCGTTCCTTCAAACCGCCGACCTGCCGAAGCTGCTGTTATTTAAATCGAATCCCGAGATGCTTACGGTGTTTGAGAACCTGGGAATGGCGGTAAGGAGCAGCATGGTGGTTGACGGTGAAGTTCAGACGATATGGAATTTCATCGCAAGCCAGGGAGCGATAGCTAAGTATAACGAGCTTACGGCTCCGCTTTCCCAACTCTACGCAGGACACAATAACGGGTGGTTCTTGCTGCCATTGCTTGCGGGAGGTTCGATGTTTTTAGCCTCAAAACTGACTCAGCCCAATCAGAAGGCGGCGGGCCAGTCAACCGCCCAGCAGCAGCAACAGCAATCGGGGAAGATGATGATGTATATATTCCCCGTGATAAGCTTTATAGCGTGTCTTAGCAATAACGCGGCGTTTGCCATCTATTGGTTTTTGAGCAATGTAATAATGATAGCGATTAACTTGATACTCAATAAGAAATATCCGCGCGTTGCCATAGCGGATGTTAAAGGGGGCAAATAATGGATATGAAATCCATAGAGGTCAGCGGCAAAACCGTTGACGAGGCAATCTTTAAGGGATTGCAGCAGCTTGAGATTTCAATCGACGAGGTCGAGATTCAGATAATAAAGCAGGAGACAAAGGGCATATTGGGTTTTGGAGCCAAACCCGCCATTGTAAGGCTTGTTCAGAAAGCGGTCGAGGAAGTGGAGGTTCCAGACTTTTCCGAGCTGTCCCGAAGATATGAGCGCGGAGGCGGACGCGGCGGCAAACCTTCCGAGCGCAGGGATGAGACGAAAAGGAAGGAGACAGAAAGGCCAAAGCAGAATAAAGGCGGTACGGGCGTCGGCACGGCAGCCCCCGCCCGCCAGTCTCCTATAAAGGCTTCTGAGCGGAATTTGGACAATGGGCCAAAGCCTGTTAAGGAAGAACAGAATTCAAGGGCTGAGGAACTAAAACAGCAAAGGGAAAGCGTTCCTGGCGACGATACCCCGCGCGCGGTGAAGAGCGCCGAGCTTCAAAATGACGGCGACGGAACCGTTAAAAGCGCCAGGCCGGCCAATCAAACTCGCAAAAATGAAGGCATCGGGCCGGCTGAAAGAAAGTATGATAACGGATACGGCAATGCCGCCAATATTGACCCCGAAGAGCGTGAATACAGTGTAAAGGCTGCGCAGGATGAGCCAGGAGCGGCATTTTTGGCGGAAACGGTAAGGCTAATGGGAATAGAAGGCGAGCTGAGCGCATATGCGGACGATGAAGCCCTAATGATTCGTATAAACGGCGGTTCCAAGGGGGTTTTAATCGGCTACAGGGGCGAAACGCTGGACGCGCTTCAATATATTACGTCGCTTGTGACAAACAAGAACCGCCGTGAATCAGGCTATCGCAGGGTAACGGTTGATACGGAGGGATATAGAAAAAAGCGGGAGGCAACCTTGACAGGACTGGCCAGGAAGATAGCCTCGCAGGTAAGGGCGTCAGGCAGGGCAAAAGCACTGGAGCCTATGAATCCATATGAACGCAGGATATTGCACTCAGCCCTGCAAAACAACCCTCATGTAAGCACGCACAGCGAGGGAGAAGAGCCCAACAGACGCGTTGTGGTTACGCCCAAAAGGCGCGGAACAGGCACGAGGAGCAGGGAATAGGTTAGCGCGTTCGACTAAATTTTGTTCAAAAGGCATGGAAGGTAATCCATGCCTTGTTTGTTGTAGATGAGTGTCGATTTTTAGCATACCCCATCCTCGCTAGCCGAATAATTTTACCTATAAGATATCGAGTTGCGCTGATAAGGCGTCAGGCGTCTTATCCCGTAATCTCCAACGGCAGACACCATAATTAAAATGAAGATATTTAATCGAAACTATTCGCCCACATTCGACAATCTTTGTAAAAAGATTATAGCCAAATGTAGTATAATTTGTATTTACATTTCATGGCGCGTATGTTAAGCTTCTATTATACTTAGGGGTATGCAACAGGGTTTCAGCGGCATTGCATATTCGTGCGGTGCTCACGTCGGTTTCGTTAAGAATGGCAAATTGGGGGTGATAAAAAATAGGCTTAATGCCGATCTTGTCAATAATTGTACAGCGTTGATTTGTATGAATAGAAAAAAGTGTAAATCTTAATTACAATGGCCTGTTGGTCGTAATATGGGTTATGGCAGTAAAAACGATTGTTTTGCTGTAGGGACAATCTCGTTGAATCAAAATTTTAACCGCAGTTAAGTGTATCCTGTAAGCGTTCCCCTAAAAACAGAGGGGGTGAAATAAGGAATGTTAAAGAAACGAAAATTATTGGCTATATTGTTATGCGTTGCTATGTTGGCTTCTATGGCCCCGGCAGCTATGGCAGATCAGTTCATCCGTATATATACAATCACCCATGGCGACGCGAACCTTGATGGGGTTATTAATTCCGACGACGCGTTGTTTGTACTAAAATGCATAAAGGGCGAGGCGCGGCTCCTGTCAAATATCCACCTAGATATTGCGGATGTATCGGGGGACGGCGTAATTAACATAGACGACGCTATCGTCATCCTTGAGAGCATGGACGCTCCATATCATAAAGCGCGCATATGCAAAAATGGAGATGTAAACCTTGACGGCTCGGTAACGGCCGCTGACGCGAGTTTGCTTTTGCAATATTGCAACGGCAGCGTGGGAGTAGGGGAAATTGCGCTTACGCTCGCGGACTTCAACGACGACGGCGCAATAAATATGTACGACGTATACGCGCTGCTGGACTATCTGGCGGCGTGATCTTGCATTTAAATTGAGGAGGCAGATAAAATGTTTAATAAGAGGAATATCTTTATATTGGCACTCTGCGTTGCGATGATCATTTCCATCATGCCCGTTGCAGGCGCTGCCACGGCAGTACAGTTTGTACCGATAGCTGTCGGCGACGCGAACCTTGACGGCACGGTTAATTCTGACGACGCGCTATTCATATTAAAATATTTGAAGGGCGAAGTTACCCTGTTGTCCAGTATACACAAGACCCGTGCGGACGCTAACGATGATAAGCTTATCACAATAGACGACGCTATCGCCATTCTGGAGGGCAATATAGCCAGTCCATTGCTTAAGGCAATCAAGCTTGGCGATGTAAACCTTGACGGCTCGGTAACGGCCGCTGACGCAAATTTGCTTTTGCAATATTGCAATGGCGGCGTGGGAATAGGACAAATCGCGCTACCCGCCGCCGACTTCAACCGTGACGGCACGGTGAACATAAACGACGTATACGCGCTGTTGGATTATCTTGCGGCGTCTTAAATAAACAAGGGGGGAAGAAAATGATTAGAAAGCCACGAATTCTAATAGCTTTGGCAATGTGCTTGCTGGCGGTATTGTCCATTACGCCTTATGCTGGAGCTGCCGAGGGCGTACCGGCCCCGTTTGGCACAAAGATGATATACAAGGGAGACGCTAATCTTGACGGAGTGATAGACAGCGACGACGCGCTTTTTATCCTAAATTATTTAAACGGGAGCGGAAGGTTCATTTCGGATACGCACCGTTCCATCGCTGATGCAAACTGGGACGGAGTGGTGGATATCGACGACGCCATTGTGATTCTTGAGGATGGGGTAGTTCAACACTACCGCACAGCTTATCTTATCGGGGATGTAAACCTTGACGGCATAATTGACGCGAAGGATGCGAATCTGCTTTTGACGAATTTGAATGGACAAGCAAGCTGGCGTGGCAACTTTGCCATAACGCTCGCCGACTGTAATAAAGACGGGGTAGTGGACACAAACGACGTATTGGCAATATTGGATTATCTATCGTAAGGCGGCATGAAACACTTCCCATCGGGTTCGTTTGGCTAATATCAATCGCTTAAACAGAAAATAAGGCTGCAGACGGCTCTCCGCAGCCTTATTTATTTTGAGTCTCTGATTTTGATTTAAAACCTCAATGTTTACATTTGCCTTAATTTATTGCTTGATTAAAAAATTGATGATTGTTATCCTTAATATGTTCGCAATTTAGGGCTTTTTGCAATATAAGCGCATTGCAGCCCTGCGCCTGGGTCAGGTATTAATACCCAAAAGCGCCTATAGAATAAAAAAGGTTTTGACAGGCGGCGCAGTCGAACGTACAATGGAGAGCAAATGGAAAATATGGTGATTTCTAAGTTGAATACGGCAAACAAATCGATTATCGGAATAGACATCGGTTCTACTACCGCTAAAATCGTTCTTGTCCAGGACGGCATAATAACCCTTGAGTTATATGAACGGCATTTTTCGCATGTAAGGGAAAAGGCTGCCGAGCTATTGAGGCGCGCCGAGAAATATATTGGCGATGTCCCGGTCTATGTTGCGTGTTCGGGTTCCGCCGGCCTTGGAGTCGCCAGGGCGGCCGGCATACCCTTTGTACAGGAGGTATACGCCACAGCGGGAACCGTAAGGGAGCTAGAGCCCGACACAAGCGTTGTAATCGAGCTGGGCGGAGAGGATGCGAAGGCCATCTTTTTTAAAGGCGCTATTGACGAGCGGATGAACGGAAGCTGCGCTGGGGGCACAGGCGCGTTTATAGACCAGATGGCCACGCTTATGGACGTAACGCCCCAGGAATTAGACGAGCTGAGCATGGGGCACGAGCGGATTTATCCGATCGCTTCGCGGTGCGGCGTATTCGCCAAGACGGATATACAGCCGCTGCTTAATCAGGGCGCGCGCAAGGAGGATGTTGCGGCAAGCATCTACCAGGCGGTGGTTGATCAAACGATAGCCGGCCTGGTACAGGGAAGGAGCATAGACGGCAAGGTAATGTTCCTTGGCGGTCCCTTATATTACAGCGGGGGGCTTAGGGAACGTTTCGTAGAAACGCTTAAGCTTGATGCCAAAGACGCGGTTTTTCCTAATTACGGGTTATACGCCGTTGCGATAGGAGCCGCCCTGTATGCGTCAAAGCAGGATAAGCCGTATACGTTCAGCGCGCTGATGGCCAGCCTGGAGACGGCGGCGGCAACCAGTCGGAGGAAAGGGTGCATTGCGCCTTTGTTCAGAAGTGAAAGCGAGTATTCGGATTTTAAGCGCCGGCATTCAATGGCGACGGTAGAAGAGGTGTCGCCGGAAAGATACAGGGGAAGGGCATACCTGGGCATAGACTGCGGAAGCACAACGACAAAGCTTGCGCTTATCTCAGAGGACGGGCGCATAATACATTCCTATTACGGTTCAAACAGGGGAACGCCGGTTGATATTGTAAAGTCTCAGCTTGAACGCATTTATGAGCTGTGCGGGGATGTTATTCAAATAGCGGGAAGCGCGGTTACGGGCTATGGGGAGGAGCTAATAAAGCGCGCGTTCCACGTTGACGAAGGAATCGTAGAGACGATGGCGCACTATACGGCGGCGCGCCATTTCAGCCCCAATGTGGATTTCATCCTTGATATAGGCGGGCAGGATATAAAATGCTTTAAGGTAAGGAACAATTCGATCGACAGCATAATGCTCAACGAGGCCTGTTCGTCGGGCTGCGGCTCCTTTATTGAAACGTTCGCGAAGTCCATGGGCTATGAAATAGGCGAATTTTCGCGCCTGGGCCTTATGGCGGAAGCGCCTGTGGATCTTGGCTCAAGATGTACGGTATTTATGAATTCGTCGGTAAAGCAGGCCCAAAAGGACGGCGCGGATGTCAAGGATATATCGGCAGGATTGTCGAGAAGCGTGGTTAAAAACGCGATATATAAGGTTATCAGGGCCAATTCGGCTGATGAGCTTGGAGGAAACATCGTTGTCCAGGGCGGAACCTTCCTAAGCGACGCTGTGCTGAGATGTTTTGAGCTTGAGCTTGGGCGGAATGTGGTACGCCCTGAGATCGCGGGGTTGATGGGCGCCTACGGCGCGGCGCTTCACGTACGGTCCCTTGGCCTGGAGCGGACTGCGCTGCTTAGCGGGGATAAGCTGCAGTGCTTCACCCATGCTGCAAAGGCCGCGGTATGCGGAGGCTGTACAAACCGCTGCAAGCTTACGGTAAACCTATTCAATGGTTCAGAGCGGTATATTTCCGGCAACCAATGCGCAAAAGGCGCGGGCGAAACGAAGGATGAGGGCGCCTGCGGCCCCATGCCGAACGTGTATCAATTCAAGCGTGATAAGCTTGATTCGCTTAGGCCAGGGGATGGGAAGAGAGGGGTTATAGGTATGCCGCTTGCACTTGGCATGTATGAGCTTGCCCCTCTTTGGCACGGGATATTTTCAGCGCTTGGTTTTAACGTCGTATTTTCCGGAATGTCAAGCAGGGATATATACTCAAAGGGCCAGTTCAGCATACCTTCGGATACAGCCTGCTACCCCGCAAAACTCATGCACGGCCATATAGAAACCCTGATTGAGCGCGGTGTGGACGCAATATTCTACCCCTGCCTCACCTATAATGTGAATGAGGGGACCGGAACCAACCATTACAACTGTCCGGTGGTCGCCTACTATCCCGAGCTTTTAAACGCGAATATGGAATCGCTGAAAAACGTAAGATTCCTGTTCCCATATCTAAATATCAATAACCAACGGGAGCTTTCAACCGAGCTTTACCTGCTTTTTAGAGACCAGCTTGGCATAGATATAACCAGGCGGCAGGCCGCGCGGGCGGTAAGCGCGGGCTTTTCCGCCTATAAAGCATGGATGAATGATATATACGCCGAGGGGGAAAGGGCTGTCAGGTTTGCTGAATCCCATAAAAAACGTATAATGATCCTTGCCGGCAGGCCGTATCACGTGGATCCGGAGATATGCCATGGGATTGACCGGCTGGCGGCGTCGCTGGGATTTGTGGTGGTCAGCGAGGACAGCGTGCGCCGCCTGACGAAACCGGTAAGGGTGGATGTGCTCAACCAGTGGACCTATCATTCGCGGCTATACCGCGCGGCGAAGTTTGCGGCTGGCAGGAGCGACTGCGAGCTGGTGCAGCTGGTGTCGTTTGGGTGCGGTATAGACGCGGTGACGACCGACGAGGTAAGGTCTATCCTTGAAGGAAGCGGCAAGCTGTATACTCAGATCAAGATCGATGAGATAACAAACCTGGGAGCGGTAAAAATCCGGCTGCGCAGCCTTATAGGCGCGCTGGAAGAAAGGAAAAGCGCCAATGAAAAACAGGAGCGAACGCATTATATTTACAAGGGACATGAAGAAGGAGTATACGATACTGGTGCCCACAATGCTTCCGTTTCATTTTAAAATGATCATAAACATTTTAAACGCCTATGGCTATAGGGCGGAACTTCTAGAGAACAGCGGCAGGGGCGTAACTGACAAAGGCCTTAAATATGTGCATAATGATTCGTGCTATCCCGCGCTGCTTGTTATAGGCCAGATGATAGACGCGCTTGAGAGCGGCATATATGACCCGCATAAAACGGCCCTGCTGATTTCGCAGACCGGCGGAGGGTGCAGGGCGTCAAACTATATCTTTCTTTTGAGAAAGGCGCTAGAAAGGGCGGGCTACGGCTTTGTACCGGTTATATCCTTCAACGTTCTCGGCATGGAAAGAAATCCGGGCTTCAAGCTTACCCTGCCTATGCTGCATAGGATGCTCTATGCGGTTACCTACGGCGATCTTATCATGTCGCTTAAGAACCAGTGCAGGCCATATGAGCTAAACCCAGGCGACAGCGACAGGCTTACCGAGGAATGGACGAAAAGGCTCACCGACGGCATGAAGGACGTGCGGGTGCTTAGCTACCGCCGTATAAAGCAAAACTATATGGATATAATCCGCGACTTTGCGGCAATCCCGAGAAGAAGCGAGCGAAAGGCAAAGGTGGGCGTGGTAGGCGAGATCTTTGTAAAGTATTCGCCGCTTGGCAATAATAACCTGGAGGACTTCCTGGTTTCGGAGGGCGCCGAAGTAGTGATCCCAGGGCTTTTGGACTTTTGCCTGTACTGCGTTGACGGAAGCATAATTGAGAACAAGCTATATGGAATAAAGAAGATAAAGGCGTTTTTTTCCAGGTTCGCGCACAATTTCCTGGTAAA
>DBFNRV010000129.1:0-10063 GCA_048421225.1 Christensenellales bacterium | reverse complement strand
TTATTATTCTTAATTATCAGCGGATGTTTAAGCGCAGGTGTGCGCAGCTTATCCGTGTGCTTGCGAGGATACCCGTCTATTGAGCCTGATAGCATCAGCGCGGTTTTGGCGCAAACGGGCCCGATCAGCTCGTAAAGCATTGAGGATGACAGGACGATTGAAAGCAGCATATCGCCTATTTCAGGGGGCAGCATCCTCTGCCCGAGAAAAGCCAGGCCAATAGCAACGCCCGCCTGAGGTACCAGCGCAATTCCGAGGCAGCCGCGCGTCCGTTTATCCTCATGTACCGCCAGGCAACCCGCATAAGCTCCCGCGTATTTGCCGGCCATTCTAACCAAAAAATAGCACACGCCAATCATACCGACCACAGTAAGGGCGCCGATGTTAAAGTTTATACCCGAAATTATGAAAAAGGCTGAAGTAACAGGAGGGGTAAATTGGTTTACTTCGCCAAATAGCATCTCGTCATTTGAAGAATTAACATACGCCGCACCGCAGGCCATACAAGAAAGCAGCGGCGAGACGTCGCACAGCGCGCAGATCCCGCAAATGCCAAGCAGAAGAGCAATAACTAAAATAAGCCGGTTTTCGCGGCTTCGCCCGGGCGTGATGATCCTATTCAACAGATAACCTGCGAAAAAACCCATGCCAACGGCCGCAAAATTATATAAAATAGGAAGCAATACGTCGGATGCGGCGAAGCCTCCAGACCCATCGGCTTTTATTAGGGCGGAAACCGTGCTAAAGACAATCAGGCACACCACGTCATCCAGAGCCACTACCTGAAGCAGGGTGTTTACAAACCTCCCCTTAGCGTTATACTGGTTTATGGTCATAATGGTGCTTGCAGGCGCGGTGGCCGTTGCTATTGAGCCAAGCAGTATGGAGAATGTCCAGCTGAGATTGAATATAAACCTCATTGAAACGGCAACGGCGATGCCTGCGGCCAACGACTCAAACAGGGTTATAACAATGGTTTTGCCTCCCGTACCGCGCAGCGTTTCCCTTTTGAAGAATTTGCCCACGTCAAACGCTATGAAAGCCAGCGCAATATCGCTGACAAAGCCCATTCGCGATACAACCTCAGCTGAAACCAGGTTCAGCGCGTATGGCCCAATCAACATTCCCGCAAGTATAAAGCCGCTCACGTTTGGGAGCCTTACAAGCTTTGTTACCCTGGTCATTAAAAATCCCGACATCAATATAATGCAAAGGGTGAGCAGCACCCCGCTTGTTTCATTTAATCCTTCATAAATATTAAACATAATAAAACCAACCTTTTAATTTGAACGTATACAGAAACAGTTGATTTCTCATATCTCTGATGGTATCATTATATCGGTATTTAAAATAAAGTATAATTATAGTTATTTTTGAATAGATAAATAATAATTATTTTGGCGGGTGTGATATGCTGAACTCAAAATTGGAAACATTGCTTACAGTATATGAGCTTAAGAGCTTTACCCGGGCGGCGGAACAGCTTTCCATGACGCAGCCCGCCGTGAGCTTGCAGGTCAAACAGTTAGAGCAGGAGCTTAACGTAAAAATCTTCAACCGAAGCCGCGGCAAGCTAAGCCTTACAAGCGAAGGGGAAATCGTTTTAAAGTATGCAAAGCGGATAAAGATGCTCTATAAGAACATGGAACAGCGCATAGAGGATGAAAGACGGCATGTTACGCGCCTGACCGTAGGAATAACCCATACGGCGGAAAGCAACCTTGTGGCCGAGGTTTTAGCAAAATACTGCAGCGATAATGAGGGGGTATCCATAAAGATTATTTCCGATACGATTAAAAACCTTTATGAGAAGCTAAAGACGTATGAGATAGATCTAGCGATTGTAGAAGGAAATCTGATTGATCCGGACTTCAATTTGCTCCTGCTCGATACCGACTGTCTTGTCCTGGTGGTATCCAATAACAACAGTCTCGCGGCCAAGAGCATGGTTACTATAAATGAGCTAAAGAGAGAAAAGATGATACTCAGGCTACCGAATTCGGGAACGAGGAATCTGTTTATTTCGCATTTGGAGAGCCAGAACATGTCCATAGATGAATTTAACGTTATCCTTGAGGTTGATAATATTGCGACCATTAAGGATCTGATAAGGCGCGACTTCGGGGTATCCATCCTGGCTAAAAGCGTCTGCCTTGACGAATTGAGAAAGGGGAAGATAACCGTGCTCCCTGTGGAAAACCTGAGCATGGTGAGGGAGATAAACATTGTATACCACCGTGATTTCGAGCATACGGATATGCTTCAGGACATAACCAGGCTGTACAATGAATCCGCTCGCCTATATATGGCTTGAAGCCATTTATGCTGCGGATGGCACGATCAATCGGCGCTGATGATATTTGTCAGGAGCGCCCCTCCCTGTTAGAGCAGAGGCTGCGGACATAGCGCAAATACCTCGTCATCCGCTCGTCGTCCTCCTTTGGATAGCAAAAGCCCATGCTTTTTGCGGCACGCTCCGCCAGGGACCTGAACAGAGTACACATTATAAAAATAGAATCCCACATTCTATCATATTGCCCGTCCGAGTAGGTATCCGCATATAATTGGTATGTATTGGCATCAAGATACCGCTTGAAGTATTTTCCCATTTTTCCTGCCGATACCTTAAATCCGTTGAGTATGCCTATATGCCACTCAACCATGCAGTCCAGCTCAGCTCTTACATAGCGCTCGTATGTATGCATCGCATAGGGAAGCTCATCCCGCCATATGCCCTTGGCCACGTTTTGGAGGCACCACCAGAAGTTGTTGCAGCAGGAATAAAAGTCGTTGGCATCGGGACGTTTTACATGGTAGCTTGAGTCGCTTGCCGGCGGCGGCTGGGGAATTAGATTATCCTTATCAAGCAGCAATATGGTCTGGCTGTCATCTCCTAGTATTTCACCATACCTGTATGCGGGTATAATCTGCAGGTCTATTCTATTTAGGTCGTCAAACAGCGCAAGATATGTAAACCTGCCGTCTCCAATGGGATCGCGCATGGTTTCAGGCATCTGCAGCATCATTAGATCACCAAACCTGTCCATATAGCCGTGATTATTAAAAAATGGGCGGGCATCCCTTACTATAAACACTATGTCATAGTCCTGAAACATGTCCTTTGGAGCGTTTGGATTGGCCCTGGAGCCGTTAAGGAGCACGGCACGAACATTATCGTCCTCCCTTGCGGCGGAAATTACCATATCCATTATTTCAGCTTCGCTTCTCATATTACCTCCGGAAAAAATAGATATACTCGGGCGGCTTACCCTTGTCAACTGAGGGTAATTATTATTGTGTTAATTATAGCATGTATACCATAGGACCTGCTATAACATAGAGCTACTTTGCCAGTAACAAGCCGCATAATATTGGCGCTGGATAAAAGCGCATATGAAGCCACGGCGCTCAGCGTAAACATCGTCGGCGGCTAGGCGCCCGTTTATCCTTGCCCGGCTGTTCCAGCAAAACGGGACATCCGTAGGGAGCCGGTGTATGGTTACCGCTCCTGATTCGGACTCCGATACAACTTCATGCTTCGCAGTTAAGCTTTCTACCCAAACTATTGAAAAAACCGGCTTCGTAGTATCAAAAAAGTATGCATAATAAACTGCTGCGCTATACATTAAAATGCCTATATGTATGTCCCAAGTTCCCAATAGCAAATACCATACTTTTGAAGACAAGCGCGCGAATTGCGCAGGTTACAATCTCGTCAAGCGTTCCGCCACGCCTAGTAAAACCCGTCCAGATTCTTATTGAGGCAACAGCTTTCTGTATAGCATTGTACGGCAGCGCTGCGAAAAGCCGCGTCCAATATATTAATCATCGTTTTATTGCCCTTAGCGTTTCGATGGAGTATACTAACTTGATTGATGTCGAAGGGTTGCCTGATATGATAAAAGTAAATTCGATAAGCTACAGATACAGCGAGGAGGGGCAATATGCCCTTAAGGATGTATCGTTTAAAGTTAAAAAGGGAGAGATGCTGGCTATTGTCGGCCATAACGGCTCGGGAAAGAGCACCCTTGCAAAACATATGAACGGCCTTATACTTCCCGATGAGGGCGAAGTAACCGTAGACGGCATGAGCACAGCGGACGAAGCCCTGATACAGGAGATAAGGCGAAGGGTCGGGATGGTGTTCCAAAACCCCGATAATCAGATAGTGACCACAGTGGTTGAGGAGGACGTAGGCTTCGGGCCGGAAAATCTCGGCCTTCCGACCGATGAGATAATAAAAAGGGTCAAGGAAGCCTTAGAGGCCGTGGGCATGACGGAGTACGCGCGAAGCGCGCCGCATATGCTGTCGGGCGGGCAGAAACAGCGGGTGGCGATGGCTGGCATGTTGGCCATGAGGCCGGAGGTACTGGTGCTGGACGAGGCTACGGCCATGCTTGATCCATCCGGCCGCGACGAGGTCCTTTCCACGGTCAGAAGGTTGAACAGGGAAAACGGGATTACGGTGGTTATGATAACCCAATATATGGAGGAGGCTACCGTGTGCGACCGTGTGGCCGTAATGGCAAAAGGCCGGCTGAGGATGCTGGATACGCCCAGGAATGTATTTTCCAGCGCCAAGGAACTTAGAGAGCTGGGAATAGACGCGCCGCCAGCGGTGGACCTGCGTGACAGGCTGGCGGAGATAGGCGCGGATATACCCGAAGATGTAATGACGGTAGATGAAATAGCGGAGGCGCTATGCCCATTGTTGTTGAGAAATTAAGCCATATATATATGCACAAGAGCGCCCTGGCGGTCAGCGCCATTAACGACGTCAGCATCGTCATAGACGAGGGCGAATTTTTGTGTATCGTGGGCCATACGGGGTCCGGAAAAAGCACGTTTATACAGCATCTTAACGGGCTTTTGCTTCCAACGTCGGGGAGCGTAGAGGTCGACGGCTGCGATATGCTGGATAAAAAACAGCGCCAGATTGGACGCCGGCTTGTGGGCATGGTGTTCCAGTATCCTGAGCACCAGCTGTTTGAAGAAACGGTCTATAAGGACGTTGCGTTTGGGCCGGTAAATATGGGCCTTAGCGAAGCAGAGGTGAAGGAGCGCGTTATGGACGCGCTGTCGATAGTAGGGCTTGAAGCGGATAAGTTTTGCGACAAATCGCCGTTTGAGCTGTCAGGCGGAGAGAAGCGCCGCGTTGCATTGGCTGGGATAATCGCGATGCATCCGAAATACCTGGTGCTGGACGAACCGATGGCCGGTTTGGATCCAGCGGGCAGGAACGCGATACTGAACACGCTTTTAGAACTTCAGCGTACAAACAATACATGTATAATAATGGTCAGCCATTCCATGGATGATATAGCCCGGGTGGCTACACGCGTAGCGATATTCAATAAGGGCACGCTGAAAACCGTGGGAACGCCGGTAGAGGTGTTTTCAAACGCCAGCGACATAGAGAAGCTTGGCCTTGAGCTTCCGCATGCTGCGCAGCTTGCGCAGGCGCTGCGAAAAAGGGGCGTAAATGTTCCAAATGAAATATACAGGCCGGAGGAACTGCTCGATTTCCTGAAGGGGAGGCTGAAATATGTTTAAGGACATAACTCTCGGTCAATATTTCCCAGGAAATTCCGTGATACATTCCCTTGACCCGCGTACAAAGCTCATGCTGATGATAGCCTATATCGTCATAGTGTTCCTGGTCCGCTCGATGTGGATGTTTATTCCGGTTGCGCTATTTTTGGCCTTGACCATAGTGCTTGCGCAGGTGCCGCTTGGTTATATTGTCCGAACGCTTAAGCCCATGAAATGGCTGCTTATTCTGATGTTTATATTGAATCTGTTCCTTATCAAGACCGGCGAGCCCATCTTGGAGGTATGGATAATCAAAATTACAACGGGAGGGCTTAGGCAGTCGCTCTTTATAATAATCAGGCTGATATTGCTGGTAACCGGCACGTCTTTGCTTACGCTTACCACGACGCCCATCTCCCTGACCGACGGTTTGGAAAAGCTGCTTATGCCGCTCACGAGGCTGAAGTTTCCTGTACATGAGCTGGCGATGATGATGACGATAGCCCTTCGCTTTATCCCTACCCTTATAGAGGAGGCCGACAGGATAATGAAGGCACAGATGGCCAGGGGCGCTGATATGGAAACAGGAGGCATAATCAAGAGGGCAAAAAACATGATACCTATTTTAATCCCCCTGTTTGTAAGCTCATTCAGGCGCGCGGACGAGCTTGCCATGGCAATGGAAAGCAGGTGTTACCACGGCGGAGAGGGCCGCACGAAAATGAGGGTGCTAAAAATGCACTGGCGCGACGCGGCTGCCGCTATAATTACGGCGGCGCTTGCCGCCATAATAGTAACCGCGCAGGAATTGTGGCTGTAATGAACAAAACATCCAGATATATACTCATTGGCACTGCGATAGCCCTGCTTTTGGCGGCGCTGACTTGGAGGCTTGTGCTGAATTCCACGGGGGAGCTTTCAAAGATCAGGCGGGTCATAAATGATTATGGCTATTCCATTGGAGAGGACTCCATCTATCCTGCCGGACACATTGAGGATGGAAGCATCGCCGGGATGCTTGCGGGCGAGGATATTGATATGCGGGCCGCCGTAAACGCATCTAAATCGGCGGGATTCCCATCCGATATTAATAGGCAAGGAGAGGTCACGCTAATATTGGCCGCAATAAGCGACACAGAGGTAATCACCCTATTTGTGATAAACGGCGAGATAGAGCTGGGATTTATACAGTCGCTTGACGGACAGGCGGTAAGCCCGCTTGGAAAGTAGCGATTAGTAGTATATCAATAAACGGTTTAAATATTTATAATCAATTCAAAGGCAGGTTTTTAATGTGAATAACCCTTATGGAAAGGTGGCGCTCATCACCGGAGCATCGTCGGGAATAGGCAAATGTACCGCCGAGGAGCTTATGAACCATGGCTTTAGAGTATATGGCGTCTCGCGTAGCGGCGGACAGGACAGGCGGTCCAAGGATGGATTTGTGCGGATGCTTTGCATGGACGTCTGCGACGGGGCGTCGATAAGGCGCGCGGTTGACGAGGTAATCGCAAAAGAGGGCAGGATTGATATATTAATAAACGGCGCTGGCATTGGGATCTGCGGCGCGGTTGAGGACTGCTCCGCCGAGGATGCGGTTAAGCAGATGGATACGAACTATTTTGGTATTGTACGCATGCTCAACGCGGTGCTCCCGCATATGCGCGAAAGAAGGAACGGACTCATAATCAATATCGGCTCGGTAGGAGGCATATTCTCAATACCGTTCCAAACGCTTTACAGTTCGTCCAAATTTGCTGTCGAGGCGCTGACCGAGGGGCTTAGAATGGAACTGAAGCCGTGGGGGATCAAAGCGGCGCTGATAGAACCAGGCGATACTAAAACCGGATTTACCGGAGCGCGCAGATACGCGGAGGGAACGGGTAATAGCGCATATGAAGGCGCGTTTAAAAATTCCATCGCCCAGATGGAAAAGGACGAGCAAAACGGGATGCCGCCAAGTAGCGTGACAAAGGCAATATTATCGCTGATAAAATCCAAAAACCCTCCAGTGCGAAGGACAGTCGGCATAAAGTATAAGCTGTTTGTGGGCCTAAAGCGGTTTCTCCCAGCAAGGATTGTCGAGTTGCTACTCACATCCATTTATGCAAAAGGAGATAAACCCGGTGGAAAACAAAATTAGGAAAAGCAGAACGCTCCGCATTATATTCCAGGCGCTGCTAATAATAACCGGCCTGTTTCTTATGGCTGATACGATGTATGTAAGAACGCTAAGCAATTATAACCTTGGCGTTATAATGCCGTTTATAATTGGAGCCCCGCTGTTCGTTCTTGGGGTGTTTTACGGTCCCGTAACCAGGTTTATGAGGTCGCACATAATTGGAAAGATAATAAAATGGGGCATGATTGCGGCATATGCGGGGTTTTTCACCCTGTTTACAGTGACAACCATTATTACGGTCGTTGCCGGAAGCACAGCGCCCGATGACAACGCCGACGTGCTGGTGGTGCTTGGGGCGGGTATACGCGGGGAGCATGTAAGCGTTACGCTTTATAACCGTCTGAACAAGGCTGTGGAATATCTGGAGAGCAACCCTTCCACCGTTGCAATCGTATCAGGAGGACAGGGGGAGGGAGAGTCCATAACCGAGGCGTTGGCAATGAAACGGTTTCTGATAAACAGTGGAATCGATGAATCGAGGATCATAACCGAGGATCAATCCAGGAGCACCTTGGAGAACTTCGCATTTTCAAAGCCTATAATAGAAAGCCGTTTTGGAGAGGATGCAAAGGTAGTTTTTGTCACCACGGCGTTCCACGTTTATAGGGCTGGAAAGGTTGCCGAATCAGCGGGGCTTAAGGCGCAGGGGCTTGGAACCCCCTCGGCTTGGTATATAGCGCTAAACGATTATATGCGCGAATGCGCAGCTATAACCTATTATCTTCTAGCCGGCAGATTGGGCGATTAGCGCAAAGTATGCACATATCCTTAGAAGCTTTCATATAATTATATGAAGGCTTTTTGTATTGCAGTAAAATCAGAATATGCGAGGTACATTATGCAGACATTGCGTTATGGCAGCAGCGGAACACCCGTCAAAATCCTGCAGCTCGCGTTAATCCGGGCAAACTTTTCACCAGGGGAGATAGACGGCAGATTTGGACAGAGGACACTGAGCGCTGTTATGCGCTTTCAGGCGGCCAGCGGCCTTGCGCCCGACGGCATCGTGGGCAAAAATACATGGGCTGCCCTGATACCGTTTTTAAAGGGCTATACCTGGCATACCATCAGGCAGGGCGACACATACTGGGGCCTTGCCAGGCAGTACGGCACCACTGCGGAGGCAATAGCCAGGGCGAACGGAGGATTAAGGGCGGATAACCTCATGCTGGGGACATCACTCGTAATACCGTTCGGTTTTGACGTTGTTCCGACAAACGTGCCGTATACCTCGGAATTGCTTGACTATATAGTGGATGGGCTTCAAGTGCGCTATCCCTATATACGAACCGGTTCCATTGGGCGAAGCGTTATGGGCAGGCCGCTCTACCTGCTCACAATGGGAACGGGCGCTACAAAGGTAGCGTACAATGCTTCGCATCATGCAAACGAGTGGATAACCACCCCTGTACTGCTTAAATTTATGGAGGATTACGCAAAGCTCTATTCTACGGGCGGTACGCTTTATGACTATGATGTAAACGACCTATATGAAAACGTAACGCTATATATGGTCCCAATGGTAAATCCCGATGGGGTGGACCTGGTAAATGGCGCTATACCAAGCGGTGATCCGTATTATCAAAGCGCCCGCGCGATTTCAAGCCGTTACCCGAGCGTTCCGTTTACTTCCGGGTGGAAGGCCAATATTGAGGGAACCGATCTTAACCTTAACTATCCGGCGGGATGGGAGGAGGCGAAAAAGATAAAATATGCCTTGGGCTTTACTAGTCCCGCACCGCGCGATTTTGTGGGCGACGCCCCCTTAAGCGCGCCGGAGAGCCGCGCCATGTACGATTTTACTATTCAGAATGAACCTGTGCTTACCCTGTCGTATCATTCGCAGGGAAAGGTTATATATTGGAAGTATCTTGATTATGAACCGGAAGGATCATACGCTATTGCGCAGGAATTTGGCAGGGTCAGCGGTTATTCGGTGGAAGTAACGCCCGCGGCTTCAGGTTATGCGGGCTATAAGGATTGGTTCATACAGCAGTTCAATCGTCCTGGATATACGATTGAAGTCGGAATAGGGGAAAACCCCCTTCCGCTCAGCCAATTTGACGAGATATACAGGGATAATATGGGTATACTGACGCTTGGCATGGGCTTGGTGGGCGTACGCTGAATGCGTTCAGCGGCATTTAGCGCATAGCTGGCCAAGATACAAAGTATAAATAGGGTAAAAAAAAGCCATATGGACATAGTTCCATGTGGCCTTTAATTTAGGCTGATTGACGAGGCCGGCTTTGTTTATGGATTTAGTCCTAAGCTATGCAAGCGCGCCGATTAAACGGAACAACGAATATTTTATACAGATTTATTGCATATAAAAGAAATATGTTTTAG
>DBFNRV010000128.1:0-32797 GCA_048421225.1 Christensenellales bacterium | reverse complement strand
TACGAATACCGCGCACATTACTGACATTCTCATTTCCCCCGTTAAGTTTTTATCCTTATTGTATATTTCATAATCAGCATACTATCATTAGGCCGATATTCCATCATATTCTTCTTTTGCCGCGGCTGCAGCGCCTACCATTCCAGCGTCGTTTAAAAATTTTGCCTGTACAATGCTCCCGTGATTCTTGAAAAAGCACTTCCCGTCTACGTTTTTGCTCAAATTGCTAAACAGGAAATCCCCCGCATTGCATATGCCTCCCCCAATCGCTATGCTTTCCGGATCAAATACGTTCATTAACGAAGCTATGTATGATCCAAGCGCGTCAATATAATCCTCAAATATCCCTAGCGAGTCGGAGTCGCCTACGGCTGCCCTGTCAATTATGCGTTTTGCGGTTATTTTCTCTAAGTCATGACCCGCAGCATCAAATAACATTGGAGCGCTTCCCTCCTCTGACAGTTTTCTGCCCATTCGTGCCATGGCGGTTGCGCTGCAAAGCGTTTCAGCGCATCCTCGAAGCCCGCAGGTGCATTTTAGCCCGTCATAGTCCAGCACCATATGCCCCGCCTCCGTTCCATTGCCTAGTCCGCCGTTAAACAGCGCGCCGTTGATTATCAGGGCGCTGCCAACGCCTGTGCCCAGCGTAATGCAGATTGAATTGCGCTTGCCCATCAATGCCCCTGCATAAAGCTCCGCATAGCCAGCGGCGTTGGCGTCGTTTAAAACCAATACCCTGTCCGTCTTGAATTCTTCAATGAGCGCCTTTCTAAGCGGCGCGTCGTGAAGGCCAAGATTATGCGCATGTACAATCCTCCCCCATTTAAGGTCTACGCTGCCCGGCACTGCGGCCCCTATACAATTTATATCATCAAGGCTTAAACTCAGCTTTCCAAGGGCGCTTATTACCATGGAACGTGTCATGACCGCTATATAGGAGACATCATTACCCATTGGGAATGGAGCAACTTCCTTTACTTCAATCTCAAAGCGATCCGTTAAAATTGCTGCCGCAATTTTAGTCCCTCCTATATCTATTCCGACATAATAGCTCATCTTTCACCGTTCGTATCCAGCTTGCAGATATAGTTGTCAATGGCCCACCGTACCGCCTTCCCCGCCCCGTAAGGGGATGTTATGTCGGCAACCGCCTTAACCTCTGGGGAGGCGTTGGCAACGGCCACTCCAAGGCCGGCATATATCAGCATTTCGCTGTCAAGCGTATTGTCGCCGATTGCGATGATCTCATCCCTTTTTACGCCCATCTGCGATGCCAGCCACTTAACAGCGCTTCCCTTATGAACGCCTAAACAGTTGAATTCGATGAAACCCGGACTCGAAAGGGCTACTTCCAGCCTGTGTTCAAAACGCTTTTTCAACATTGGCGCCAGTTCGCCGACCCTATCAGTAATAAACAGCGCCTTTGGTACGTTAGTCCAGCGCTTTTTCCGTATATCCGGATCAATAATATAGGGCAACCCAAGCGCGCTTCGGTAGCTTACGGCGCACTCATGTTCCGCTTCATATATGATACCGTCGCCTTGATAGATATGGGCGTGCACGTTCAAATCCTTAGCAAGTTCCAAAAGCTCAGTAATGAGCTCGGGGCAGAGCTGTGTTGAATAAAGGAGCCTATTTGTCCGCGTATCTGTAACCGTCGCTCCTCCATAGTTGATCACAGGGCCATTGATTTTAAGCTCCCTCCACACCGGCGAAGAGCCAAGATACCCTCTGCCCGTAGCTATTGTAACATATACCCCTGCTTCGGCCGCCTTGAATACGGCCTCCTTATCCCCGTCAGATATGCGTTTATCGGGTGGAAGCAAGGTATCGTCCACGTCAAGCGCCAACAGTTTATAGACCATTAAGCCCCCCTATAGAATTAAATAATCCATATTAATTATCTCACCCTAGTCCTTTTGTGTCAAATCAAGTCTTACAAGGCTTATTTTAATAAGTTATTGACCTTTCATCCCTTCGTCATCAGGCTTTTCATGGAAATAGTTATATACGGCCTCCGCGGACGGCCCGCTCATCCCCTTTACCGCTGTCAAATCTTCAATGGAAGCCTCTTTTATTGAATTAAGCGTAACGAACGCGTCAAACAGCGCCCTGCGCCTTTTATCCCCTATTCCGTCAATCCTGCTTAATACGGACAATAGCGCGTTTTTTTGCCTCAGGCTTCTGTGGTAGCTTATCGCAAACCGGTGCGACTCGTCCCTGATCCTCTGGAGCAAATGCAGGGAAGGACTTTTTCTTGGCAGGACCAGCGCTTCGTCCGCAAATGGGAGGATAACCTCCTCATTGCGCTCCGCCAGTCCTATCGCGGGCACATGCGGGATCCCAAAGTCCTCAAGAACCCGCAGCGCTACGTTAAGCTGCCCTCTTCCGCCGTCAACCACAATCAGATCGGGCAATTCCTTGAACTTCTCATCCCCGTCCTGAGCCCTTTTAAACCGTCTTCTCAGCACCTCGTCCATGGCAAGGTAATCGTCGCCGTTTGCCTCCGCCTTGATTCTAAACCTCCTGTATTCCTTTCGCTCAGGCTTTCCATCGATGAACACGATCATTCCTCCTACGGCGTCCCTGCCCTGTATGTGCGAGTTATCATAGCATTCAATACGATGTGGAAGCACATCCAGTCCTATTATTGCGCATAGCTCGGCCAGCGCGCCTTCGCCCCGCTCCCATTCCCGCCGCTTAAGCTCCCTTTGCTTATTAAGCGTATCCTTTCCGTTTTCAACAGCCATTTCAATATATTTTCGTTTCTCTCCCCGTTGCGGCTGTACTATAAACGCTTTTTTCCCCCTAATACCGCTAAGCCATTCGGAAATGGCGTCAAGCTCCTCTGGAACATCGCTTACAAGTATCTCCCTGGGGACATTCCTTGTTTCAGAATAAAACTGCTTTATAAACGACTCCATTATAAGGCTGTTCGATTCGTTATCAGCCGACATATAAAACGGTTCGGCCCCTATCACCTTACCAGACCTTATGAACAAGGAGAATATAAGGATATTCAGTTCATCCCTGCATAGCGCGAAAACGTCGCAGTCCTTATCGGTTACCGTAATAGCCCTCTGCTTTTCCCCCAGCCTAGAAATCGCGCTTATTCGATCACGCAGTTTGGCCGCCTGTTCAAAGTCCATTCTTTCCGCGCATTCGTTCATTTGTTCCCGCAATTCATCCAATAACCGATCGGTATTACCCTCGAGAAACGCAATTACCTCATCAATCATTCCATGGTAACGCTCTCTGTCGATTTTACCGGAACATGGAGCGCAGCAACGTCCCAAGTGGTACATCAGGCACGGTCGTTCGCCTCTCGCTATTGCCTTAGCGATGTCCTTTTTACAATGCCGTATTGGAAAGTGATCCCTGATTGCCTCCAAGGATTCTTTTAACGTAAAGCCGCTTATGTAGGGGCCAAAATACCTTGCGCCATCCTGTTTGATGCGGCGTACGACTTCAAACCTTGGATAGTCCTGTCTCAAATCCACACGCAGGTATGGAAAATGCTTGTCATCTTTTAGCAGTATGTTATATCTTGGCCTGAGCTCCTTTATGAGATTGCTTTCAAAGGCGAAGGCTTCCGCCTCGCTTCCAGTCAAAACATATTCAAAGTCCACAATGTGGGACACCATTGCAATAACCTTAGGCTCCATCCCTTTTTGAGACCTAAAGTATTGCCGTACACGGTTTTTTAAGCTTAAAGCCTTGCCGACATATATAATAGTTCCTCCGCTGTCATACATTTTATAAACGCCGGGCTTATCAGGCAGCAGCTCCAATTTTTCTTCAATGATTTTGTTCATATGATAATTATATATCAGGTAAAATGATATGGCAACGCTAGCATTCCACCTTTAATGATATTAATTGCTAAGCTGTATTTTTGTTAATTGCAACCATATGCCCGAAACTTACGTTTTATTAAGGATAAAGCAACTTATCAAATATATATCAGATGAGATTGGAGGAACTTTAGGATGAAAAGGGTAAAATTGCCTATGCTTTTGCTCGTTCTGCTCATTCTTACGGGATGCGCGCCTTCCGAAGCGCCCAAGCCTACACAGGGAGGAGGGGGCGCCGACGGTTCTGAGGACGGTGCGGCGACCGTTCCTGGCGTAGCATCCGGTTTTCTAAACCTTTCCGGCTCCGCCAGGCATACCGGAAGCGTGGATAGAGGGTTTGTTAAGGACAGCTATGCTTTCTCTCTAAACGTTATAGAACAGCTAGGTGACGACTGGACGGGCGCCGTATCTCCGGCCGCGCTTTCAATGGCACTGCAGATGGCCATGCTCGGCGCTGACAGCGAGGCGCTTAACGCCATGCAAACGGCAATGCGCACGACGCTTTCAGCCGAAGAGCTCGCCAGAAACAACGCCGCCTTATTGAACGCATTCGACGGAATTTTGGGAATAAAAATGGCGAACGCCGTAATCGTTGATAAACAGTATGCATTGGCATCGGAATTTTCCCGTAGTATAACGGATTACTATAGGGCACAAACGGGTACATTTGACTTTGACGACACCGAGAAACTCGCTGCTGCTATCAACAGCTGGGTAAGCGATAAAACAAACGGACGCATCGACCGCCTTCTTGACAGTACAATGAGCGACAGCGTTATGTACCTTTTAAGCGCGACCGATTTTGATATGAAATGGAAAGTGGGCTTTGACTCAAGTAAAACCGTATCGGATGCAGTATTCTATGGCACAAGCGGCAAGGCCGACGTCGATCTTATGTACAGCAGCAACGAATATAAATATGCCGAACTTGAAGATGGCTACATCGTATTGATACCATACGAGGGCGATGAATTCTATATGGCTGTGATGCTTCCAAAGGGCGACGTGTCTCCAGCGCAATTTATGAAAGAGGCAATATACGAACTTGATAAATGCGTGTCGGAAAGTGTGAATATATGGATCCCCAAGCTGTCAATACAAACCCATCTTGATTTATTACAGCAGCTTTCAGCCCTGGGGATGGAGGATGCGCTTATAGGCGGCAATGGTAGCTTCCCCGGACTGCTGTCAGGTACCGATGGATCTAACCTTAAGATCGGGCAGATAGTAACCGCAACCAATATGGATATAAATGAGGATGGCACCCAGGCTTCCGGAGCCGCCGGGGTAGGAATCGTCAAAAGCGATATGCCTATAACTCAAAATAATATCAGGTGTGATAGGCCCTTTGCCGTTGCCGTCATGCATGCCGATTCCGGTGCGGCGCTGTTTATGGCCACGATAAACGATATGGACTGATGAACCTAAGACCAGATGCCATCAATCTTTACAACAAGCCGGAGGCAACGCAATACGCGTCCTCCGGTTTAAATTATCAAGAGCCATGACGATTATTGAAGCGTCTTTATATAGCATCTACGCCGCTTGTGCTGATCCACCTCAAAGAACTTCCACTGGGCGATTACCTTATCATTGGTTTCTAGCTCCGGCCCTGTTTCGGCATATCTGATCCCGCTCTTAATGGCGTTATTCAAGACGTGGTTTAAAATAATGGAGTTTACCCCGCTGCCCTGCATATCCGGCCTAACCGCGACCAGGAACAGGTCCAGTGTATCGTTTTTCCTACACGCTTTCAGAACCCTGAATGCGCCAACAGGGAAAAGCTTGCCTCCACTCTTTTTAAGGGCATTGGCAATGGAGGGAGCAGCTACGCCGAACGCCACCAGCTCCCCATGATCGTTTTCAACAAAGCACGTATATTTCATGTTGATAAGAGGAAGAAACTTTTTTGTATACCGTTCCACTTGTGCGTCGGTCAGAGGTACGACTCCGTACAGTCCGGCATACGCATCGTTAAGCAGCCTGAATACACTGCGAACTACGGGCTTAAGGCTGCGCTTGCTGGTGATGTTCATAACCCTCAGTTTAAAGCGCTTCATTACCATCTCCGTAAGCCGCTGCAGCCGCTCGTTTGGTTCCTCAGGTATATTTATCAGATACTCTATCCAATCCACATCCTTTATATAGCCAAGCCTGGCAAGGTGCTCGTTATAGTAAGACGGGTTATAATAGGTGATAAACATGCTCTTTCGGTCAAAGCCGTCAACAAGCATCCCCTCCCTGTCCAAGTCTGTGAAGCCAAGCGGACCATGAACCTCTGTACAGCCCATATCCTTTGCATATGACTCGACCCGCCTGAACAGGGAAGAAGAAACTTCTTCGTCGTCAATAAAATCTACCTGCGTAAACCTCATTCTCCTGCAGCTGAACTTTTCGTTGGCCCTATGGCTGATTATAGCGCCAATCCTGCCAACAATCTTACCATTGCGATAGGCCAAAAAGCACTTTGCATCGCAATATTCAAACGCGGGGTTCTTGTTTCTGTCCCAATCCTCCAGATCATCCGCGTATGTAGCAGGAATAAAGTACGGATTGTCCTTATACAGCTGGTTTGGATAATCTACAAACTTTCTCAGTTCGCGCTTGTTAGTTACCTCCCTGATTTCGACCATGGTTCCCCCTTAAATAGCTTTGAATCACAATGACCCTTAAATTAATTACGCCGGCGCTATATTGAGCGCAATCTCCATCATCTGGGTAAACGATTCCTGGCGCTCAATGGCGGTGCAGTCCTCACCCTTAATCAGATGATCCGATATTGTGCAGATACACAGCGCGTTTTTCCCCAAGTACGCCGCATTCATATAAAGCGCCGCAGCCTCCATCTCAACAGCCATAACGCCCATAGAACCCCATTTCACCGTTGCCTGCGACGCGTCATAGAACGTGTCGGACGACAAAACATTCCCAATCATATAATCGGCGTTTATGCGCTCGCATTCAGCTTCCGCCGCCTTCAGCAGCTTATAGCTCGCTATGGGCGCGTAGGTGCCCATAAGCCCATACTGAGCGGCATAATTGGAGTTTGTACAGGCTCCCTGCGCAAGCACTATGGACCTAAGCTTAAGCTCAGGCAATATCGCCCCAGCTGAGCCTATACGTATTATATTCTCCACCCCATAGTACTTGAAAAGCTCGTATGAGTATATTCCCATTGACGGCATACCCATACCGCTGGCCATAACGGATACACGCTTGCCCTTATAAAAGCCCGTGTAACCGTTTATACCCCTTACATCATTTACACATTCCGAATATTGAATGAAAGTTTCGGCTATAAATTTAGCGCGAAGAGGATCTCCGGGCATAAGCACTGTCTTTGCATAGTCGCCCAAATCACCGCGGTTATGTGGCGTTGATATACTCACTGTTCGCTCTCTCCTTTGCTGATATAGAAATATTATAGTCCTATTGGACAAAGTTTACAACGGCAAACAGGCAAACTTCAAATCGCTAGATGTTTAAGACATAAATATGACAAAAAAAGCGGCACAGCGTGCCGCTCTAATTACAAATATATAAAAAGTTAACTTAGTCCAGGACAAACTCGTGAGGCTTCTCATCACCTCTCATTACGCGCAGCCCGCCTTCAGCGAGAGCCTCCATCTCATACTCGCCCGCCATAACCTCTACAGGCGCTATCCATTCTACCCTTTCCCTTATCCAGCCCGTAAGCATCTTTGAATACGCTACGCCGCCCGTAAGGATAATTCTATCCACCTCACCGTTTACTACGGTTGCAAGATCCCCTATCCCTTTCGCTATCCCATAAGCAAAGGCCTGATAGATAAGCTTCGCATGGTTATCGCCCTGTTCGACCATACGCTCAACTTCGCGAGCGTCACTCGTGCCAAGATGAGCCCTCAGGCCCGCATTGCCCCTTACCTTTTTGGTCATCTCCTCATGTGAATACTTTCCGCTGTAGCATAGGTTTATAAGATCCATGGCCTGAAGCTTTCCACATCTTTCCGGTGCAAATCCGGCGTCGTCATCGGAATACATGTCAATGGAATAGCCCTTGTCAATCAGCCATACGCTGGTTCCGCCGCCAATATGCTGTACGATAAAGGTACATTCGCTGACTGGCTTTTTTAATATTTCATCCGCGCAGCGGTGCGCCATGGCATGCGTGTTCAGCGCGTGCCCGCGACTTTTTTTGGGGAGCTCCGGCAGGCCCGTAATACGCGCAATCGGAGCGAGTTCGTCGACCGTTACTGGATCATATATAAAAGCTGGAATATTTAAACGCTTGGCAAAGCCATGAGCTATCGCGCACCCGACGTTTGAAATATGGGTGTCTACCTTCTGGTCGTACATGTATTGCACCATTAAGTCGTTTATACGGTACGCGCCGGATTTGCAGGGAGGAATCATGCCTCCGCGCGACATTATACACGTCAGTTCCTTCATGTCCAGCCCGTTTTCAAGCATGGCCTGCTCGATCCGCTTAGTGCGGAAATCCAGCTGGTCCATAACCCATTTAAAGGGTTTTAGTTCCTCATCGGTATGCCTTATAGTAATTGAGAACAGCTGTTTTAAATCCTCAAACACAGCAACTTTAGTGGACGTTGAGCCCGGATTTATAACCAGTATTTTCTGCATTTAGTCCCCTCCTGCCTAACGGCGGTTATCTTTTCATCGACGCGGCGCCAGCGCCAAGGGCCAGGGAATAATATTTTTCCTCGGCCGACGAGCCGCGTGACGTAACTACAATCGGGACCTTGCATCCAAGCACTAAGCCGGCCATACGTCCCCCGCATGTATACACAAGGCATTTTCCCAATACATTGCCCACGACTATCTCTGGAGCGAGCATTATATCAAAATCCCCGGCGCATGGGCATTCATAGCCCTTAATGTCGCCAAGCTCCTTTACCATCGCAAGGTCGTATGAAATCGGGCCTTCCACGTAACAGTTTTCCAGCTCTCCATCAAGGCTCATGCGCTTGAGCTCGGCGGCATGCACCGTTTCCGGCATTTTGGGATTTACGGTCTCAACGGCGCAAAGCGCGGCTACGTTCACCTTTTCATAGCCCAAGCTGTTAAAGAAATTCGCAGCATTTTGCACAATAGTCTTTTTTTGATCAAGATCGGGGTACGTACACATGCCGCCGTCGGTAACGCATAATAGCTTATGATAACCTGGTACCTCGGCGATTATAATATGGCTCATCAGGTGCCCGGTTCTTAAATCGGCTTCATGGCATAGTACGCCTTTAAGCATATCCCCCGTCATTATCTTTCCCTTCATAAGGAAATCTGCCTTGCCTTCATGAATAAGCTTTGCCGCGCAAACGCTTGGATGTGTGCCCTCCGGCACCGGCTCAATGACAAAATCCGATGGATTTTGACCTAATGAAAGCAAGACTTCCTCTATTTTGGCTGGGTCGCCTACTAATATGGCATCTACAAGGTCTTTTGCCTCAATTATAGCCTCAAGGGCATGGGCGTCGTTAGCCTGAATAAGCGCAACGGTTTTTTTGTCTCCTCCCTTTACCTTGGCAATCAACTCATCAAAATTTTTAATTGGCATCATTTGCACCTCGTTCATTTTATTGCACCTACATAATACCCTCCCGTTAATATCCACTTCAAGCATTATTGAGCAGTCAATATTATATATCTTATAAATTCAAATCAATAAGCGCCAGCGAAACAACAATTTACCAAATAGCTTAATTCAGAACTACAAAGTTTTCACTTTTGAGGCGTAAATCCGGTTAATTGCTGACTTCATTAATTATAAATCCACCCCGTTATGTTTATATAACTATTATGTATCTGACAGCGGCGGAAAAGCGCTTATTTTATTCCTGTTTACTTACCCGACTTCTGTAGTATAATAAACCGACGGATATCAATGGAATGCTGGAGGAAGATATGCGCCTTGGTATACTAGGAGGAACCTTTGATCCTGTACATAACGGGCATATTTCAATAGCGAAACATGTCAAGAAGGAATTCGCACTTGACATGGTGTTTCTTATGGTTGCCGCCTCTCCGCCTCACAAACCCAACGGATGCACAGACGCGGGCTTAAGATACTCCATGGCCGAGCTTGCATGCAAAGGCGCTGACGGCATATATGCAAGCGATATTGAGCTTGCACGTGCTGGTACAAGCTATACCTCGGATACCATTGAGAGGGTTTCCAAGATATACCCAGGCGCCGAAATATTTTTTATAACAGGAATGGACATGCTTGTGGATATGCCAGGCTGGCATAACCCGGACGCCATATTTAAATTATCAACCGTGATCGGAGTGGTAAGGGATTCATCTAAAAGCGGCCTTTTATCTGCCGCTGGCTTGCTTCGTTCAGAACTTGGGGCAAAGGTTCTACTTTCAGACATGCAGCCGCTCGATATTTCCTCTACTGATATTAGGCGTAAAATATATAACGCCTTTGCCGTGCGCTCCCATCTGCCGGATGGAGTTGCCATGTTTATATATAAAAACATGCTGTATCTTCCGGATGGCTTTGTATCAATGCAGAAAAACCTTTATAGGCAGCTTAATTGGAATAGATATGTACATTCCCTGGGCACAGCGCTAGAAGCTACAGAATTGGCCAATAAATATGGGGCTGACGGTATACGGGCCCGAACGGCTGGATTGCTGCATGACTGTGCAAGATTTGATCCTGACCGGCAGCTTGATTATGCTGAAAAATGTGGCTTGAAATGTTATAATGTAGATATCCCGGACTTGCTCCATGCTGAGCTGGGCACAGAGGTAGCAAAAGCTGAATACGGTATAATGGACGATGAAATTATTCAGTCAATACGTTACCATACTGTCGGCTGTGCTGGTATGTCAATGCTTGACAAGATTATATATCTCGCGGATAAAATTGAGCCTTCCAGAAGCTATGATGGAATTGATCAAATTCGGCTCGCCGCATACCAAAACCTTGACTCGGCTGTGGCAATGGCAATGAAGCAGAGCATCTCATACACCCTCAAAAAGGGTGGTAAACTCTATAAGGGTACCGAAGATGCTTTAAAATATATATTAAATGAAACGGAGATACGATATTGAACAGTACCATGGAAAAAAAACAGGTTTTGGACCTGTGCAAGATCCTGTCGGACAAAAAAGCAGCCGATATAATAGCAATCGACGTGGCTGACAAAACCATAATAGCTGAATGGTTTATAATATGCAGCGGCAGATCGGTTCCTCATGTTAAAACGCTGTGCGATGAGGTAGAAGAAAAATGCGGGGAATTAAACCTTGAAATGAGGCGCAAGGAGGGCTACTCGGACGGGCGCTGGATTGTCCTTGATTTTGCGCATATACTGGTTCATATATTTCACCCCGACGAGCGCCAATATTATAATATGGAGCGCCTATGGATTGATGAGCCAGAATCATATATCAATTACTCTCAGTTGTACGATGCCGAGGAGTAATGAAGTAATTAAGAATTAAAAGAAAGCTGAGGGATTAGCCTGACAATGCCCTCAGCTTTTATGTTATTCTGCACTTTAATTCACCTGATGTCGCCCTTGGCAAACAGGTTATCCTTTCCCATTCCGCAAACAAACGGATTTGAATCATACCTATGGCAAAAATCCAAAAAATCCGCCCGTTGCTCCTTATCATTAATTATTTTTACAAGCAGTTCATTAGGGATAGTCCTTGCATATGCGCCCGGGCCAGCTAAGCTTACGTTCCTCACCCCATAACCTTCCAGCAGTAGTTTTAGTTCATTAGGCATGAATGTATATGTTATGCACCAAGGGGTTCCGCCGCGCTTATATTCATTAATTTCTGGATCGCCTCCCATAATCTCATCGTCAAAGAGCTTATCCGCGTCTACCATGTTAAAAAACAAAACGAATCAATAGCCGTCTGCCTATCCCCTATGCAGCTTCTTACCCATAGATCGTCGCAATCGCTGTCTAGGATAAACTGATTTTTCTGTATTGGCTTTGCTACTCTCAGTTGACAAGGGTAAATATGAAAGATAGCCAGGTCGTGACGAAACGCTTAGCATTGTTTTCTTATCCGCAATTCTTATTAGTTCTCCAATGGCCTTTTCCTGATGTGGATATGTATATGAAATCGGGACGTCAAACGACATAACCAAATCGAGCGATATGCCCCAATATGCCGGTAAATCCTCAAGCGTGCCTTTAATAAACGTAATATTATTGAGATTTTGTAAGCCACATGGCCTTATCAAGCATCGGCTGCGATATGTCCAAACGCGTTATCTTGCAGCCGCAACTAGCAAACAATATCAAAAACCTTCCACATCCCGCGCCGCCGCCAAATACGGTTTCAACTCCGTCAAGGTTTGCAAGCAATTCATTTTCGATATGGCTCTTTTGTATGATATCGTCAATAAATGTAGCTTCTCACCGGCTCTCCAGTTCGCCCTTATCAGGGAGATTCCATAATCGTTCTGAAATTTTTCTACTGTAATCCATGGCTTAACCGCCTAAATAACATACTTTTTATTTTTGATTCCTAATAAGCCTGCCTTTGATATCTGACTGTATTTTTGTCAGACCACTAATCCATATTCAGCGGAGACGACGCATGTATTCGAATACCTATAAGTACAGTACATCAAAAGCCTGCGACATGCGCGCCGGCCCTTTGATACTTTGAATTAAGATATAGTCTGAAACTACTTGCAACCGAAGACCGGTCTTTGCAGGTTAAACTCGCCTTGCGCTATACAAGTACGAAGCGAAAAACTGGCCAATTTCACATGCAGACTATTTCCTACCTTCTCTTGTATATATAACGGCCTCGCCTGCGATTTCTACGTTTTTGAGCGCTGCGGCGGGTTAAAAGCTTGAATACAATTACGATAATAATAATCAATATCGCCGCCAATATCCAAATCAACAGATAGTTCATAGGCGAATCCGGTTTTGGTGTCGGCTCTACGATCAGCGGATTTGTGGATTCGTCCATATTTGCGATGTCTCTTGATGCTACCAAATCTACTGTTAGCAGATCATTGTCCTTAAATTTATATGTTACAGTCCCAATAACCGAACCCGAGTTTACAGGCGCCGTTACTGCATTATAGTCGGTTACATACGTTATAGAATCCGCATTCTCGGCCACTTCTTTAATAAATGGTTTCATCCCGGTTATCACACGGTTTTCAATGTTTGCAACCAGCTCCAGCTTACCACTGAATTCATCCCCAAAGCTGGCGTTGTTTACCATAATCTCAAAGGAACTCTTAAGGTTAAGCGAGCTAGCGCTAACCGAAACACAGTTGTCAAAGCCCCATTCAAAGATCTGCTTTGCGCTTTCATACCGGTAGGAGGAGGCTACCTGGCCCTCCGGATCACCAAGCAATACCAAAATAAGCTCCCTGTCATTCTTTTTAGCTGACGCAACGATACAATAGCCCGCTTCAATCGTATTGCCGGTTTTTATCCCCGTTGTATACCTGTAGGTATAGTCCTTTTCTTCTTCTTTTAGCTTATGAATAAGCCTGTTGCTGTTATATAGTTCATAGCCGTCCGGATTTTTATCCGTGGCCTCAGACTTATATGTAGCCGTGGAAACTATACTTCTAAACGCTTCATTCTGCATCGCGTAACGGGACAAAATGGCCAGATCATATGCCGACGAGTAATGTTTTTCATCATGAAGGCCATTGGGGTTGGCAAAGTGTGTCTCCGTCATTCCAAGCTTCTGCGCCTTTTCATTCATCATGTTTACAAAAGCATCCTTGCTGCCAGCGACATGGTTGGCTATCGCTTCAGCCGCATCATTGCCTGAAAAGAGCATTAGCCCATATAGCAGATCCTTAAGCGCTATATGTTCGCCTTCTTTAATTCCCATGACCGAACCTCTGGAAGTAACCGCTCCAATGGTTACGACTTCATTCAAATCCTTGCACTGTTCGAGTGTAATGATACAGGTCATTATTTTAGTTGTACTGGCAGGATAAGCGCGCTGGCGTCCCCCCTTTTCATATAGGACCACTCCCGTTTCAGCATCCATAAGCAAAATGTGCTTAGTAGTAATTGATTCTATGTCAAACTCCAACTCAGCTCCCGCAGGAACAGCCGCAAAAAAAACCACAAGGCACAAAGCCAGGCTAAATAATGATACTATACGCTTCCTCAACTGCATCCATCCCCTCGCCATTATAAAAATGCGTATAAACAAATAGCGTACTATAAACTAGTTTAACCAATTATAGCACACCTCATTTTAAATCTAAAAATTAGTATATCAAAACCATCTATGGTTTGTACAGCATAAAGTGTAAATAAATTGTATATTGTACCAAAAAATTCGTGCGCTGCCTAGCGGCAAAACTGATTTGATCTTAAATTAATATGATATAATGGAGAATGGGAGGTGCTTTATATGGGTTATTTTTCAAAGGGTTTTACGCGCGACAAGCTTTGCGCACTCTATTTTCTTGACAAGTTCAGGGAAGATATATCCCTTCATACGCTATGCAGGCTTATGCACGATAACGAGTGGGCGCACTACCTGGAGCTTCATGCCTGCATGATTGGTCTTGAGAGGGCGGGCATGGTTGCCGCGGTACCCCGCGAATTTGGCCAATCCTACAGAATTACTCAAAGCGGCCTGGAAACTATAGACGTATTTAAGGAACAGCTCCCTATGTCGCTTCGTAAGGCTATAGACCGCTATATAGAGGAAAACCGCGGCAATCTTAGGAAGGCCGCCCAATATATTACAGACAGGAAGCGTCTCGAAGACGGATCGTACCATGTTACGCTTACGGTCATTGAAGAGGATAGCCTGGTTTTTAAAACCGTTGTTCATCTCGCGGACTTTGATGCATCACTAACGGCTGCTGATAACTGGGATAAAACAGCCTACCCATTATACTCATTTGCGATAAACCATCTTTTAATGGATAAAACCGCTGATGTTGAACATGTTTCCGGATTTGAAATTCCGGCGGACACCAAGCTATCATCATCCAGCAGACGCGGCCTGAAAGGTTCCTATATCGTAACGCTCAGGGCCCAAGGCCCCGGACAATTCCTCTTCTGTACTGAAATGCGGGTTCCTGATGAGGCCTCGGCCATTAAGGCTACGGCATTATGGGAGGAAGCGGCACGGCGCATCTATAGCCATGCGATGGATACGATTATATGTTAAAAAACACGGGAAAAGCATCCCGTGTTTTGCCTATTTTCCAGATTCAAACTCATTTTTCCCCGAAAGCGGCCTCAGCATGGTCGCACAATGAATTGAAGGAGCTGATGCTTTGCCCTTTTGCGCACAGTGTATTTTGTACAAAGTCAGGCAGCATTGCATAATACCCCTTTGCCCTGTCTTCATTCTCTAAGAGGTCATTTAGGTTATTATACGATCTATCCATTATAAATGCTCCTTCATAATGTTCATGTTGTTTTCCTCCGTTGCAAGCAGCTTTTCCGCCAGAGCTTTAACCTCTTCCGATGCGTCCGGATTATGCTTTATGCTTTTGATCATGTCTATTATGCCCATGGTGCAGCCCTGCATTATCATCTCGGCTAAATGCGTTGAGGTTTTATCAATGGCTGTATTTATTGCAATTGATGCATTAACGGATGATTTTGCGATCCCCTTTATCCCCCTTGGAGATTGCCCAACGCCAATGAATATCCTTCTGGCCTCATCCATAACGCCCTGATATTCCGCGAATTGATACGCCATGGTCTTTCTGAACTCATCATCTTCCGTTATCTTTATCAACCTTTTTATGGTATCCCTCCCCATTTCAGCGTTTTCATATACGTCGTTAAGAAGCTCTAAATTCTGATCCATTATAATCACTCCCTTCATCAATATTGTGCGGTCAGTTCGGGGCTTTGATGCATGTCGAGAACCTTACATAATTTGCGCAATCCATCGCATGATAACTGCATCTTTGCCTGCTCATCCTTGGAAAGCTTGAATTCAAGTATTTCGTCGATACCGCCCCTGTTTACTATGCATGGAACTCCCGCATATACCCCATGCTGCCCGTACTCGCCGTTTAGATAAGCTGAAACGGTTAGCACGCTGTTTTCGTTGCCAAGGATAGCGTTTGTTATTCTCATCATGGACATGCCGATCCCATAGTTTGTCGCGCCCTTTGCAGCTATTATCTGCTGAGCCGCAAATTTTACATCCATGCCTATATCCTCCAGATTTGCTCCGGACATATAACTTCCCGAACCTCTTTTAACATCCCTTATAGGCTTTGAGGATATGCTTGCGATTGACCATGGGATAAATTCGCTGTCGCCATGCTCTCCCATAACATAGGCATGGACGTTTTGCGGCGCTACGCGGAAGTCCTCGCCAAGAAGGTACTTTAAGCGGGATGTGTCCAGCAGCGTTCCGCTTCCTATTACGCGCTTAGCCGGAAATCCAGACAGCTTGTACGTAAGATAAGCCATTATATCCACGGGATTTGTAACTACGACAAATATACCGCCAAAGCCTGATGAAACAACAGGCTTAACAATAGATTTTACGACTTCGCAATTTCCAGATAGTAGGGAGTTTCTTCCTGCATGCTGACGCTGCGATATACCTGCCGATATAACCACTATATCGGCGTCAGCACAGTCTTTATAATTCCCCAGGCTTATCCTCATGTGGCCTTGGGCAAATGCTAGGCCATGGTTCAGGTCCATAACTTCGCCTTCAGCGCGCTTCTTATCCTTATCCAGGATAACGAGTTCATCACAGGCCGAGCGGTTCAAAAGCGCATAGGCATAACTCATGCCAACCGCTCCCGCACCTACGATGGCAATCTTTCGCTTATCTGCTCCCATATGTATCACCTCTTAATCATGATGTCTTAGTATTGGCTTATAAATGCAATATTACTAATGGGAATTTGGTTGTTACGAATTGAGAATATTTGCATTTTTTATGATAATCTGCAAATAAGACGGTTTATATTAGAAAATTTTAGAGTGGAATGATTTAACTGATTTTTGAAAAGCAATAAAAAGAGCCGCATTAAGCGGCCTTTTGAAGCTCATCCAACGGACGTAAAGTATGAGTCCAAATGAATCCATTATATTCTGGAGGAAGAACCAGTCATGAAGAATTCTCCTACATACCGTTGAATAAGATTCCCCCCTACGGTATAATTATAACTCCAGAATCAGGGAAAATCAAGGGTGTTATTCAAAAAAAACATTAAAGTCAGGTGTATATTTACAATTTGCTGATGATATTTCCTGTATTAACGTATTATCAAGGCCTATAGCTATGCAGTGCTCTACCGCACGATTGTACTCGCTTTTTTTTAAAGCCCTGTTAATAACCGGCATAGCCAAGGCACTGCCCATCGGCACATACTGGCTCATAAGCGAAACATGGGTAAAACGGCCAATTTCCTCTGAAATAAAATTCAAAACAAGCCTTGCCTCGTCCACTGATCCTGGCAAAACAAGATGTCTTATAATTATGCCCTTTTTTGCAATTCCATTGCTATCTGTCTTCAAATCTCCGCATTGCCTGTACATTTCGATTACAGCCTTTGATGCATATTCAAAGTAGTTCTCCGCACCCGAATATTTAGCGGAAACCCGCTTGGACACGTACTTTAAATCAGGCAAATAAATATCGATCAAACCCTCCAGCCGCTTTAGGGACTCAACCCTTTCATATGCGTTTGTATTATATACAATCGGTATTGATAACCCCGCTGAGCGCGCCTTAGGAATGGACCTTATGATTAGTTCGAGATGAGGAGTGGGCGTAACAAGGTTTATGTTATGGGCACCCCGTTCCTCAAGGTCCAGCATAATCTCGGATAGCAGCTCAGGATCCATAGGCTTTCCGTTGCTTTTCCTGCTTATCTTATGGTTCTGGCAAAAAACGCATTTAAGATTGCACCCTGAAAAAAATATTGTTCCAGAGCCTCTGGTCCCACTTATGCAAGGCTCTTCATACATGTGTAATGAAGCTCTGGCCACGTAGGACACGCCGCCAACTCCGCACTTGCCCGCTTCTGTCTCGCGGATTGCACCGCAGTTTGCGGGGCATATTGAACAGCCCATTATTATTTATGTGAGCCGTTACAGCTTAAAGCAAATTGCTGTATCATACGGCGCCCCCATTCTTTGGCTTTGCGGATTTCTTCGATATGTTTTCATCATATAAAACCTCATACTCAGCGTCCCTTGGCTTTCGCTTATCCTTTTGATTAGCCATTGCCTTTTGCTGCGGTTCATGTCCGTCCATATTTATATTTATTGGTGATGTTTCATGCGCGGGACCTAGCGCTATCGCATTTGATACGTATTTTTTCAACGTAAACGCGAAGCAGGTGCCCTTGCCCAGCTCACTTGTAACCGTTATCTTCTCGCCCAGCTTTTCAACAATCTGATATGCAATCGACAGGCCAAGTCCTGTCCCGCCCTCCTTTCTGGATTTATCAACCTTATAAAACCTTTCAAACAGGTGGGGTACATCCTCTTCCGGTATGCCGCAACCAGTATCCTCCACGCTCACGATCAGCCTATTTCCATTTCTAAGCTTCAGCGTTATGCTGCCTCCCTCAGGGGTATATCTCATGGCGTTGTCAATAAGTATAATCAGCGTCTGCTCAACCCTATCCGAATCGGTTAGCGCCTCTACAGTCTCCTGAGTATCTACCTTCAGTTCAATCCCCTTGCTCTTGGCAGTTTGAACATAGCTCTGGGCGACGTCATACAACAATTCGGCGACGTCGACCTTAGAAACCTCCATGTACTCCGTGCCTGATTGGAGCCTGCTAAGCGTCATCATATCCGATATAAGCCTTGATAATCTTAAAACTTCGTGCAGCATTGTCTTATAGTACCGCTGTATTACCTCCTCGTCCTTTACCATCCCATCCGCAAGCGGCTCTAAAAGCCCACGGACGGCTGTAAGCGGAGTTCTCAATTCATGGCTTACATTGGCTACATATTCCCTGCGCATCTTTTCAAGCCGTTCCATTTCGGTCATGTCTTTAAACAGGCCAACCACGCCCGTACATTCGCCGTCCTCCGTCAAAACTGCGGATATGGTTATCCACAGCGTCCTGTCTCCGGGCATATCATAGGTTATCATCCGGCTTTTACCCGTGGCATACACCTGGTCGAACACCTTCCACAGCGATGCGTCCGCAACAAGATCCTCACGTGTATTGACCTCCACCGAGCCGAACATTCTCATAACAGCGGGATTGTACTGGGTTAGCGCGCCTAATCCATCCATCGCAACTACACCGTCCGACAGGCTTCTCAGTATGTGGTTAAGCTGGCCTTTCTCACTTCTGAGCTGATAAATCGTTTTTGACAGGCGTTCACACAGCTCATTGAGCGACCTGGCCAGCAGGCCCACCTCCCCTGGCGCTTCTTCATTTGGAACACGTACGTCAAAGTCGCCGTTAGCCATATCAAGCGCGGTTTCAGCCATACTGCGCAATGGCCCCGCAATCCGGCTGGCCCTCCATGAGCCAATGAGCAATAAGACCGTTATCCCAGCAGCGGCCAACCATAAAAGCGACGCGTTTAGCCGCTCAATCATCCCGCCTACGCCATCGATTGATTTTATGATAAACACGCCTCCGGACGACTGCTCCTGAGGAGAGCCTATGGGGAGCCCCAGAAATAGAACATGGCCATGGTTCGGGATCTTGGCGCTGTCCGACTGCGCCCGCTTTCCTCTCAAAACCACGCCTATCTCCCCTGCAAAACATTCGCGGATTTCATCGGTCGTAAGGCCCAAGCCTACATCATACATGAATTCAATTTCCCCGCGCCAGTTGGCCACGAAGGTCATTCCATTCGTGGCTTTCATAAGGCTTTGTGACATGCGTATAAAAGCGTCGCGCGTAATATTGCCGCTTTCATACTCATATAGCAGCTGTCTTACAGCCTCAACCTGGGGAAGCAGGTCCTGAAGTTCCATTTCAATGTATACGTCCCTTCCTACAAGCAGATAGCTGGTCATAATAAATATAGCCGCAAGCAGCATGAAAGCAACCAATACTATCAAAAACCGCCTAAGAAGGACGCTGCGCATTTTTTACCCCTTACCTTTTACTTACTACTCTATTTCGAACTTATAGCCAACGCCGTATATCGTCTTTATACTCCAATTCTTGCCCGTATTGTCCAGCTTAGCGCGAATCCTCTTTATATGCGTATCCACAGTGCGGGTTTCGCCAACAAAGTCATATCCCCATACCCTGTTTAATAGCTGCTCGCGGGTAAATACATGCCCGGGATTTGACGCAAGCATATATAGGATCTCTATCTCCTTTGGAGTGCATATTACGGGCTTGCCATTGAGCGTTACCGTATAGCTCTTAATATCAATCATTAATCCATCATGGATTACAATTCCTGTATCAGCGGCCTGCTGCTCCTTAGCCCTGCGCAGCACCGCCTTTATCCTGGCCACGACCTCCCTGGGGCTAAATGGTTTAACGATGTAATCGTCAGCACCCAGCTCAAGACCTAGGATCCGGTCTATTTCCTCCCCCTTGGCAGTAAGCATTATGATGGGCAGGCGCGAAGTTTTTCTTATTTCCTTGCATACGTCGATGCCGGACATGCCTGGCATCATTATATCGAGAACGCAAAGCGCAACCTCCGCAGATAAAGCGTTTATCGCGGCCTTTCCATCATATACGTCTATCGGTTCATATCCTTCGGCTGTCAGATAAATTCCCAACGCCTCATGGACGACGGGATCATCGTCAGCGATAAGTATTTTTACACTGCTCATCAAGTATACCTCCCAAAAGCCTAATTTAAATCAATTATAGCATGTTTAGCGGTGTTTAAAAGCAAACTTTCACGTATTTTTTCTATAATACGTACATTTCAGCATCATTGTAAGGACACAAACTCCTAAAAATCGGTCGGATTCCTATACCCTTATGCTATCCCCCGTAAAAAGCAGGTGAACGTAGCGCTCCTTTACGTTTATTCCGGTTAACGCACAAAGCGATTCGGAATAAAGGTCAAGCTGCTTCCTATGTTTCACTGCCACCTCTTCAGGCGGCTGGCCGTCAGCAACGTAGTCGGTCTTATAGTCAATTATCACCCATTCCTTATCTTCAATAAAGCAGCAATCTATCATGCCCTGCAATAGAAATTTGCCACCCTGACCTATTCCAAATACCCTGCCGGCATCGGCCCTATAGTTGAACTCGCGCTCACGCAGCACCCTAGCCGAGGAGATAAGCCTATTCCCAAGCGCTGAGTTGAAAAAGCCCACTATGCTATCGATGTCGATTGAACGCGCCAGTCGCTCTTCAAGGTGGCCCTCCTCACAGAGCCTGCAGATTTCACCTCTGACGCTTGTCCTATCATGCGGCTGTATTCTGATACGCTGCATCAATATGTGCGCCGCCGCTCCCCGTTCGGCGGCGGATACCGGCATACCGCCATGCATGAACTTAGGGGCGGGACTAAGCTTACGGACCTCGCCCGAAAGCTGGGATACCGTAAGTTTGGATGGAACCAGGGTATCATCCTTGTATGGGTATTTCCATGAAAATGTGCCGTCATACC
Source organism: Christensenellales bacterium (assembly GCA_048421225.1). GTDB lineage: Bacteria > Bacillota > Clostridia > Christensenellales > CAG-138 > UMGS946. The sequence continues at coordinate 11,415 of DBFNRV010000128.1, read as the reverse complement.
TTCCATCATACATATCGATTTCAGCGCTTGCCCATTCCTCAAACGCATCCTGCTCCATATCAAGATTTGAAAGAGCAAATTCCTTAGCATTATACCAAAACCCATCAATTATACAATTTCCTGCAATACCCGTCATACCTAGGCGCCGTCTGAACGAGTTCCCGTTAGCGGTATTCATCAGTACCAGCAAAATCCAGTCCAAAAATGACTTTGACTTATTTACCGTTCCATCGGTCAACGGCTTATCCAGCGCGGCCAACTTTTTTTCAGCGCCCCTTACCCCTCCAATCATTATTATTCTATCCATCGCTCGCGTCATAGCTACATAAAGCAAACGCAGCTCTTCCGCGAGCTGTTTTTTATAGGCGGCTGCCTCTATTGCGCTCCTATATATGGTCCTTAACTTAATATTGCCGTTTAACGCCAAAATCCCAAGGCCTAACCTATCGTCGCATAAAACGGAGTTCTGTCTAAGTTCGCGTATAAATCTGAAACTTGTGCCAGTTCCTCCCAATATCACAACTGGAAATTCCAGTCCTTTGCTTCTATGTACGGTCATGATCCTGACAACATTTGCTCCAATGCTTTGAGAAGCCCCAAGGGATACATTATCGCTAACCCTGTCCATAAAGCTGATAAAGCTGTGCAGCCCATTTCTGGACGAGCGGCTAAATGATTCGGCACGTTCGCAGAGCGCGTCCAGGTTGGCGCATCTTTGTTCGCCGCCAGGCAGTGAGGCTACGATGAAGTAGTATCCGGTATCCTCAAGGATTGCGCCTATCAGTTCATCAACATTATACAGGTTAGCCTTTTTGCTCCACGTATCCAGTGCGGCTATAAACCTTTTTATTTTATCGGCTATACCACCATCCTGAACGGCGGCCTGCGTCATCGCGTCATAAAAGGATTTTTCTCTGCTGTGAGTCCTAATCCATATTAGCTCATCCATGGTAAAACCGCCTATCTGAGATCTTAGCACGCTTAAGAGGGGGATATCCTGATGCCTGTTATCAACAATTCTAAGAAGGTTGATAAATACCCTTACCTCAATAGACTCATAGCTGCCTCCATTCTGTTCCGCATATGCCGGTATTCCTTCCATGGCAAGCGTCTTCAGCCATACCGACGCCAACCTGTTATTTCTAAGTAAGACTGCAAAATCGGAATAACGGTAGGGCCTTATCTCTCCTGTGCTTTTATCCTGCATCATTTCGCTGCTGATCAGTTCTCTTATTCTGCGCGCCGCCGTTAACGCCTCCATCTCATCCCTGCCCAGGGCCTGGGCATCGTTGGTTTCATCCCCCTCATCCGTATCGTCATCATCAGATCCGTCTAGATCAATTAGGTGTAGTTCCGCTCCGCCAATACAGCCGCTTCGTCCCATTACCAAAGCAGCGCTGTCATCATATTCAATCCCGCCTGTATTGCGGCGCATTATACGTGAGAAGACCTCGTTAACGGCGCCGATTACCTTTAATGAACTTCGGAAGTTTACGTTAAGATCAATCCGCCCTCCCTCAAAGCCATCATACCGATGATATTTTTCCATAAAAAGGGTGGGATCGGCAAGCCTGAAGCTATAGATCGACTGCTTTACGTCGCCGACCAAAAAGAGGTTATCTCCGCGTTTTATAGCATTGAGAATACGCTCCTGCACGGGGTTTGAATCCTGATATTCATCTACAAATATATATTTAAAATGGTGGCGGTACTCCTGTGCGATACTCTCGTCCGACAGCGCCTTAAGCGTTCTATGCTCCATATCGGAGTAGTCTATTACGCCGGCAGCCTCCTTTATCGATGTATAAACCTCATGAAAACCCTTAAGGTAAACATATAGGGACTTCATAACGATGTATAAACTGTTCAGCTGTACTGCGCACTCCTCAAGCGAACGTCCAAAGCTCGCGGCATGATCCTTAACAAGTTTTTTAGCCCGGTCGTGGGCCTCCTTTGCAGCGCGCTTATCCTCCTCTGGCGTCCCTCGCGGCCACCCGTCCAGGCGCATGAACCTGACTCCCCTTACGGCCTCTCTGTATTTGCTATAATCATTTATAAGTGTAAGCGCCCTGAGCTGCATCGTATCATCGTCGATAACCGAGCATACCTTTATATTTTCCGTACAATTTCGCGCATGAATTAGCTCTGCTATCACGGAGTCCAACTCGGTGTGCGCATCGTCTATAAGCGATTTGATTTCAGCGGATATTTTAAGATCCTCAGCTCCACTGTTATATCTCTCAACGGCGTCGGAAAGCCATCCAAATGGTTCAGGCCTTGAAAACATGTACGAATATATGCTCTCTACAGCGGATATGAAGCCCGCTTCGCCTCCAAACAGATCAATAAGCGCCTGCGTTCCCGTGCGGTCGTTCGAAAAGCTCTGCTCCAGCATAGCGTCACGGGCGTCAAGTCGCATTACATAGGCTTCGGATTCATCAGCTACCCTGAACGCAGGGTCAAGCTCCGCCTCATGGAAATGGTGCCTTAGAAGGTCGGTGCAAAATGAATGCAGCGTTGAAATATGAGCGTTGTGAGATTCTATTGCCTGTGCCTGCAGATGCGACTTTACCGCCTTATCGTCGCACTCATAGGACAGCGCAATAAGACGCTGTCCTATGCGCTTTTTCATTTCATCGGCAGCAGCCCTTGTAAATGTAACTACCAAGAAGTCGCCTATAGAAGCACCCTGAGCGATAAGCTGAGTTATACGCTCTGTCAAAACTGCGGTTTTGCCTGATCCAGCCGCCGCAGAAACCAACAGGTTGCCGTAACCCATTATGGCCCTTTTTTGTTCATCAGTCCAAATCATAGTAAATTATATATTCCTGTTTACCCTTGGCATTAATCCTATGCAAACTTAGGTGCCTTACATGTATAAACGGCCAAAGTCTTGGCCGTTTATTACTAAAGCTATGGTGTTTGCAACCTTTTAATACTTTAACATATTATCTATTGCATGAAATAAAATCATTTCAGTTGAATACTTTCCATACGCAGCCTTGTTGCTGCTTAAAACGATCAGGTCGTTACCAGATATAGATATTGAGCCCTGAACCGGGTTGACCATAAACAGATAGTCTTGATTTGGGCTTGGGCTGTCCGTAAGGAAAAATACATATTCCCGCCCTTTAACAAGTCGCTGTACATCTCCGGCATCAATCTGGTGGTCCTGATGGGTTAAAGCGTCGATTACATTCATATAGGGCTTTTGAGTATACACCACGTCAATTATGCTTCCGCGCTCCAAGTCTCCCTTTGCTACACGTCGAATGTATAAGGATACTATTGAGGCGTCAACGTCGCTTTCTACGGTGGATCCCATAGATTGATATCTGAATGTTGCGCTCTCCATGCTCGGCATGCTAACGACCTTGGCGGTAAATATATAATCCGCCGATTCAACCAACTCCGCCATATCGTCATATATGTAAGTTTCGCCCGGAGCTATAATAACGGTTTCCATCTCCTGGATATCGTTTCGCAGCTGCGCCAAAGGTATGACTGTACCGTCGAGCCAGATTACATTATCGTTTACTACCTTAAGCGGTTTTTCAGTCAGCAGGGTATACTCACCATACTCGTTTTGATTTAAATATAGAAGATAATTTGCCCCGCTCTTTAGTCCGGAAGAAACGCAATGTTCTATCGCCCCCATATTGGCGTTTCCAACCAATGGCTGAAGGACTAGAACGTCGTCGCAGTAATATACCGTACCGTCTTCTCTGGTAACCTCATGGGTTTTTATGCACCGCGCATATAACACACACGAAGACTCCCTATAATACTTTCTCGCTTCCTTCATGGCAGCTTCGCCCGTAGTAACGCTAACAGGCACGGTCGGTATCGTCGGAGCCATGCATGAGCATAGCATAAAGCAAGCAACCATGGCCGCTATAATGGCGATTATTATTTTTCTCATCCGTGCTCACCTCCCAAATTGCCCCAAAAGCTGGCCTTCTATAAAATCAAGTAGCGTTTTGATTGCCTTATATCTCCCTCCGTCCTTCCATAGCCTTAAACAGCGTCATTTCATCTACATATTCAAGATTGCCGCCTATGGGTATCCCATGCGCTATTCTTGTAACCCTGACGCCGTACGGCCTAAGCAATCTTGCTATATAAGAAGCGGTAGCCTCGCCCTCTACGTCGGGATTGGTTGCTATTATTATTTCTTTGACAGAACCCGCCTGTATCCTGCAAACCAGCTCTTCAATGCGTAGATCCTCCGGCCCAATTCCATCTATAGGAGAAACCACACCGCCAAGCACATGGTATTTCCCATGAAATTCCCGCATTTTTTCCATTGCTAAGACATCTTTCGCGTCCTCAACAACGCATATTATGTCATCCCGCCGCTGTGTGTCCGCGCATATCGCGCAGGGTTCAACATCTGTGTAATTACCGCAAACCGCGCAGTAGCGCACCTTATCTCTCGCCTCCGTAATTGCGTTGGCAAGCTCTCTTGCCGCAGCATCCGGCATGTCAAGAATGTGATAGGCCAGCCTTAATGCGCTTTTACCTCCTATTCCAGGCAATCTGGCAAGCTGTGAAGCTAAATTGCGAATAGGTTCTATCGCTGGATTCATATATGTCTGTACCAACCGCCTAAAATGTTTTTCTTAATCCGGCACATAAGCCAATAGAAACGCTAGATTCCCAGGTTCACTCCGCCGGTAAGCTTGCCCATTTCACTATTCATGGTTTCATCCGCCACGCGTATAGCCTCGTTAACCGCACTGATAATAAGATCCTGCAGCATTTCTATGTCATCCGGATCAACGCATTCGGGACTGATCTCAATGCTTTTAAGCTCCTTGCGCCCGTAAATTACCACCGTTACAGCTCCGCCGCCAGCGGATACGCTAAACTCGCGGTTCCCTATTTCATCCTGAAGCTTAGCCATGTTTTCCTGCATCTTCTGAGCCTGCTTCATTAACTGCTGCATGTTACCGCCCATTCCCGGGAAACCGCCTTTAGCCATCTATACTACCTCCACGTTAACGTTTGGTTTCATTATATCATGATTGCGCAGCTAAATCAAGCTAGGATGAAGTTAAAATAGGGATGAAGCAATATAAATCATATTATCGCTTCATCCGCCAAAAACCAGTAATGAAGTTGAAAACCTTAAGCTTTGCTGTATATATCGGTATGAAACAGTGAGTATGAAAGCTCTATTCGGCCGTCCTTAAGCTTGCGCTGTCTTATTACACGGCTTTCGCCGCCTTCAATTCGCTTTTTCGCGCTTACTTCAACGACGGAAACTTCGTAGCCAGCCTCTTTCAGCTCGTTCACCGCATCGCCCAGTCCAAAGCCAAGCACGCGAATCAAACCTCCATGATCTCCTTTTCCTTTTCATCAATGATCTTATCAATATCCTTAATATACCGGTCGGTCAGCTTTTGAGCCTCCTCCTCCAATTCTCGCTGGTCGTCTTCTGTTATTTCCCCATCCTTTTTTGATTTCTTAATCTGCTCGTTCGAGTCCCTTCGGATGGAACGGATAGCCACCTTTGCTTCCTCGCCCTTTTTGCGCACTACCTTTACGAGTTCTCTGCGCCTTTCCTCAGTGAGTTCAGGGAATACCAGCCGTATGAACTTGCCGTCGTTTGTGGGGTTTATTCCTAGATCAGACTTCTGTATCGCCTTCTCAACCTGTGGAATCAGCTTAACATCCCAAAGCGAAATTACAAGCATTCTCGCCTCTGGAGAGCTTATATTGCCCATCTGGTTTATTGGGGTAGGCGTGCCGTAGTAATCCACCATAATTTTATCCAGCACCTGGGGATTGGCGCGGCCCGCTCGTATTGCGCCCAGATCCCGCTTTAATACAGACGTTGTTTTACCCATCTTATCCGTTGCTACTGAGATTATATCCACAATATTACCTCCGTTTCTTATAGGCGTATTTGAGTTACATTTTACCCAAAACTTTCATTAAAATCAATTATAAATAAACCATTAACCGCTTATAATAGTACCGGAATTTCCTCCGCATACCGCCTCAATAAAGCTTGAAGCATCCGCCATCGAAAAAAGCAAAATCGGCATATTGTGCTCTCTGCACAGCGTTATTGTCGATATATCCGTAGCCTTTAGATTATCCCTGATAACTTTATCATATGTAAGCTTCGAATATCTGACCGCGTCCTTATGAAGCTTTGGATCCGCCGAATATACCGCGTCTACGCTCTTCGCCAGCAAAAGCGCATCAGCGCCTATCTCCAGCGCCCTAAGCGCCGCAGCCGTATCCGTCGAAAAAAACGGGACACCCGTTCCGCAGGCGAATATTACGACATTGGATTTTTCCAGTTCAAATTTCGCCTTGCGCGCGCTGTAGGTATCGCAGAACCGCTGCATCTCGATAGCGGAAAGAACCGTACACGGCATACCCTCCCTCTCAAGGGCGTCTTGAAGGGCCAACGCATTGATAGCCGTGGAGAGCATTCCCATATGATCGGCGCGATTACGGTCCATGCCTTCCGCGCTCCTTCCTCTGACTATATTGCCGCCGCCAACCACAATGCCGATTTCAACGCCCATATCATGCAACAGTCTTATACGTTTGGCGGTATTGCGCAGGGACTCGTCCGATAGAACCTTGCCGTCTTTGCCAAGCATCTCGCCGCTAAGTTTTAACAGTACTCGTTTATATTGTGGCGTCATAGATTTCCTCCTATAACCGCATAACATCATAATTATAGCATAACAAGCGCTAATATTTCCTCAATGCGGCAAAATTTTATAATCTTTCTCTGTAGGACTACAATACATATTGGACAGTCGAGAAGGAAAAAAAGAGTGAAGGATTGGCACAAATCGGTTATTTTGAGTTTATCAACAACGGACAAATGCCGAAAGGAAGTGCAAATCCCTCATGAATACTGTAACACAAAACATGAAGTACAGGCAATCCCTAATGTGCTACGCACTGAAATATGGCGTATACCTCAACGGATCCGCCCAGTGATCGCGTTTTATTGTGCTGTTCGCAATTGGTGAAACTTCCAGCATCTGAACCTTGATGTTATAAGTCCAGTATAGTATCTTTGCCTATGAATTTCATCAGGGCCATACTCTTTTTCTTCCCACGCAAAGCGCAACTACAATCCATCAAGCAGCTTATGCTATTCAAACAAAAAACGCGCCAGCAGAATTGTATAGCGCGTTTAATCAGTTTATGAGTTTTGAAGTATTACTGAGGGTCAAAGTATCCGTTTTCACCCATGAACGTTTTTAGAAGATCATAGAATGTTGTGTATTCATCTGGTGTAAAACGGGAAGATTCGCTTCCAACTGGTGATCCGCTAAGATTCCCCTCCTCAAAATATGGTCGTAACACATCACGATAATTACTCTCGGTCATCCACTCTGGCAATTTATCTTTATTGCCCTCATAGAAGCGCTTCATATCTTCATTGATATTAGGTTCTTTTGAGCAGGCTGACAGAAGTAATATCGATATCACCACAAGAACACAAAGCATAGGTAATATTACGGTTTTTTTATATCTCATTTTTGCTCCCCCTTTTTAACTAGTTAAGATATTATACTATAATACTATGCCTTTGTTCTATAAGTGGCTATCAAGTTATATAAGTTCTTTTCAAATTTTACAAAATCACCCTTTTGACCAATAATAATCCCAATAGCGTATTTTCTTTCATCTAAAACAGGCCCCCCGCTTTTCCCTTTATCTAACGCCATATTTGCCGTACAACGTCTAGCCCATGAGTTTATAACTCTATCTCTAATCAGATGCATATAGTGTCCACCTGATAACTCAAGATAGCCTTGTGATCTAACAGTCCAACCAGTTACATTGTCTACAAGGAGTTGTGAAAGACGGTCTGAAACAAGAACCCTTTCAACCTTTATCATACCCCACTCATAATTTGAATCATTGTTATTATACCAACGGCTCGCCACTTCTATACCTATCGATGTTGTTGACCCATATGGCCTTTTGTGCCACTCTGCGCAGGAGTAAGTGTAAAGTTTGTAGACCAACTTTTTGACTTGTAATCATAAATATTATGGCCCGCTGTCGCTAAGTATCTATTTCCAATTTTAAATGCGGTTCCACTGTACCACGCTCCATTACTTTTAAATCGGATAATAAGTCGACCTAGTATCAGCATAACTCTGAGGACTGTACTCAAACCAATTATACGGATACGCTTTTGGCATGAGTGATAGTGCATTACCATCCACTAATCCCTCTATGCTGTCACTTAATGGGTCTTCTTCTGGGACAATATCGAAGATATAATCATTATTGACTCTCTTTTCGGTTTTAGAGAAAAGATCGTATTCTACTGTATCCATGCTGCCGCTTTTATCGAAGGATGGATCGTCTTCCATATAATCAACCCCTCCCGATGAATAGACATCACGGGTTAATGCTATGGAATCAATAAAATCTAATAAATCTTCGGTAGCTTTTCCTCCCTCATTTATAATTCTCTGCCAATCCGATTCACCGATATCATTGTTTGGATCATAGGCTTTATCAATTAAGGCCTGTAAGTCGGCGGGTATAGGTTTTTGTGTTTCATCCAATGCTAATGCGGAAGGAAAAACCGATGCCAGCATAATTAACACCATTACACTACATATAATTTTCGTTTTCATATTATAAACCTACCTTTCTTACTAATATACCTTTAGAATACTTTATATAAAATGTATTGTCAAGCAATATTTAGTATGTGCAAAATTCGGGGGATGTATTTATATTTACCATTTTTCGACAAATGCTTTTATTGACCCATGAAAAGGATTATGTTACCATAATGGCATATAATCTTTTAATTTCTCACAAAATCAATTATTCAGAAAACAATACTATTCATTGAATAGACAGTTTTTTAAGTCATGAATCCCTATTCAACATTTCAATGTATTTCATGAAGTATGACCTTGCCGAGTTTATAAAAGATCAAATCAATACCATCATTCACTTGCCAAGTGATTCACTTAGGGAACCATTAATGCATATGTGCAATATGTCGTCTGCACCAATGGCCTGAACATGCATGTAATCAACTACCTACAAGCCCTAATTAAAAGCCCATTTAAAGCACTCTTTTACTTGCTGGTGTAGAGTTTTGTCTAAAACTCCTTGGAAATACAGCTTAAACCTCAATATTTTAGCTCTCGCAAGTGCATGGGTTTCGCCCAGTTACTCGCCTGTGCTATTATTCACTCATACCCCCTATTAAATGCCTATATTAAGCGTATTTGCGGGTAGTGTTTGTGTTTTGATCGTTCCATGTAAAAGCGGCTTAAAAACCTATTATTTTAGCGATCGATAGGGGCTAGGTTTACAGCCTGTTACCTATTGTCACCTGCCCATCCGCCCACCATCCAAACCCGTAATTTGACGCACAAAAAAGTAGTAGAGCGAATGCATCTACTACTTTTGAGTGGTTCTTTTTATACCTTGGTTCTCACCACTTTGGAAAACGAATTTTATAAATTAGGAAATCCAAAGTTGGTGGTTTACATTTATTTTCCCATCTGGCTCATAACTTCCTCGGCGAAGTTATCCTCGCGCTTTTGCAGGCCTTCGCCCATCTCATAGCGAACGAATCTGCGAACGCTTATCTTCTCGCCGATTTTTGCAACCGATTCGTTTATAAGCTGGCCAACGGTTTTATCCGGATCCTTTACAAACGGCTGCTCAAGCAGGCAGATTTCCTTGTAATATTTCTCTATACGGCCTTCAACCATCTTTTCAATTATGTGCTCAGGCTTGGGCTTTGGCTCGTTCATAGCCTGTGCGCGAAGTATTTCCTTTTCTTTTTCGATATCTTCTTGGTTTACTTCTTCCTTGGAAACGCATGTCGGCTTAGCAGCCGCTATATGCATTGCGATATCATGAACCAGTGTCTTAAAGTCGTCGGTCTTTGCTACAAAATCTGTTTCGCAGTTGACTTCAACCAAAACGCCAATCTTTCCTCCCATATGCACATAGGAGTCCACTATTCCCTCGGCGGCTATTCTAGCGGCCTTTTTTGCGCTGGCCGCAAGGCTCTTCTCCCTTAAGTAATCCATGGCCTTTTCCATATTGCCTTCACACTCTAAAAGAGCTTTTTTACAGTCCATCATTCCTGCTCCGCTCATCTCACGCAGGGTCATTACGTCTTTTGCTGAAAATTCCGCCATTATTTATACCTCCTTAATTTTTAGGACAATGCCGGAGGGCCGCGACCCCCCGGCTATTAGTTTATTAACAATTAAAAATCATCAGGTTCTTCAGCTACGGTGCTTGCGTCGTCCTGAACCTCGCCGTCCGGCTCAAACTGTTCTCCCTGTTTGCCCTCAAGTACAGCATCAGCGATCTTGCCAGCTATCAGCTTAACCGCTCTAATAGCATCGTCGTTTCCTGGGATTACATAATCAATTTCGTCCGGGTCGCAGTTGGTATCGACTATGGCAACGATCGGTATTTTAAGCGCTATCGCCTCCAGCACGGCTATGTGTTCCTTGCGGGGGTCAACTACGAACATCACGCTGGGGAGCTGTTTCATGTCCTTGATGCCGCCAAGGTTCTTTTCCAGTTTTTCCTGTTCCGCTTTAAGTTTAATTACTTCCTTTTTGGGCAGCAGGTCAAAATCGCCATTCTCCTCCATCTGTTCAATTTTACGAAGCTTTGCAATCCTGGTTTGGATTGTTTTAAAGTTGGTGAGCATACCGCCAAGCCAACGCTGGTTTACATAATACATTCCACAGCGCCTTGCCTCCTGCTCTATCGATTCCTGAGCCTGCTTCTTTGTCCCAACGAATAATACGTTGCCGCCGTTTGCCGAAACCTCTTGAACAAACGAGTACGCGGTGTCGATCTTCTTGACAGTCTTTTGAAGGTCAATGATATAGATGCCGTTACGTTCGGTAAAGATATATTCCTTCATCTTCGGATTCCAGCGGCGCGTCTGATGGCCAAAATGGACTCCCGCTTCGAGGAGCTGCTTCATTGAAATTACTGACATTTTATTTCCTCCTTGTTTTTCCCACCTTGCGCTTCATATCAGCAGAAAACCCACCGTATGGCGGGCAACCTTTTGCAGATCACCGCAAGTGCGTTTTAACTTTGGAATTATAGCATAGGTTGGGTTTGCATGCAAGTAAAAAGTGGGCAAAACTTATTGCAATTAAGTAAATCGTCTAAAATTTGAGATATTAAAGCTCAAACTAGTATGAATGGTTATAATTTGCATCCATCCCTAAGATAAACGCGCGGCCTATTGGCCCTTTCTAGCCCAGCCGCTTGTTCATTCCGCCAAAATGGTTAAGGCATACCTATTGAAAACTCCGCAATCCCCTCAAACACCCTTGATTCATCGTATGGGTCAAAAAAGAGCTTTTTTATCCTGTATTTTCCTGACTCAAGTCCGTCGGCTAAAAAACC
>DBFNRV010000127.1:0-5464 GCA_048421225.1 Christensenellales bacterium | reverse complement strand
TCTTAAAAACTCCTCTAATATTAAATATTCCTCAGGCTCGTCACAGAATCTAACGCTTGGCGCAGGGGTAGGCCCGCCCCCAAGACTTACTGTTGGCGATGGAGTTACGGCGTTTACCGTTGGACTGGCAGGGCCTTCCGTCGGTTCAACCGTAGGATTTATCGCGTCGCTTGTACAGCCCAGAATAAAAGCCATACATAGCATAACAATAGCTATCAACGTTTTTTTCATTTCTTTCACTCCTTAAATCATTTTTGTACAATTAAAGCGTTTCGCACAAATATGGGGGGTGTATTTCCATCACAGTAACGGAATGTCCGCATTTTGTATAGACCTGCTCATTTTCCAAAATTAATGGCTTTCAAGTTATTTTATACATAATTAAATTCAATTTCAACAATTTTATAAATAGATATTTATATAGGGCGTTGAGGACATTTAAATGACCTTAACGCCCTTTGCAGTTCAACGGCCTATTTCTTATATTCCCAATCCTTGCCTTTGACTCCTAAATCGTTTAGCTGCTCAATCCAAACTATTTCATTTTCGCAATAGTATATTTCATATAGACTATGTGGTTGACCAGATTCCTTTTCACCCTCTATAACTCGATCATAATCATATTTTATATAGTTGTTTAACTCCCACGACAGAGTCGGAGTTAGCACCGGATAAGATGTATTAGTTATGCCAAATCCGTCAAGAAGGATAACAGTTGCGTCTGAATATATCATACTGGTTTCTTCGGTGTGAACCAGATAATATGGGGCGTCAGCATTAGTTTCAGGATTATAATATTCCGGATTGACGTCTACGAATCTCACATTTATTGCATATGTGCCTAAGCGATATTCCCCGCCGTTTGGGATTGTGCTTTCCGGATACGCCATATTTTCTGTTTTACATAACATCACAAGCCCCCTCTTAACCGGTGTATCATAAAATGATGTTCTCCAAAGACCATTTTTTAACCTGGAAGGGGACGGTTCAAGCTGTTCGTCATCTCCAAAGCCAAGATCGCGTAAGAACTGTTCCAATTTTGTGTACGCTTCCTCTACAGTGGGTATTGGCGACTGTTCATCACTATGATTAATTTTGGAAGTAGCGGATGGTGTTGTGATGTTTGTGACAACATCTGTCGGTTCAGTAGCAGGATTTGTGGCGTCGCTTGTACAGCCCAGAATAAAAGCCATACATAGCATAACAATAGCTATCAACGTTTTCTTCATTTCTTTCACTCCTTAAATCATTTTTGTACAATTAAAGCGTTTCGCACAAATATGGGAGGTTGTATTTCCATCACAGTAACGGAATGTCCGCATTTTGTATAGACCTGCTCATTTTCCAAAAGCAATGGCTTTCAAGTTATTTTATACATAATTAAATTCAATTTCAACTATATAAATAGATATTTATATAGGGCGTTGAGGACATTTAAATGACCCTAACGCCCTCTGCAGTTCAACGGCCTATTTCTTATATTCCCAATCCTTGCCCCTTATGCCTATGTCCCTAACCTGTTCTATCCATACTATCTCATCTTCACAGTAATATATTTCATACAGACTATGCGCTTCGTATGTCTCTTCTTCACCCTCTATTTTACGTTCGTAATCGTATTTCACATAGTTGTTTAACGCTCCTGGCAGGCGTGGCGTTAGTATAGGATATGAAAAATCTGTTATACCAAATCCATTAAGCATAATAATAGTTACATCAGAATAGACCATCTTCGTTGCCTCTTTATCAACTAAATAATAAGGCACATCTTTATTATCCGCTAAATCATATTCGGGATTAATATCGGCGAATTTAACCTTTATTGCGTTTTGACCGACTCTAAATTCCCGGCCAGGAATAGAAAACTCCGGATAATCCATATCATCTGTTACGCATAACAAAACCCGAGCATTTTTTATTGGTTTATTATAAAACGAAGCGCGCCATAATCCATTTTTAAGCCTGGAGGGATAAAGCTCTAACCTCTGATCATCACCAAAACCGAGACTTCTTAAAAACTCCTCTAATATTAAATATTCCTCAGGCTCGTCACAGAATCTAACGCTTGGCGCAGGGGTAGGCCCGCCCCCAAGACTTACTGTTGGCGATGGAGTTGTGGCGTTTACCGTTGGACTGGCAGGACCTTCCGTTGGTTCAACCGTAGGATTTATCGCGTCGCTTGTACAGCCCAGAATAAAAGCCATACATAGTATAACAATAGCTATCAACGTTTTTTTCATTTCTTCACCTCTTAATAATTCTATTTGCTTTAAAGTCACTCTACTCTTTATATCCCCAGCTCCGTCCGTCAGCATCAATATCATAAAGTTGCTCTAACGATAATATCTCGTTTTCGCAGTAAAATATCCTGTAAATGCAATATGATATGCCCTCCACTTTCTTTCCTTCTATATTACGATCAATATCATACATTATATAATCATTCAAAGAAAATGGCAACCACGGAGAAAGTACGGGATAGGATGCTTCTGTAATTCCATAGCCATTTAAAAGAATTACTGTCTGATTCGTGTAGACGAATCTTTCAATATTATTTATAAGATAATAGGGTTCATCATTATTTGACTTAGAATCGTATTTAGGATTTACTTCAAGTTGCCTTAAATTAATAACATGAAGACCGGTATAGTGGTCTATGCTTCCAGGCAAAATTATATCTGAATACTCTAAATCGGATGTTTCACATAAAAGAACCAGAGCGTCTTCAACTGGTTTATCATAATAAGATGCTCGTAATAAACCATCATTTAGCCTTTTTGGATATAATTCAAGCCTTTCCGCATCGCCAAAATCAAAGTTACGTAAAAACTGTTCCAACCTTAAGTATTCGGCGGGTTCGTCACAGAATCTAACGCTTGGCGCAGGGGTAGGCCCGCCCCCAAGATTTACTGTTGGCGACGGAGTTGCGGCGTTTACCGTTGGACTGGCAGGGCCTTCCATCGGTTCACCTGTAGGATTTATCGCGTCGCTTGTACAGCCCAGAATAAAAGCCATACATAGCATAACAATAGCTATCAACGTTTTTTTCATTTATTTCGCTCCTTAAATCATTTTTGTACAATTAAAGCGTTTCGCACAAATATGGGGGGTTGTATTTCCATCACAGTAACGGAATGTCCGCATTTTGTACAGATCTGATTATTTCCCTGCAATCTAAAGCTATGGCTTTCCACTATATTAACCTTACATGTAGTACAGCCGTTAACCTTGTGTGTTGTTGCGGTTATATTAGTATAACTTCCCGTATGGTTACTGCAAACCCTTATCTGGCCGGTTGATGTCCCCTTGCAGTTGCTATAATAGTATTTAAGCACATTTATATAGTTCATTCCCTTTGGAACCAATGACTTCCAAACTTCATATTCATACATTGTGCCTTGATATTGTGTGGTTCCAAGGTCAGCATCAGGCCCTTCGTTGTAATAAAATGGCTTAAATAATTGCTTGTCTGAATTTACCATTATAGTATTCCACGTTGAAAGCATTGCACTGTCACACGTTGGATAGCTAGATGGGCTGCGAAGCTCAGGGTTGTATACTTGGTCGTGATTATCGTCTCTAATGTGATAGGCGGGATCAGGTCTTGGTTTTAAATATCTAAACCAGCCAAAATGCTTAATTGCTATTGCAAACGCTTTCTTATAGTCTGTCTGCCTGTTTTCATACCCCTCTTCGCAAGCCATAACAACACGGCAATACTGTTTGAAATTCACATTGTCAACTCTGTTTTTCGTCACACGCAGCACGTTAATTGATGTAGGCATAGTACCGCTATAATTAGCAACTTCCTTAAATTCTTCGCTGAATCTGTCAGATATATAGAAACCTCCGCGTTCCTCTGAAAACCTAATATTGAAGTAATCCTTTACAAGCGACCTGTCATTCTCGTACTCAGCTACAACATCGGGCAGCGGCAGCCTGTTATCCAGTATCTTTTTAACGCCATCAATGGTTCCGCAGGTTATGCTTAAATAGTTAACGCCATTAAAGTAATAAGCATTGTCCTGATAAACTTCCATCTCGCATTTTATCAGATAATTTTTTAGCCTATGGCGTGTACTGTTCATATATGACGGTTGGAGTTCCTCTATCTCTGAGTACTCCGTTTCGGACAGGTCGGCCATAACTTCAAAGGTTCTAAGTTCTATTGACTTTATAGCCCCAACCCCCATTTTATCGTCAATTAACGATGACAGAACCGGTTCCATGACGGACTTGAACTCACCTCCCAGCATATTAATGTATGCCTCATAATCCTTTTCATTAATGGTTTTTAGATACTCGCAAATGAATTCCTTATCGTCTGCGGCATCTATCCTGCTTTCCACGGCATGAGCTAAAGGGGTTAGCCCAACGGTTAAAAATACGAGGATCAGTGTTACAGATATAACTTTTTTCATTGTAATACCTCCTGTTATGACGTTACTACAAGTTAAGTATATCATTTTTTGTATATAATTGTAATTCAAATTCCGCGCGGATTAGCACTTGTTTTGACGAAATTTGACAGTATCAAAAATACTTTAAAACTTTATGTTTTTTAGTACATACGAAATTATAAGGCCGGACAATCGCCCGTAAGCCACTCGTCCCTTCGGACAGATTTGCCTTGTAAGTAAATCCTAGGCTTAATTATAAAATTCATTCAGGCGGAATAAATTTCTATGGTGTTGCTTCTGATAATGAATATAGCCAAATTGCTATTCTCCATCATCACCAATTTTACAATGGCGGATTGGATGTTGGTTTTAGGGCTTGCGCTTTTTTAAGCGTATTATTCTTTGTAAATTATGAGCTGATAATAAATCGGATGACTCCAAGGCCTACGAATTTTGGCCAGCCGATTGCGGATCAAATAGAATTTAAAAGACATCTTATAAAAGTAGTAATCAAAGGTTTAGACGTAGCGTTTATAATTACCTGAATTTCTGTTTTAATATCTGGTTCGTAGAGCTGCCCTTATAAATTAAAAACAAAACCCCTCCCGGCGCCAGAAAAATGGTGACCCGTCGGAGGCTCGAACTCCGGACCCTTTGATTAAAAGTCAAATGCTCTACCAACTGAGCTAACGGGTCAAATTCTGGCTGGGGTGGCAGGATTTGAACCTACGAGTGCGGGAGTCAAAGTCCCGTGCCTTACCGCTTGGCGACACCCCAATGCGCTTAGCTCCATAGGTAAATGGGGTGGGTAGTGGGATTCGAACCCACGACCTCCAGAGCCACAATCTGGCGCTCTAACCATCTGAACTATACCCACCATAAGCTGGCGCGCCTACAGGGACTCGAACCCCGGACCCACGGCTTAGAAGGCCGTTGCTCTATCCAGCTGAGCTACAGGCGCATATCTCGTCATGGGCATTCCACTCGGTGCAAGCATCTATCTTTCACCCGCCGACAGTAGATAATTTTAGCAGGTTATAAGTAATATGTCAATGCCTTATAAA
>DBFNRV010000126.1:0-4147 GCA_048421225.1 Christensenellales bacterium | reverse complement strand
TAAAAAGAAAACAAAAGGGCTATTGCAATTTCCTGCCTAAGCTTGGCATGCTTTGATGGAAATGCAACAGCCCTGCGCCCTGCCTGCCGTAATGTGCGGGGTACGGCGGCGCGCGCCTTTGATCAATAGCTGCCGGACAAGTCCGCGCGCGGCTCGCTTGAGCTTTACGCTTTCTTACTCCAGTGTTTTAATCTCAGCAATGCACTTCTTGCATATGCTGAATCCACGATAATCCACTAGGGTCTTGGATTCCCTGTGGCATAGACTGCAGCCCGGGGCGAACTTGCGAAGCACCAGACATTCGCCCATTATGGACATCTCAACTTTGCTCCCGTTCTCGATTCCGTTGATCCTTCTCCATTCAGCCGGCGGAACTACCCGTCCAAAGTCGTCAATCTCTCTTACAATACCCGTGGTTTTGATATCAGTCACCTCCATCTCTTGCGGAATGTTTGACCGCGCCATTTTGTATCACTTTTACAACCTATTATACCATATTATGGGTATAAAATCAATATTATTGTTTTAATTTCAAAGGGGAGAGGGGGATTTTATGCCAAAACCAGTTAGCCATAACGGTAGTAAAAACTTAATAGGCCAGCGATTGAAGGAGCTGCGTGCAACCACTGGCCTGTCGCAGCGAGGACTGGCTAGAAAACTGCAGCTAATTGGCGTGGATATGGATAAAAACGTCATTACTCGTATAGAGACAAATAAAAGATACGTATCTGATATAGAGTTGTGGGCACTTGCCCGTGTGTTTGGAGTATCATATGATTATTTGATCGACGGCAAGAAACAGAACATGCAGAAGATTGAATGAAGCTCATTGATATATAATCTACCAAGCTTTTATGACTATAATCAGACTATCTCTGTTTTATCGTTTTATTTAGAGTGAATTGAAGCGTTAAGTGTAAACTATTTTTTATTGACGTTTCCTTTTTATGCTAATATAATTGAACGGTAAAGGGGAGTAATTGGCGCCGTTCATTGCGGCGTGGTTTGGGGCGTCAATACGGCATCTTGCCCGCTCCGGCCTTGGATGCGTTTGTCCAATGATGAGACTTTTGCTTTGTTTTAGCGCTCAAAGCAAAGGTCTTTTTATTAGCCGGACCGTATTGGGCGGGCAGCGCAGGCTAATAACTATAGTTGTTGAAGGGATGTGGTTCATTTTGCAGGAATTTCTCGACCTGTTTTCAAACGTTGCCAATTTCACGTGGCAGCAGGGGCTAATGATATTGATCGGCGGCCTGCTGATATACCTTGCGATACGGCGGGATATGGAGCCTACGCTTCTGCTTCCAATGGGCTTTGGCGCGATTATAGTCAACCTTCCGTTTGTAAACATAGCCGCTATCGAAACGCTGTTCAACGCGGGGATTGCAACGGAACTGTTTCCACTGCTGCTGTTTATAGGCATAGGCGCAATGATCGACTTTGGGCCGCTGTTATCAAACCCAAAGATGTTCCTGTTTGGCGCGGCCGCCCAGTTTGGAATATTCTTTACCCTTATTATGGCCCGCCTGATCGGCTTTGACCTGAACGACGCCGCTTCAATAGCGATAATCGGCGCGGCCGACGGCCCCACTTCCATATATGTGGCCAACTATTTCAATTCGAGGTTCCAGGGCCCCATAATGGTGGCGGCATATTCGTATATGGCGCTCGTCCCGATTGTGCAGCCCCCCGTTATAAGGGCGATAACCACCAAAAAGGAACGCTGCATCAAAATGCCGTATAAGCCCAGCTCAATATCCCACGCGACAAGAATACTGTTTCCCATAATCGTAACCGTGGTAGCGGGCACGATAGCGCCTAAATCCGCGGAGCTCATCGGCTTTTTGATGTTTGGAAACCTCATCCGCGAATGCGGTGTGCTAAAATCCCTGAGCGACAGCGCGCAGAACCAGCTTGCCAACCTGATAACGCTGGTGCTTGGCATATCCGTGGCCTTCAAGATGCGCGCGGAGCTGTTCGTAACTACGGCCACGCTGGCTATAATCGGCTTGGGTCTGATTGCGTTTATCTTTGACACGGTGGGCGGCGTATTGTTCGCAAAGTTCATAAACCTGTTCTCCAAAAACAAGGTCAACCCCATGATCGGCGCGGCCGGCATATCCGCGTTCCCAATGTCTTCGCGGGTTGTGCACAAGATGGGGCTTAAGGAGGATCCGCATAACTTCCTTCTGATGCATGCGGCGGGCGCGAACGTGAGCGGCCAGATAGCGTCTGTAATCGCGGGCGGACTGATAATAACGCTTGTCGAATCCATTATCGGGTAACGGGAAGGAGCATTTTAATGAAATATCTTTTAAATACCGAAACAAACGGCCTGGAGCCTGTTAATACTACTGGGGAAGAAACGGCCTCCTCAGAGGCGTTCACCCTGAAGTTTTCGCCCGACACTCTATCTGAGGCGTTGCTGCTTACGGCAAAGGGGCTTGTAGGAATCTTTGTGGTGGTGGCGGTGATAATGGCCGCCGTGGCGGCGCTTAACCGGCTGTTTAAGGCCAAAAAGAGCGAAGATCAATAATCTCTTAGGCTTTGTACGCTTCGCACCGCGCCGTAGGCGCGGTGCGAACTTATACTTGGACACCTCACGATCAGCATTTCCGGCTTGGGAGACAGCATAAGCCCATGCCGCATACCCGCGATACTGCCGGCTAAGCGGAAAAGCAACAACCACGCGGATGATCCAGAACAGGCCCGCATCCAATATTCCCTTTCGTACGTTAAGGCCGAAGATGAAATCCCGCGGTGGATCCCGCCAGTCCGCCTCCCAAACCAAATCAGCCCATCTGTTGGGTAAAATTACTTATGAAACCGTCGATCACGGAGCGGTCAGCGCTGTAATAGGTCTTCTCGCCGGCCAGCTCGGTCGTAACGAAGCCCGCTGAAAGCAGCTTTGACACATGATATGAAAGGGCGGGGTGCTGTAAGCCGAATTTATCGCAAAGCTCCTGGCGCAACGTGCGCTGTAAATGCATATTCGAAGTAGGATTGAATATGCTGTATAAAACCGTATAATAACCTTTATTTGCAAAAAGCGACATAGAAAGAAATTCTGTTTACCGATATGCTGTACATATGACAAAGAAAGGAGAAGTTATATGAAAAAGCTGATTTCCATGCTAATTGCGCTGGCCTTCATGCTTGCCGGGGCGGCGCCGCTGGCCGGCGCTATTGACGAGCAAATAAGTACTAAAAACCATATCGACTTGATATATCAGTATTATAGCGCCATAAACGATAATGACTATGAGGCATATCTTGCCTCGTTAGGCGGCGTTTTCAAAACGGATATGACAATGGCATTGCCCATGCTCATTAAAGAGCAAATAGGGGTCGCCGTAATAAAATCGGTTGATTTGAAATCAGTGCGGGTACTTGCCGATATAACCGAAACCCAATATTCGGAAGTTCCGGACTTGCGAATGCAAAACACGACAGCCTTACAGCAGATAAAGGACATGAGAAACTATCTTGTTGAATGCAATATGGAGGTATATAATGATAACGAGTACTTCTTTAACGGGACTAATTATGCAAGTATTGTATGCGGAGTAATCGAT
Organism: Christensenellales bacterium; assembly: GCA_048421225.1. Taxonomy (GTDB): domain Bacteria; phylum Bacillota; class Clostridia; order Christensenellales; family CAG-138; genus UMGS946. The sequence goes on along the minus strand of DBFNRV010000126.1, from coordinate 572 downwards.
GGAGAATTGAAAATAATAGACAATAAACTGCCCCTGCCTGATGAAGTAGCTGAGTTTGAGCCCGACAGGATACGGGTTTCAGATTATTTTAAAGCCCGTTTTCCCGATGAGAGCAGGGGGTTTTCCATATCGGATAAATTTAGTGAAGAATTTAAGGACGTTGCATCCTATAACGGGGTTATGCCTACCAGCATAAAAGTACTGCGAGTATCAAAAAACAAAATAGAAACCCCTGATTTCAAGCAGTATTGTCGTGTGGTCATGGTATGTGAGGAAGGTTATGAAAGCAGGCAGAAGGACTACAAGCAGGCATTTGCGTTAGCTATTAAGCATTTTGGCTGGTATAGAGTGTTAAAGCCCCAGGGGGACAGGGGTTGCGATGTGAGGGACACTGTAGACGACCAGCTTTATACACCAGAAGGGAAAAGCCTGTCAGATTGGCCTACATGCGATAAAGCTATGCTTGATACCTGGAATACTATTATGGTTAATTCCTCAAGACAGATATTTAAGCCTGAATATAGGAATGAAAAGGCAAACCTTTATGCATATGGAGAAAAGAAGTATCAGGG
>DBFNRV010000125.1:0-3466 GCA_048421225.1 Christensenellales bacterium | reverse complement strand
AACAATATAAAATAAGTCAAAAAAGTATATGAATTCGTGGGACTTTGGAAAACAAATACTGTAATCTATAAGCATAATAATAGAAGCCTAAAGCTTCTAAATCAGGAGGTTAATATGAAGAAATCAAAAGTAAACACAATAAGAACTAATGTCCTAGAGAATACAAGACGTATATTAGAAAGGCAGCGCATAAATATGGATTAAGTTCTCCTGCTACAGTCAAGATGGCGCCTGAGTTTGATATTCTAGCAGCGCAAACTCAAACAAAGAATTAATTTTAAAGTTCTATAGCCGCCAACTGGCGGCTCAGGCCATCGACAAAGGCAGTCGACGGCCTGAAACCGCAGGAGATTGCAAGTCTCCTGCGGTTTTTTTAGTTGACAAAATATAAGAAAAAAACAGTTCATATAAAAAAATAAGTCAAATATAGAGGTATTTTTGTATATTTTAATCCGCTTGTGAACTTAAGAATTGTTAGAGTCTGAAAACATCTGGAGATGGCACTGCAATTCAATAAATACATCTAGCGGAGGTTGATAATATGGGTATTTCTATATAGCTATAATCTGGTTCTTACACCAGCAGATGTAAGCGCTAAAAATAAATTCTGTTTGAAACGGCATCTTTATTCTGCTGGTTGCCGATCACCACCTACTCCTTTTTTTGCTTAAAAACAAAGAAAGGAGTATTAACATGGCAAAAGAATATTATCTCTGGATTGACGGAAAAAAGATAGTAGTAACAGAGAAAGTTTACCGAATCTATAAACAACCAATATGGCGAGCGGCCAAGAAAAGAAAGATTCGCTCTAAGATGGAATTATCATATGAATCCTTAGTCGAAGATGGTTATTGTGTACCGGATAAACAAGAAATTGATGTTATTGTTGAGGGCAAGCTATTGATTGGGATGCTTTTTGCTGCCTTTAAAGAACTTACCTATGAAGAACAGTATCTTATTGATGAACTTTTTAACAAAGGCAAGTCCGAACGAGTAATAGCTGATGAAATGGGGCGGTCAACAACGGCTGTACATAAACAAAAGGAAAGAATTCTGAAAAAGTTGCGAGAAGAATTAAATAATTGGTGACCACTTGCCCCCTTGCTTTCCTTTGGAAAGTGAGGGGGTTTTTCATCCCCTGAAAAGAGGTGATGAAAATGAAAAGGACAAAGCAGGCCGCGCTACCCACGCAAAGCAGCAAAACGACCGAAGAATTGATCGGGGTGCTCACAGCAATCAGCGTGGTATCAAAGCGGCTGGCAAAGAAGCTGGCTCTGATGGAGCCGCCGGAAAGGAGTGAAAACGCGCATGGAGCAGGACAAGTCGCCGCTTCCGATTAAGGCGGTTCCCTACCGGCACCAGCGGGAGGCGTTCCGCTTTGTCTGCGGCAAGTTTGGCCTGACGGAACCGCCAGACGGTGTCCGTTCATCCGGCGCGGCGCTCCTCATGGAGATGAGTACGGGAAAGACGATTACCAGCATCGCTGTAATCGGCGCGCTGTATCTGCGCGGCGAGATCCGCAGGCTGCTGGTGGTCGCCCCGCTTTCCATCCTCGGCGTTTGGGAGGAAGAATTTCGAAAGTTTGCCGCTTTCAATTACGTTCTTGCGGTTTTAGCCGGAAGCGGAGCAAAAAAAGCGGACACCCTGAGCCACCTGCGCGGCGAAGCCCTGCAGGTAGCGGTAATCAACTACGAATCGGCGTGGCGGCTGGAAAAGGAACTGTCAGCGTGGCAGCCAGACCTTATCATCGCGGATGAAGGGCACAAAATCAAAACGCACAACGTCGCGGCAACGAAAAAAACGTGCGGCTAAAAGGGCACATATAAATTCTTTTATCGAAACGCTGAAGCCAAAAAATCAACTGCTTGCTGAATTTGATGAAGAGATTTGGTGTGCAATAATTAATAACGTAACAGTAGATAAAACTGGACGCTTAATATTTCAGTTTAAGGATGGAAGCAGTATTGAAGAAAATCTATCATAAATCCTGATATTATATGCCCTGCCAGTTGATTGATCTCCTATCGTATGGACATTTTTTGTATATAAATAACAACTTGACAATACGATAAACAAGAGTTTAGATATGGACGGCAGGTTTCACTTTTAAATATCGTGGCAGCTGGATATGGCTCTAACCCATATCCAACCTGCGAAAGGTACCGACCACCTTGCACAACCTATACGGCACCACGGCAGTATTATATCTGTTAATGTGCAAATACGCAAACATAAAAAATGTGCGAGGTAGATTAAAAGGCGCACTTACATGATTTTAGTTTAATGGGTTCTGACTAAGCACGTATGAGGTTGTAAACATGAATATCTTTACCAGTGATGACAGATTCTATTTGAGCAAACCACTATTTAAGACTATCGACGCTTTGGAAGGACTAATGCCATTGGCCAGCAGTATTCGTAAAAAGCTAAATAATCAATCACATGAGTTGGACAATTATTTTAAGACAATGCTTCAGGTATGCAATTTATCATTTTTAAGTAATGCATTAGACGCAGCAATGGAAGATTATTCTCGTTTTCGTAGGATTTCAATCGCTATTTTAGATGGTAAGGTAGAAATCAAAAGTGATCCATATTTCGTGTTTGTGTTTAATTATATGGAATTACACAAGGCAAAATACAGAGATCGTTCCTTCTTAATTACAATGGCAACAGCTACGGCCGCGTTATCTTTTGCAAAAGATGTGATCAACAAATACATGACAGATATTAATAAGGATTTTGATTGTTACGTTGATATTGTAGAGCTGAGAAAAGGTTTTAGAGCCATAAGTTATGCAACGAATGAATTTGAAGCGGAATGCTTAAACGATATTATAAGCAATTTATTTTTTTACGCGCCCACTGGCTCGGTCTACGTACAAAAATATATAAATTTCTATGTTCTGGATTTAACTATATGTGACAAAATAACTGAAAAATACGCTTATCAGTTTATTCTTGAGGAAATGACATAAACGGTATGCACCTCTATTTATATTTGTATCCCTATTTTGATAAAGATGCTTTAATGGGTTCATTTTCAGAAAAAGTGCGGTTGTATCAAGACTCGCGTCCTTAGACAAATAAGAACCATAATTCTGATACCTTTGATATCGAGGTTACGGTTCTTTTTTGCGTTCTAAAGCCCATAAAACAGCTTATATTTCCTGTTTTGAAGAATACACCAGTTAGTTTAGGCGAAGCCTCGGCGGGCGGTGTGCTTTATATCTGCCCTTAGTCCTTGCTATAGTTACGACCGTAGGTAATCGTTAGGGATATTCCGCAATCATTTTATGTAATTCACTTATATTCGTGTGGCATGTGAGCAGCTTTTGCATAATATGTAAATTTTTTAGGACTAGTTGACTTACTACGAGGCAGGTGTTATTATACATATGACCAGATTGGTATTTTAAGTCGTACAGGGGAGGTTGAATTATGGCACGGAGTTTTTCAAAAAGAG
>DBFNRV010000124.1:0-13164 GCA_048421225.1 Christensenellales bacterium | reverse complement strand
AACCGGTGGTTAAGCTAAGGGGATCCACCTGTACTCATACCGAACACAGAAGTTAAGCCCTTAAACACCGAAAATACTGAGCTGGAGACGGCTTGGGAAGATAGGCAGCTGCCGGTTACAAGAGAAGAAGCGGTTGATCCGGGATGGATTGACCGCTTTTTTCCTGTTTATATGATTTAAATTAATGTCTTTTAATTGTGAAAGAGGATCCTGGTACCTCGCTTTCTATGCCGATTGCGCCACTTTCCAACTACTCTTTTATTTTCCCCTCCTTTTTGTTCCTATCCAACCCAGTTAGCTTTACACTGTTTGAAATTTGTGCCTGCTTTACTTAATGGAATTAGCCATAGGAGGCTAAAATAACTAGGCGCTTTAACATAGGGTGATATAGGATTATTAGACTTATTAGACTTAAGCAGACCTCGATATTAACGGTAATCGATGGCCGTGTTTAGCGTATAAAGTTTGTGTATATACGTTTTTCCGGCTTGGGCGGCAAAATCCCCACTTTTGCACTGGATTCAATACATTTAAGCAGCCATGACATATTTTTTCCTAGCGTTTTCATGATCTGAACGCCTTCAGCATCCTGAATCACTTCTGAAGCGTTGTTTCCGTGAACCATATTCCAGTAATTTGAAGATACTATTGGCATACCTGAAATGCTAAAATACTTGTTTAGCTGGTCAAGCGTAGCTGTAGTTCCGGCACGCCTCGCGGAAACTATACTAGCGCCTGGTTTAAACGAAAAGCAGTTGCCCGCATAAAACATTCGGTCTAAAAAGGAAGACAGCGCGCCATTGGATGAGGCATAGTATACCGGCGACCCTATTACCAATCCATCCGACTTCTCCATTATCTCCAATGCCTCATTAACCAAATCTTTATGAACACATCTGTTATTATCCCTGCATGCTCCGCATCCACTGCATCCTCTGAGCGCATTATCGCCTATGTGAAAGATACTTGTATCAATATCCTCTTGATTCAGACTTTCAGCAACATAGCTTAACGCAGTATAGGTACATCCTTTTGAATTAGGACTGCCATTTATAAGTAGAACCTTCATATTAGGTACCTCCTAAAAGTATGGGGTATAAGCATTATACATTGATATTATGTGTTGGGAGAATAAGTTTGAACTCGCAGCGAAAATATATACTAATATCATAATGCGTAAAATCGCGCCGTGTGCCGACAATGGGCCTACATTCTAAATATTTGCCTTATATGTGCTCTTTGAAGGTTGACATAGCCGCGCTAATTATATAAAATAATCGGAGTGTAATGAATATATGCACGTATGTTAAACGTAACTGCAAAGGAGAAAGAACTATTATGACGACCAAAAGGAATATCGCCGCGCGTACAGTAGCATTAATTATGGCGCTTGTAATCGCGTTGGGTATACTCTCCGGTTGTTCCGCGGCTGTAAAGGATCCAGTTATCGCTCAGGTAGGTAGTGAAAAGATATACTATTCTGATTACTATTCAACATACAACAACTATGCAATGTTTGCAACTTGGATGGGCTATGATGTAAGCACGACTGAGGGTTTACATAAATTCCAGGATTATATTATGGACATGCTTGTTTCGAGCGCAGTCGTATTATACGAAGCAAAGCAAAACAATATTACTTTAACTGAGGAAGATGAAGCGGACATACAAAAGTCAATAGACGAAGCTATAACGAGCGCTCTTTCAGGATACAAATCAAAGGTCGATTCGAGCGTTACGGACGAGACGGAGATTAGGAACAAGGAAATGGAGCTTCTTGTCGCTGATCTTAAGGCAAACGGTATGACATACGATCAGTATGTTGCAAACCTTAAGGAAAGTTATACTGAATCCAAACTATCCGAGAAGATGACAGAGCAGGTAAAAAGCGTGGCTTCTATAAATGATGATGAGGTAAGGGCCTATTATGACGAACAGGTTACCAAGCAGAAGGAGGATTATGACAAGTCCCCTGAAGGTTATTATACGGCACAAGACGCATACATCAAAGGAAGTTCAACTGTAAGACCTATTTATATACCCGAGGGTTATATCAAAGTTAAGCATATACTCATTAAATTCCCCGATGAGGCGAGCGCGTCGAGCACCCCTGTACAAAGCGATGATGAAGAGGAAAAGAAGGATGTCGATGCTATTGCAGCTGAGCTGGAGTCAAAGCTTGATAAGGATGATATTGATATCGACGAATTCAATAAGCTAATTGAACAGTATGGCGAAGACCCGGGCATGGAGGAAGGATCAAAATATGCCGAGGAAGGCTACCTTGTACATGAGAGCATAATAGATAAATACTACGAGGGTTTTGCTGAAGCGGCCCTAGAGCTCAAAGAGGTTGGCGATATATCGGGCCGTGTTGAGACGGAAGCCGGATATCATTACATTATGCTTGTTGAAAAGGTAGAAAGCAAGACCCTTGATTTTGATGATGAGCTGGCTGAAGAGATACACGAAAAGCTTCTCACCGATAAGGAGAACGAAATATTTAACGAACAGGTAAAACAATGGCTTGAAGAGGTATCGGTAAAGAAATATTCATCAAGGATTCGTTACGTTGGTACCACCAATAAGACAAGCTCCTGATCATGAAGAAGCTTATCACAGGCATTTACCGTCTTTACAGCGGTGATGGACGGTCATACGTTGGATTTTCCCATAACCTGGAGGGAGCGAGAAAGAGGCTTGAGTTTGAGCTGAAATTAAACGCCTGCTCTTATAAGCCATTGCAGGAGTTCTATAACGAGAAAGAGGGCCAGCTTGAGTTTGAAATTCTTGAAACCTATTTGCCAGGTGATGATATGAGCGATGAGGAAATAGACGCCCACCTCAGGGCAAAGCTCATTCTTTGGCGCCAAAAGCTGGGGAATGCCCGACTTATACAGACGTCAACATAAAAACGCAGCATTGCCTCAAACGGGTTTTGGGGCAATATTTTTGTGGGTAATAACGGCTTATAATCTGTAGAAAAAGGTGCGCGGTATGGAGTTGAAGCAAAAAAAATCACTCATCGATTTTATGTGGGATGCGGTGTCCATAATATTTGGATGTATGATCATGGCGTTTGGCATGGTTATGTTCACAATTCCTAACAATATAGCCCCTGGGGGACTGTCTGGCTTGGCTACGGCCCTTTCCTATCTTATCAGCGAAACCGTGGGGGTTAGCCTAGGCGTAGGCGTACTCACCTTTGCGATGCAGGTGCCAATAATACTTATCGCAATGAAGATGTTTGGCCTAAAAGCCTTGATAACTACAGCGATCACTGCGGTTGCATATTCAGGGAGCATTGAGCTGGTTTCGCTCATACCTAATCTATATACTCATACTGACAATTTGCTTCTTGCCGCCGTGATGGGTGGCGCGGCAATAGGCCTAGGCGTTGCTATTCTGTTTATGCGGGGACTTGCAACGGGCGGAACTGATACGATTTCCATGGTGCTTAGAGTCAAATTTCCAAGAATACGCGCGGGATCCCTGATGATGGCCGTGGATGCGGTGGTCGTTTTGATTGCAGTGATTATATTTGGAGATATAGAGGTTGCGTTATATTCGGGAATAAGCATATTTGTTTCAGGCAAGGTTATAGACGCGGTAATGCAGGGGTTTGATTATGCGCGGGTGTTTTTCATAATAACCGACCGTGCCGAGGCTATACTTCACGCCCTGGCCGAGGAAATGGGCCGTGGAGTTACGGAAATAAGGGTGAGGGGAGGCTATACCCATGAGGATAAGAAGATGCTCATGACCGTGGCCAGAAAGGGCGATGTTTCCCTAACCCTTAAGCTGATCAAGCGCGTAGATCCTGGAGCGTTCCTAATTATGTTCAACGCAACAGAAGTAATCGGCAAGGGCTTTAAGGATATTGCCAAGGAGGTTACGGATGACTAACAGGCAATACTATTATAATCCACATATGGATGAGTGCGACGCGGTGGTAACGGGTTGCATCGCGGTTGACGGTGGGTATGAGGTGTCGGTAGATAAAACCGTAATTTTTCCAGAAGGTGGAGGTCAGCCGTCGGACACGGGGTTTATAGATAAATTCAGGGTTATAAGCGCACGCGACGCGGGGAACGACGTATGGCTTTTTACCGATGGGGAATTTAAAATAGGGCAGCATGTAACGATCAGGCTTAACCTTGAAAGAAGGTTTGATCATTCGCAGCAGCATACGGGCGAGCATATTGTATCCGGAATCGCAAAGAAGCTGTTTGATGTCGCAAACATAGGCTTTCATATGTCGCAAGACTACGTTACAATAGATTTTGATAAACCTTTGACGGATGAACAGCTATTGCAGCTTGAAGAGGAGGCTAACAGGGCTGTATACAGGAATATCAAAGTCATAAGCCGTATAGTTACTTGTGATGAGCTTAATACGATACCGCTTCGCAAGCGCGCTGAGGGGCTAAAGGGCGAAATAAGGCTTGTAAGTATTGAGGGTATTGATTCATGCACATGCTGTGGTACGCACACACTTAATACCGGTGAGGTAGGAATAATAAAATTTACGGATCATGTAAAGTATAAGTCTGGAATTAGAGTATGGTTAAAATGCGGAAAGCGCGCGTTGCAGGATTATAGAGAAAAGCAGAACATGATTGATGCGCTTGCCAGGGCCTACAGCACGAAATGGCAGAATGTAAACGAGGCTGTTTTAAAGCAGATGGACGAGCTCTCCGCTTCAAAGCATGCTATAAAGCGTCTAGCATACCAGCATGCGGTTTACCGCGCCAGTGAGCTGTTAGGATGTGCTGAAACCGTGGGCGGCATAACCCTCGCCGTTTCCTATGAGGGGGAAGTGCTTAAGGATGACCTGGGAATGCTGACCGAACAGCTATGCAAGCGCGAAAAGACAATAGCGGTACTGTTTGGCCTGATGAATGGGATGGTTCACTATAGGCTTATGCGTTCAGTTGGCGTAGAAATGAGCATGAGGGACCTTTGTCAAACGGTTAATGTCCTTTTTTGCGGCAAGGGGGGAGGGCGGCCCGAAAGCGCACAGGGAAGTGCCAGCCATACCCAGGCCTTTGAGCAATCGGTGGAACAGCTGAAGTCATATATGAGGTCCATACTTAAAAAATAGCGCGGCGGTTTGATTATTCCGCGGGAAATATAGGCGGGATTGATCTATAAGGAGATATGATGATGAAATTGCTGCTTACAGGATTCGAACCATGGAATTCAACCCTAAATCCTTCATGGGAAGCGGTAAAGTTAATTCCGGACAGGGTGGGAGATATTGATATATGCAAACTGCTGCTGCCTGTTTCCAATAAGGCCGTACCGATACTTAATGAAAAAATGCATTCCATTGTACCGGACGCCGTTATATGTACGGGGCAGGACGGGCGCAAACAGGCTGTTACCATAGAACGAATAGCAATTAATATCGATGATTACAGGGTACCGGATAATGATGGAATAATAATTAAGGATAAAAAAATAGTAGAGGATGGCCCAGACGCTTATTTGAGCACGCTGCCAGTGAGAAGGATGCTGGATGCAATTATGGCCTGCGGCATTCCGGCTGTAATTTCATATACGGCGGGAACGCACCTGTGCAACCATGTGATGTATTCCGCGCTTCATATTGCTGCAGAAGAACTGCCTGGCACAATCGCCGGTTTTATACACGTACCGCTTGACATCAGCCAGTGCCAGGACGTAACGCGCGGCGGCTGCTTTATGGATATAATGGCGACCGTTAAGGGACTGATAGCGGCTATAGGAGCGCTATATTAGCGCTGTTCCTTAATCCTGCGGTCCACTTCCCTCTTGGCGTCCCTGTCCGCAATGTCGCGGCGCTTATCGTAAAGCTTTTTTCCCTTGGCGACGGCAAGCTCCATCTTAACCAACCCATCCCTTAGATAAAGCTGTAGTGGTATAAGGCTGTATCCGTCGGCCTCGGCCAGCTTTTTTAGTTTCATGATTTCACGCTTATGAAGCAAGAGCTTGCGTGGGCGAAATGGATCTCTATTAAATATATTGCCCTGTTCATATGGACTTATATGCATCCCATATACTATCATTTCGTTGTCCTTAACGCGGGCATAGGCGTCCTTCAAGTTGACCTTGCCGCCGCGTATGCTCTTTACCTCAGTACCGACAAGCGCTATGCCGCATTCGTAAGTATCCTCAATAAAATACTCATGCCGCGCTTTACGGTTCTGTGCTATTGGCTTGGTTCCCTTTTTTACAGGCATTTAATCCTCCCGCCTCCAGTTACGGCTTAAAAGTAATTGATTTATTATACACAAAATGCGGCATGGCCGTTATAGCGCACACCGCAGACATTGTGCAACGATAAACAAGACAATTTACATGGGCATCATGTTGCTGATGATATTCATCGCCTCGGAGTTATTAGAACCGTTAGTAATTGTTGTAACTATCATCATGGCAATAGCGATAACCGCTATTACAATTCCCATAGCTATTGTAAGCTTTTGAAGCTTCATTTCCTTGCTTGCCGCCCTGCCACGCGCTGTAAATGACTGCGTGTCTCCGCCAAAGGCTCCCCCAAGGCCCGCGCTCTTGGTTGACTGCAGAAGCACCGAAAGGACAAGTATGCCCGAGCAGATAATGAGCACGATATTGAGGATAATGTTCAAAGTATCCATAAAAATACAACCTCCCTAATTGACTGATGGACATTATACCACGAGCATGGACAAAGTGCAAGTGAAACGGTATGTTTTGATGTATATAAAACTATAACCAAGCTGGCGGCAAGAAAAATACACTTATATGAGGGCTACTCACCGCTTGGCAGGCTGTCCGGCATATCCGGATTGCGCCAATAGCTTGCCCCGTTTGCAGTTCTGCATAAGAACCCATAGTCTACAAGTTCACGGCGCAGCATAACATAGTCCTCATAAGCGCTCCACGCTTTGAGCAGGTCGTTAACCTCCTTTTCCGTGTAGGTGACTTCGGCATCAAATTTACAAAATAAATATGAATAGACCCCCATTCTGACGCCGTGCTTTGCCGGAAGCTGCTTTAAGCGACCGTCTTCATCTAAAAAGCGCCGTATTCTATCGTCCATATAGCTCATACCCCATAAATAATTTTATTGCGATTATACCATTGACCCCCAGCATTTCTCAAGGTTAATATGCCCGCGATAAGTCGAATCAGGACATAAACTCCAATAAAACCGTGTTTAGAATATCCATTCCCCGCTTAGTTGGCTTTATTTCGTCAGCGCCAGCTACCAGAAGTCCGGTGCGGGACAATTTTGTTACCGCCTTTGCGTAAACATCCATAAACTCCACGTTAAAACGTTTTTTAAAAGCGTTGGGGTTCAGCCCGTTTGTCTTTCGCAGTCCCAACATGACGCATTCAAACATTTCTTCCCTTTTGGGGATATGATAAATCCGTTCAACGGGCGGCACGCCATCGCCTATAAGCTTTATATATTTTTTAAGATCAGCCGTATTTTCCCACCTGCTCCACCCTCCAATATCAAACGCTGAGTGGGCGGCAAGACCCAGCCCTAAGTACCCTTGATTGTCCCAATAATTCAGATTATGCCTGCACTGGCAGTCCGGTTTCGAAAAATTTGACACCTCATATCTTTCATAGCCTTTAGAGGCAAGATATAGTACGCATTCATCCTGCATATCCGCCGTTTCATCAGGGGAGGGGAGAAGGATCCTGTTCAAAAGAAAATCGTTGTAAAGCGGGGTTCCTTGCTCAAGTATCAGCGAATAGGCGGATATATGAGTTATATCCCCAGTGCAAATATACTCAAGCGTCCTCATCCAGAGTTCCATATCCTGGCCTGGCAGGCCGTACATTATGTCGGCGTTTATGTTGTTCAAACCGCACGCGAGCGCTGCTGAAAGGCTTTCCTCGAACTGTTTTAAGCTATGAATGCGTCCGATTCGCTTTAAAATATCGTCGTCAGCGCTTTGAAGCCCGATGGACAGCCTATTTATCCCGCTGTCGATGTATTCTGTTAGCTTTTCACGGGTCAAAGTTCCAGGGTTGGCCTCTATAGTAATCTCTGCGTTGCTTAAAATAATGAAGTTTTCTCTTAGCCTATCAACGATCTGCGCAATCCTGCCTTGAGAAAGTATTGAAGGCGTGCCGCCGCCAATAAAGACCGTGTCAAAGGAAACCGCGTCAAAAGCCGCCCTGCGCATGGAAACCTCCTTAGCGAGGGCGGCAATATATGTATCCATGAGACTGTGGTCCGAAAAGGATATAAAATCGCAATAGGCGCATTTACTAACACAGAATGGTATGTGTACGTAGAGGCCGCTCATCAGTTTATACGCAGAACGCTCATAAACGCCTCGCTTGGCAGTTCGACCGATCCAACCTGACGCATGCGCTTTTTACCCTCCTTCTGTTTCTCAAGCAGCTTCTTTTTACGGGTTATATCGCCTCCGTAGCATTTGGCCAAAACATCCTTCCTCACTGCCTTTACCGTTTCCCGGGCAATAATCTTGCCGCCTATTGCCGCCTGTATGGGTATTTCAAACTGCTGGCGCGGTATTACGTCCTTAAGCTTTTCAGCAACCGCGCGCCCCTTAGAATAAGCCCTGTCCTTGTGAACTATTGTAGAGAGCGCATCGCAGATATCGCCGTTTAGGAGAAAATCCAGCTTTACAAGTTCTGACCTTTGATACTCTTTTAGCTCATAGTCAAATGAGGCATAGCCCCTGCTCCTGGATTTTAGCTGATCGAAAAAGTCGTATATTATTTCGTTCAAAGGCATTTCATATATTAACGTTACCCTGTTTTCCTCTATGTAGGTCATATCCCTGAATATCCCGCGCTTTTCCTGACATAGATCCATTATAGCTCCTACGTATTCCGAGGGCGTCATTATATGGGCCTCGACCATCGGCTCTTCCATATAGTCTATTTCCGTAACGGGCGGCAGGTTGGTAGGATTGTCTATGATCAGGTCTTCGCCAGTAGTTGTTCTTACCCTATAAATTACGCTTGGGGCGGTGGTGACAAGGTCAAGGTCAAACTCGCGTTCCAGACGTTCCTGTATTATTTCCATGTGTAAAAGGCCTAAAAACCCGCAGCGAAAGCCAAAGCCCAGCGCCTGTGACGTCTCCGGCTCGAAGGATAAGGAGGCGTCATTCAAAAGAAGCTTGTCAAGCGCTTCCCTCAGGTCGTCATAATCAGCGCCGTCAGCGGGATAAATACCGCAAAAGACCATCGGCTGGGCCTGCTTATATCCGGGGAGGGGCTCGCTGGCCGGATTTCCCGCGTCTGTAATAGTATCGCCGACCTTAGTTTCGGCCACGCTTTTAATTGACGCGGCTATGTAGCCAACCTCTCCGGCGCACAGCTCGTCGGAGGGCTTGAGGGATGGCGTAAACACGCCTACCTCTGTGACTTCAAATTCCTTGCCTGAAGCCATTGAGCGTATCCGCATGCCGGACCGCACGCTTCCTTCCATTATTCGGACATAGCTCAGGGCGCCCTTGTAGTTATCATATATGCTATCGAATATCAGCGCTTTAAGCGGCGCGTTAAGGTTACCGCTTGGCGGAGGAACAACGTCGACTATCCGCTCAAGAACCTCTTGTACATTTGTCCCCATCTTAGCGGAAATAAGGGGGGCGTCGTCGGCCGGCAGACCAATAACATCCTCAACTTCCTTTATTACATATTCGGGTCTAGCGCTTGGAAGGTCGATTTTATTTATTACAGGCATGATTTCAAGATTATTATCGATCGCCAGGTATACGTTGGCAAGCGTTTGCGCCTCGATACCCTGGGTCGCGTCAACGACAAGAACAGCCCCTTCGCACGCTGCCAGGCTTCGGGAGACCTCGTAAGTAAAGTCGACATGGCCGGGCGTGTCGATAAGGTTGAACATGTAGCGCTTTCCGTTGGAGTGGGTATAGAACATGCGCACCGCAGTGGCCTTGATCGTTATACCGCGCTCACGCTCTATATCCATCATATCCAGTAGCTGCGCTTCCATATCGCGCATCGCCACAGTATCCGTCAGCTCCATCATCCTGTCGGCCAGCGTGGACTTGCCGTGGTCTATATGGGCGATGATGCAAAAATTCCTTATCAATTCTTGGCTATATGCCATGAGGGTTCTCCTTTTTATCTCTTATCATTTGTTAAAATAAGTTTTAAATAATTATGCCGCCGTGATGCTTGACAAGGACGCCGGCTATATCCATGGCCAGTTCGCCGATTTCCTCCTTGTGCTTTCCCTCTATCATAACGCGCAGCAGGGGTTCGGTTCCCGAAGGGCGCAGCAATATGCGGCCCTCATCGCCAAGCCGCTCTGAGGCTGCCTCTACACAACCGCGCAGAAGACGGTCGGTCATCAGCGCGTTCCTGTCGCCGTTAACGCGAACGTTAACCAGCACCTGAGGGTACGACGGCACCTCGTCAGCCAGATCAGACATTTTAGCGCGGCTGTTTGCAAGTACGTTCAGCACCTGTACGGCGGTAAGCATTCCATCACCCGTAGTATTTCTATCAAGAAATATCACATGGCCGGATTGTTCACCGCCAAGGGAATAGTTTCCGCTCAGCATGGCTTCCAGCACATATCGGTCGCCGACGTCGGTTTCCACATAGTTTATATTAAGCTCTTCGAAGCGCTTTTTCAAGCCGATGTTGGACATAACGGTTATTACGACGGTGTTGTTTTTGAGTGCGCCGCTTTTTTTCATTTGCGCCGCGCATATTCCCATCAGTTTATCGCCGTTTACAATGCGGCCCATATCGTCGCATGCGATAACCCTGTCCGCGTCTCCATCAAAGGCGAAGCCGGCATCGGCGCCGCTGCTCAAAGTAAGCCTTTGAATCAGTTCAGGATGCGTTGAGCCGCATCCGTCGTTTATATTGCATCCGTCAGGGACGTCGGCACAGGCGCTGACCTCTGCTCCAAGCGATTCGAAGAGTTCCCGCGCAATTCCCGAGGAAGAACCGTTAGCGCAGTCAAGGGCTATACTTATGCCTCTATAGCCCTCCGGCCGGGCCGCGCTCTTTAAAAAGGAAATATAGTCTTCTCTAGCCCCATCTTCCACAGTTATTCTGCCTACAAGGCTGCCTGTGGGGGCCGGAAGAGCTCTGCCCTCACGGATTATGGCCTCAATTTCATCCTCCATCGAATCCGTTAGCTTATAACCGCTGCCGTTAAACCATTTTATCCCATTATATTCCATTGTGTTGTGCGAAGCGCTTATCATAACCGCTGAATCGGCCGAGTATTTCCTTACCAGATATGCCATTGCGGGCGTGGGTATAACCCCAACTGAAACTGGATAACATCCAACCGAGCAGATACCGGCCATGAGCGCGGCGCACAGCATATCGCCTGATTTGCGCGTATCACACCCCACCAGAACGCGGCGGCCGGCGCCATTTGACCTGGATATTATATGTGCTCCTGCGGCGCCTATTTTCATAGCAAGATTGCAGTCAAGCCCCGAGTTCGCAACGCCCCTTACGCCGTCCGTACCAAAAAGCCGTGCCATATCCATCCTCCACTAAACTGAACTAAATGTATATTTGCTTTCCCCATATAAAACGATGATCCATAATATGTATTTAACGGTTTTTTTGCGCATAAACAAACGAACACGCCTTTGAAAGGCTTTTCAAAGGGCTGGTTTATACTTTGTTATCCGGTATGGACCCCAATATTGCTATGCTTCCTGCGACGGATATTGAAAGCCTGTCTGCGGCGTCGCTTGCGGCTACGGCGCCGTCTGCGGCTGCCGTTACAACCTGCCTAAGAGGGGTATCCCTAACGTCGCCAACGGCGTAAACCCCGTCGACGGAGGACCGCATACGGCTGTCCGTCAAAACATAACCTCCAGGCGTAAGCTTAATCTTATCGCGAACGAGTTCGGTCCTCGGGACATTGCCAATCGCAACAAACAGGCCTGAAACATCGGCGTCCCTCAGCTTGCCGGTATTTACATCCGCTATTTTAATTCCTGTAACCGAACTTTCCCCCTTTATTTCTGACACGACGGAGTTATATATAAATTCAATCTTAGGCTCGGCGTTTGCCCTGGCTTGGAGCAACGGATTGGCCCGAAGCTCGTTCCTTCGGTGCACTACGGTGACATGAGCGGCAAACCTGGCAAGATGGAGCGCGTCCGTAATAGCCGTATCGCCGCCTCCGACGACCGCTACCCTAGCGTTTTTGAAGAATGCCGCGTCACAAACGGCGCAATAGGAAACGCCTCTACCGGTAAGCGCGTCCTCATTTGGCAGACCCAGTTTGCGCGGCTGCGCTCCGGTGGCTATTATAATGGTTTCGGCTTTATATTCCGCTGATGACGTCCGTATGAGTTTAACGCCTTTTTCAAATGTAAATCCAATTACATCCTCGCTGATAAAATTCAGCCCAAGGGCCTCTGCCTGTCTGCGCATACGCATGCTAAGCGTAAATCCGTCGATACCCTCGTCAAATCCCGGATAGTTTGCAATTATATCTGTCTTCAGGGTCTGTCCACCGGCAAGTTCGCGTTCAAACAGCGCACAGGAAAAACCGCTGCGCGCTCCGTAAAGCCCTGCGGAAAGCCCAGCGGGCCCCCCTCCTATTACAGCAATATCAATCATCGTTTTCTCCTTAACATAACTATTATTAAAGCATTATACATATAATGAGCCGAGTTGGCAATTAGCGGTACGGCAAAGCGTTATATACTGTTTTATTAATTGCTAAATCGCCAGGCTTTGCCATAACTATGAATTACAAACCTTCAGGCGAATAACCTGGTCTTAAATAAAGAGCTGTACTTTTATGGCGTAAATCCTATATTAGAGAAGCTTATGCCAGTTTGGGCGGATTTCGTTATCATCGACGTTGGTATACAATCCCTCAGGGTCTGGAATTGAATCATAGGATTCCCTGAACCTTCTGATATCCTCTACAGTCGATGGCTGCTGCCCGTCCGCAACGCAGGCGTTGCATTTTTCAGAGCACGCAGGACATATGCAGCCGCTTTCCAGGCCTTTTTCTCTTTGTACCATGTAAGTACCGCACATAGGGCATCCGCAACGCATTATTATATTACCTCCAATTTTAGTATACCTGATAGTATGCTCATAAATTTAGATTACATCATAACATATTATAACATCCCACCAAAAAAACAGGTACAAGGCAAAATGTTAAAAAATCAAGATTAT
>DBFNRV010000123.1:0-2881 GCA_048421225.1 Christensenellales bacterium | reverse complement strand
CGGTCGGCCAGCGATTCTATCGTTCCGTCGTACCTTGACAGCCAGAAGTAGATGGTTGAGCGCGCGCGGTTGTACTTACGCGATGCTCTGGATACGCCGTATTTCTGAGCGTAGTGGATTAGGGATTGCCTGTAGTTCATGTTTTGTGTTACAGTATTCATGAGGGATTTGCACTTCCTTTCGGCATTTGTTCGTTGTTGTTAAACTCACAATAACCGATTTGTGCCAATCCTTCACTCTTTTTTTCCTTCTCGACTGTCCAATATGTATTGTAGTCCTACACCATGGCTAATATATTTTAACTCCCCATTGACGCGCGTGAAACGGAATGATAAAATCATATGGTCTAAAATATCTTCCGCCTAAGACAGCAGGTGCCACAGCGGCTCAATATCCTGCCGAGGTTGATGCAATAGCTGAATTTGTTTTGTTATGCATTATCCCTCGTCCGGCGGCGAGGGAATTTTAGTTTATTAACCTGAAGGAGGTGAAACCATGGCAAATATCAAGATCATTGAGCTAAAGGCCCAACGTGTCGCCGAGATCGCTGAAAAGATCAAGAACGCACAGTCCGTGGTTATCTTCGACTACCGCGGCCTTACGGTCGAGGAGGACACAAACCTGCGCAATGAAATGCGCAAGGCGGGCGTGGAATACGTCGTAATCAAGAACTCCATCGTCGAGCGCGCCGCTCAGGCCGCTGGCATTGACGAGGCCATCAACGAAATGCTCAAGGGGCCGTCAGCGTTTGCGTTCGGCTACGAGGATCCGGTGGCTCCGGCGAAGGTTTTGAAGGAAAACGTAAAGAAGCTCAAAAAATGCACTATCAAAGGCGGCGTTATAAACGGCTCGGTTTCAAACGCAAATGCTATTGACACCCTGGCCGAACTCCCGCCGAAAGAAGTTATGCTCTCAAGGATGCTTGGCAGCCTAATGTCCCCCATCTCGGGCCTTGCCTGCGCTCTCAACGCGCTTGCTGAAAAGCTGGGCGGCGGAGCCGCCGCACAGGAGCCGGAAGCCGCCGCCGAATAACGGGCTGCGCAAATGCCGGATAGGAATTTAAATTATCAGATTCAGGAGGAAATAAAAAATGATACATATTGAACAGTTTATTGCGGACATCAAGGGAATGACCGTCCTTGAGCTGGCGGACCTCGTAAAGGCCATAGAGGATGAATTCGGCGTATCAGCGGCCGCTCCAACCATGGTAATGGGTCCCGCGGCGGCGGCAGCCGAGGAAGTTGAAGAAAAGACCGAATTCGACGTAATCCTCAAGTCGGCGGGCGACAAGAAGATCAACGTCATCAAGGAAGTTCGCGGCCTTCTCGGCCTTGGCCTGAAAGAGGCCAAGGAGCTGGTCGACGGCGCTCCCAGCACGCTGAAGGAAGGCGTATCAAAGGAAGACGCAGAGAAAATCGCCGAAGCTTTCAAGGCGGCCGGCGCGGAGTGCGAGATCAAATAATCAATCGCAGTTGGTACAAAGGGAGGCCTGGCCTCCCTTTGACCCGCTTTAGCAGCTTAAAACGGCTAATTTGCATATCTAATTGGTTTTTGTTTTCTATTGTGTTTTTATAAATACGCTTTGGCGCCCTGTCCTGCACTTACTTGTGTTCATTCCATAATCATCGGCCAAATTCCTCTTTACCGCTAACTATTAGTTCATGGAAATAAATGGAATATAGTTTGTATTTAAATACAAATTACGACAGTAGTCTTGACGGTGAGTTTTTAGAATGATACTGTATTTATGGTATGGGGAGCCCCAAAATAACGACACAACATTTTAGGAGGATTGTACTTTATGAAAAAAGCGAGTGTATTTCTCGTTGTACTGATGGCGGCATTGATGGTTTTCAACCTCACCGGATGCAGGGAGCTTACCGCTGAAGAGATGATCGCAAAGTCGAACGAAAGCATTAACGCCGCGTCCAGCATGGATCTAAAGATGGAGATAGATATAAACATGCGGGTTAACGGCGCCGACCAGCCGATGGACACGGTGATTGAAGCTAGCTTGTTTATGGACCCGCTGAAGATTAAGGCGATAACGAAGATGGGCGGGCAGACATTGCCTGAAACCTATACCGAGATGGAAGGCGATAAAATAATCGTATATGCCGGCATGGGCGGCCAGTGGGCAAAGCAGGAGATGAGCCTTGAGGAGTTCAACGCTGAATCCTCAAGCAATTTTCAGCAGGAGGCACAGCTGTATCTTGAAAGCATACAGAGCTTTGAAGCCGCTGAAGAGCCCGAAACCCTGAACGGCGTTGAAACCGTGAAGATAACCGGCAGGATAACGGGCGATGATATTGAAAAGGTCGTTAAGGCGTCCGGCTCCCTCGAGGGCATGGACGATATGGCGGGCGGCGAGGATGCGTTCGACTCGCTCATGAATGACATATATAAAAGCATGGAGGATATTCCTGTAACCGTATGGCTGAATCAGAAGACCTATACCCTTGTCAGAATTGAGATGGACATGACCGAATGCATTGCGTCGATGTACACAACGTTATTTGCTAACATGGGCATTACCGAGGATATGATAAAGGTTAACAGCGCTGTATTTAAGATGGACATAAGCAACTTAAACAGCGCAGCCGAGTTTGAAATTCCGGAAGCAGCCAAAAACGCCCAATAGCAAACGGTGTAATTTTGGCCGCGCATGTCGGCTGTACATATAAACGCGCCTCCGGCGGCTTAGAACCTATTACCGCCATAGGCGGTTCAAAAAACGGAGCGCTCCGTTTTTTGAGTTTCTCCGGACGCGTTCGCTTACCGCTCATGCGTCCGCAAGGTGTAATTTTGGCCGCGCATGTCGCCCAAAATTACGAATTTAATTGCCTCCGGCGGCTTAGAACCTTTTTTGCAAAAAAGGTTC
>DBFNRV010000122.1:0-5894 GCA_048421225.1 Christensenellales bacterium | reverse complement strand
AATGGCGATAAGGAATAATACGCTTGCATTTGAAAACCACTTTTTGCAGATAAGCAATATATCACAGGTTTCGAAGAGCCGCCAGCCGAAAAGAGCTTATTCCAAGATGTCGTTTATACTTGTAATAATAGGAGCAATTCTTCTTGCGCTGTTTCTTATAGACCCTAAGCTGTGGGTAATAGCGTTAGGGCTTACTCTGATAGCTATAGGCGGCGTCAAGCTGGCAAAGGTGGACAGGTATAACAGAAATCTTGGCGGTTATTTGACAATACTGCTGAACTCGGGCGGTGTCTTTCATCTGTTTTCACCAAGCTATGACTTTTTGGATGATGTCATGGCGGTGATAATGAACTGCGCTGACAGCGGCAGGTCCAACTATGTAATAGACCTTAAAAATTCTGTGATAACCGTGGGCGACTATAACAGGGTAGAAGTGGGCAAAACGCCAGAAATGGGGGAAGTAGCGGATGGATAGCATTAACATTGAAGGATCCGTCATTACCATAGGGAACAACAATACGGTGGTATATAATCCAAAGGACGACACGGACTGGGCCGCGCTCAAGCGGGATCTGTTCGACGCGGCCAGAAGGCTGCCCGACGCTTCGGCGGAGCTGAAAGCGGCGCGGGCGGCATACGATTATGTATGCAAAAAGGATAAAATGGGGCTGCGCGCCTATATAAAAAGCCATGCGGCCGCATTCTGCACCCAGATGTTTTACGGGGTCGCCAGCGGCATACTCGTTGAGCTTATCAAAAGCGCAACAAAATAAGCGCCAATCCAGCCGAAACCACGGGCGCCCGCCTTTTTTGCTCCGGAACCAGAGCAACCCTGTACAAGCTCCCTTTGGGACGTTATAATCGCTTATATAAATTCAAGAACGGGGAACACCTATGCTGAACAGGCCGGAGACGGAAACGGCGCTTAAACGCCAGCCTCACGCGGAGCTAGGGCGGAGGGTTTTGCCCATTTGCCAATACCCACTGTACTTAAACCTCTTATAACGCTATAATTACATAGATAAAATCCACGAAACGGGGAACACCTATGCTGAACAGGCTGGAGACGGAAACGGCGCTTAAACGCCAGCTTGCGCTGGACCTAAACTGCGTCCCATCTGATTTTGACAGCGACGCAAACATAATAACCGTGCCTGCCAAACGCCATGGCGGACGCGAGTACGTCAAGGGCACATTTTTCTTTTCGATGGCGACGATGGGCGGAAACGCCGTGATATCGGCGGACGGGGCGCTGCATCCGTGGCTAAGGAACTATGCGGCCTCAAAGCGGGGGCATTATCTGTTTGAACACGGTTCCCTTATGGAGATTGAAGAACAGTTGGCCCTTTACGGCAAACGGCTGCAGCAGAGCCATCACATGTTCCTCCCCCGCCCGGGGCTTGTGGAAGTTAAGGCCGGCGTCAAGGTAAAATGGTATGAAACAGACGGCATTATGGAACTTTACGGGGACGGGTTTCCAAACGCATTGTGCAAAGAATTCGACCCAAAGCGTCCCGACGTGCTGGCCGTGGCCGCGCTGGACAAAGACGGCGGTATAATGGGGCTTGCGGGTTGTTCCGCGGACTGCCCGAACATGTGGCAGATCGGCATAGACGTCCTCCCCCCGTTCAGGGGCAGGGGAATAGCCACGGCGCTCGTTTCGCTGCTTAGAAACGAAATACTGAAAAGGGGTTATCTCCCCTTTTACGGCACAAGCCTGTCCAACCTTCACTCGTGGAACGTAGCTCTCAACAGCGGCTTTTATCCCGCATGGGTAGAAATAGCGACCGTTGAGGAGGATTGAAAACAAAGCGCCCCGGGCTGTGAACGCCTGAGAAAGAATGGATACATAGTCATGACGCTAATACCATAAATGCCTGAATACCGGAATTTATGGTCCTCTTGGTTGGCGGGAAATCCGTGTCCGGACGAAATTAAGGTCGCACCCTGCCTGGCTTATTCCTGAAATACATTACGCTTACTGGCAAGTTGACGAAGGATCAGGGCATCGTTTACCGATATGACAGCCGCAAGAATCAGGTATACGGCCTATGGGCCTATGCCGGCGAGCATTGGGTTTTTCGACACCGAAAGCGCTTCCATTTCCCGCGCGTTCAGGCAGCGGCCTGTCAATATTTCTGGCAGCGACCGGATAAACGCCCCGTCCGTCGCGTCCGGATACGCGGATATACACTGCCTACGCGCCTATTTCCGCAAGCCAGCGGCCTATATCGGCGGGCATTGGGTTTTTCGACACCGAAAGCGCTTCCATTTCCCGCGCGTTCAGGCAGCGGCCTGCCAATATTCTTTACAAGCGACCGGAAGACGCCCCGTCCGTCGCGTCCGGATACGCGGATATACACTGCCTACGCGCCTATTTCCGCAAGCCAGCGGCCTATATCGGCGAGCATTGGGTTTTTCGACACCGAAAGCGCTTCCATTTCCCGCGCGTTCAGGCAGCGGCCTACCAATATTTCTGGCAGCGACCGGATAAACGCCCCGTCCATCGCGTCCGAGTACGCCGCCGCATCAAGTATCGTCCCATCCTTAATCCTTAAGCATAGCTCTACCCCGCCCCATGAAAAGCGCGTGTTGAGTTCGACATCGAACTCGGGCGTTTTTCCCATACGCCACTCCCATGACGCATGCCGCTCCTCAAGCTCAAAAAGCCTGCGCCTGTCCAGCGAATTCTCGTCCATGCGCACGCATTCTCCATATTCGGCCTTAAACGCGGCCTCCACAGCGGCGGCCATTGAATCAATGGTGATATCTGGGTTAAGCTCTTTTAGGTTGGCCACCCGCGAACGGACGCTGTCCACACCCTTGCTTTTGAGCTTGTCGGCTGACGGGACCAGATACCGCGACAGCTTATCCATGTCCACATCTACAAGAATTGTGCCGTGGTGCAGGCCCCTGTCGCGCGAAAAGCAAAACGCGTTTCCCGAAAATTTGCCGCCGCCGGCTGTGACAAGGTCGTTCCTTCCCGTAAACTTCGCGTTCACGCCCCGTGAACGCACCGCCTCAAGTATCACCCCGAGCTGCCTTTCAAGGTTGTAACTCCTCCGCGGCGTTATAAACGTGAAGTTCAGGTTTCCCATGTCGTGGAACACGGCGCCGCCTCCCGACGTGCGCCTTGCAAGCCGGCCGCCTTCGCGCTCAAGCAGCTCCGCGCGGCACTCCTTCCACGCGTTCTGATTGCGCCCTATTACAACGGTGTTCCTGTTTTGCCAAAGATACAGCACGGTTCCTTCGCTGTCATAGGTAAAAAGCAGCTCCTCCAGCGCCAGGTTATGCCATGGATCAGTGGAGCCTGAGATTATAACCGTGTTCATAACGCCTTCCCCCATGCACATTCCATCCTTGCCGTCAATCCTCTATCGACTCCCTGCCCTTTGGCATAAGTATGTCTACAAAGTCCGTAATCATATCAATAGCCTGGTCGACATACCGCCTGTACGTCACGTCCTGAGTGCCTTCGCGCAGCGGCGGCATCAGCATATTGTCCCAGTTGCCAATCATCAGGTCGGCGCTTTCCCCGATAAACCGGATGAACAGCCCCGCCTTTGGCGCAACGTTTCGCACGCAGGCCCTGTAATTTAAAATCATGCCGCACAGCCTTTCGTCCAGGCATTCGGCGTCCTCCGGCTTTACGCACAGCACCTCGAAATACCTGGCGAACTCCTCCGTGCCGGCGTTTGGCACAAGCTGCTTTTCCCTGTTCATCCTGTGGCGCAGGCCCTCGGTACGCTCAACGCCTTTAGGCCTTATGGTGATGTCGGGAAAATCATAGCCCGTAAGCCCCAGCATGCGTATCAGCTGGGCCTGGTACGAGGGCTTTACCTCAGGGCTGAGCTTGCCGCGCGCGTTATGCTTGAAAAGCACGTGCGACGTGTCAAACACCACGCCGCGGTACATGGCCGCAAAACGGCGGCGCGTTATATACGTCCTGCCCCTTTCAATAAAGCCTATCTCCGTTACGTCCTCCTTGCTAAGCCCGTTTTTCGCGCTGTAGGCGTACTTGCCAAAGGCCTCTTCAAACCTTGGAAAGACATACTCCTCCTCAAAAGTAGTATAAAACCGCTTTTCCGACGGGTCGACAAAAACGCCCGCGTACACCAGCGAAAGCACTACAAACCCCATTCCGATGTAAAACGAATAGGGTATCTTCATGAACATGCCCAATACGATGATAAGGCCTCCGGCAGCCAGAATAGCAAATGTAACATAGGAATGGCGCCTCCGCTTTGAAGCGCATTCATCAAGCTTTTTGGACGGACTCATAACATATCTCCTGTCTTATGGTGTGTCGTGAGCACGGCCATGGGCCGTGCTCCATTTATACATAAAAGTTTTTACAGTTTTTATCCGATTTATATCATGACCCGTAGAGGAACTGCATTGCAAGCGCTCCATAAACGTTAAACATTATGGCAAGTATGCAAAGCAGGCTCTCATACCGCTTCAGCGACCAGACATGGCAGCCCTGCGCATTTTTAACGGCGTCCTTGTCCACCGGCTCCAAATCCTTAGCCCCATAAGCCAGGTAGAACAGCACCAGGGGGATCATATCCACGGTGTAGCGGGCTCCGAACTGCCAGCCGCCAAACGTCTTATGCGCGCACAGCAGCAGCAGGTTTAGCACGATTGCCGCGATAATCGCTATGCGCGCCGCATCCATGCGCTTTTTAAGCGCGTCCGCAAGTATACGCACGAACAGCATTATGAATATCGGGTTGGCGATGAAGAATATAAACCCGTTGAATATCGAATAATTAAGCTTTAGCCCCTCTCCAAAGGTTATAAAGTTGAGAAAGATATTTTTAAGGTTCTGAGGTATATAGCTTAAGTCAAACTGCCCCTCGGGCGCGGCCAGGAACTCGGGCAGGTAGTTGTGCCCAAACTCAAACGGGTTATTGAAGCGCGCGGCGTTATACCACATGTAAGCGCCGGCAATCAGCACGGGAATGATAAAACAGGACCATTGCGAAAGCGCGGTTTTGAAAAACCCCTTTGACCCCTCCTTAGCCTTGTCACGCGTATAGAAATATACGAACAGCGCCAAAAAGCCTACCGCTGAGAATGGCCGGCAGCCCACCGCCAGCGCTACCAGCGCATAGGCGGTTTTTCTCTTATTCGTAAGCGCGCAGTACACCGCCGCGGTCAGCAGCAGCATATTCAGCAGCTGAGCCTGGAACCACACGCCGCCCGAAGTGCTCATCCACATGGCGTTTGAACCCCACACGACAAGCATGGCAAGGAGCGAAGCCGCGCCCTTTTCCATGTTTACAACCCTAAGCGCCTTATAAGCTAAAAGCGCGGTAATTATCCCGTAAAGGGCTGATATAAAGTTGCTGGGCACATTGGCTCCGAATATGAGGGTAAGAGGAAGTATTACAACGCTTGGAACAGGGGGGAAGGACACATAGTACTTGCCCTCGAATATCGCAAGTTCCAGATATTCGTAATTTTTTCCCAGATCCAGGCGGCCCTCCCGCCAGGAAAGCGCCTGTAGCGTATAACTGTCCCATGAGTTGTATGAAAAAAGCGTGCCTCCGAATAAATCGTGAATAAGGATGTAGCCGAGCAGCATTATAATGACGATGCCGAGCATATTAAGATCAAAAAGCGATCGTTTTTTCTCAGGAAGTTTTTCCATTTCCGCTCCTTTCGACTTGCAGTTATATATACCAAAGTAATTATACAGGAATTGGGCGCTATTGGCAATAAGGCCGCGCGCAAATGGACGCTTTGATTGTAGGACTACAATACATATTGGACAGTCGAGAAGGAAAAAAAGAGTGAAGGATTGGCACAAATCGGTTATTGTGAGTTTATCAACAACGAACAAATGCCGAAAGGAAGTGCAAATCCCTCATGAATACTGTAACACAAAA
>DBFNRV010000121.1:0-26851 GCA_048421225.1 Christensenellales bacterium | reverse complement strand
ATGTTTGCTGTTTTAAATCCTTGTCTAACCTTAACTCTTTCAAGCGATTTGTAACCATTAAATTCACCTCTGTCTATTGAATATATCAGATTGATATCATAATTCTTAGTTATATTAGGAATTCCAATAAAAACTGCATTTTTTGTATTACACCTGTAGTACAATATGAATATTTCTTTACCTAATATATTTATTAAAAATACCGTAATATATGTTATAATGCGGCTGAGGTGAACCATATGCTTTGTTCTGGCATAATTGCAGAATACAATCCTTTTCATAACGGACACATGCACCATCTGCGTGAAACTATCAATATTACGGGGAAACCTAATGTAATTGCAGTGATGAGTGGAAGCTTTGTGCAAAGAGGCGAACCGTCAATGTTTGATAAGTTTACGAAAACCCGAATGGCATTAAAGTGCGGCGTTAGCTTGGTTGTTGAACTTCCCTGCGTCTTTTCTCTTTCGTCCGCCGAGGGATTCGCGTCTGGAGCTATTAGATTGCTAAACGGTTCTGGTATAGTAAGGGATCTGTGCTTTGGGAGTGAAACTTCTGATCTTAGGGCGATGGAGTCAATAGCCAATATAGAAGGAAAAGAAAAGCATGATCTGGATGACGCAATAAGGGCAAACCTGAAAAAAGGCCAGGCATACCCAAGGGCTTTTTATGAAGCTGCGAAAAATCTGGGAATAGTTCGGGAAGGGTTTGATGCCCTCTCCAAGCCCAACAGCCTGCTAGGAGTTGAATACCTTAAAGCCATACGCACACACGCGCCTATGATCAAGGCGCATGTTATAAAACGCATGTCTTGCGGCCACGATGAAGTAGAGCTTAAGGATCATATTTCAAGCGCCTCCTCTATCAGGGAGGAGATATGCGCCGGCAGATTAAAAAACGCCGTGGGACGCGTTCCAGATACAATATCCCATGATTTAACCGACGCGGCGCTAGCTGCAGATATGCAAAAAAGCGTTGAAACCCTATTCCGACTTCTCGTATATAGATTGTTAAGCTCAGGCAATGAAGAAATTTCCCGTATTGCTGATGTAAGTGAAGGATTGGAGAATGTATTGGCCCTTTCCGCGCTAAACTCAAGTTCATACCCTGAGTTTTTATCCATGTGCAAGAGCAAGCGTTATAGTCTGGCAAGAATACGAAGAATTTGCATGAATGCGCTGGTTGGCATAACCTCTGAGGTTAAAAATGCTGCCATGAATGGAGAGGCCCCCCTATACCTTAGGGTTTTGGGCGTGCGTAAGGACTCCATGCACGTATTGTCGGAGCTTTCAGACCAAGCAAGCATTCCGGTAATAACCCGATACAGGGATATTGATAAGCTTTCCAGCGCCTCCAGGCGACTAATTAAACTGGATACTATTGCAACAAGCATTAGATCTCTAATATTTGGTGGCAGCGCTGTAAGGGAGTTTTCTTTTCCGTTAATTGTTGTTTAAATACCGTTCGGTTTTCGGATTTCCCAGCATATTTATTTGGCATGGGAACACGTATAATTGCTATCATTGCGTTAATACTATGCCTTTTGCTTGTATGCTTTTACCGTCCCGCCATGCTTGCCGCCAGGGATGGCTTTGACCTGTGGCTTGAGGTAGTAATGCCGGCCCTGTTTCCATTCATGGTGTGTACGTCCATTCTTCAGCGCTCGGGAACGTTTAACCTTAATAAAAACAAGCGTTCAAAGGGCAGATTCTCCGGCCCTGCCGTTCCTCTCCTTCTTACATGCTGCATATCCGGTGCGCCCTCCGGCGCAAGGCTAAGCGGTATGCTTATGGAATCCGGAGCATTGTGCCAGCGTGACGCGATGCGGTTATCCGCTATATGCAATCTGGCAAGCCCTATGTTCATTACGGGATCGCTGTGTACATCAATGTTGGGAGTCCCATCCCTTGCCGTGCCTATATGCATAGCTCATTACGGCAGCGCGTTTCTTACGCTTTTGCTGAGCGGCCTTAAAAACCCGTATAACGGGGAGTGCAATCCAAAGGCATCTAACCCACACCAGACCAACTGCCAGAAGGGTCCGGCAGTCATTGCATCGGGCATAGGAGACGGCGTATCGGCAATGTTGAATATATGCGGCACGATAATATTCTTTATGGTACTGATATGTATCTTACGTGAAAGCGGCGCACTTGATTTGATTAGCACCGTGTTTTCGTGGCTCTTCAGCGCTGTTGGGCTTCATTCGGGCCTAGCCGAACCGTTTGTTGTTGGGCTGTTTGAAATGACAAACGGCTGCCGCCTTCTTTCCGGAATAGCTGGCCCCGCTCATATGATTGCCTCGGTAGCGGCATTCATGATAACCTTCGGAGGAGCATGCGTATATATTCAATCCATGTCCTTCATTCAACTAAAGACAGGTCAATTCTTTTTATTAAAGCTAATTCAGGCAGTTATAGCGGCAGTTATAGCGTACTTGGTTACGCCTTTATTCATAAGCGCCAGCGTGGCCGCATCGGGAACCGCCGATGACGGACTCCTTATAAACGCAGCAGCGACTGGGCTGGCTATTGCTTCGTCGCTGCTTGGCATTGTCTCAGTATTGCTTCTATCCAGGCTTCTCGGATATAGGAGGTTAAACAAATCCTGACGCCTTCACTCCCACATACTAAGCGTCATAATCGTCATATTCATCGTCAAAGTCCATTTCTCTCTTTTTACGCCTTAAAAAGCCGAATATAGGACGCTTTTCCCTGCCGTGTTCGTCTTCGTCATCTTCTTCATCATAGCGTATGAATTCGTCGTCGTTTGGCATATGACTGGCCCCAAGCATATCTGTTTCATGCGCCTCATCGCTCCCTTCGTAGGTCACGGGTTCGTTGTCCTCCTTAACCCGCATATTCGAAGGATCTAAAGGCGCCCTTTCGTACAGGTGCTTAACCCCAAGTTCCGTACGATTTTCCTCAATGGCTTTGCGGTATCCATCTAAAAATCGTTCCACATCGGCCAATATCTCATCCGCATATACCTTTGCGTTAATAAAAACGGTTTCAGCGCTGTGTTCAGCCTTTAGCTTTAACAGGTCGGAGCGGCGCTGGGCCTCGGTTAATACGGAGTGCTCGCTTACCTTCTGCTCATATTCCTTTTGCGCCGCAACACGCATTTCATTTGAGCCCTTCTGAGCGTCCTCTACAAGCTGTTTTGACTGCTTTCTAGCGCTCGTTATCATCTCATGCGCTCTGCTCTGCGCCTCCTCCAGCATCGCGTCGGCCCTTTCCTGAGCGGACGCTATGATATCCTCGGCCCTTTGGC
Organism: Christensenellales bacterium; assembly: GCA_048421225.1. GTDB lineage: Bacteria > Bacillota > Clostridia > Christensenellales > CAG-138 > UMGS946. The sequence goes on along the minus strand of DBFNRV010000121.1, from coordinate 23,578 downwards.
GCGCCCCATCGATTATCCTGTCTGACTCAAGCAATATATTGTTGGCATGGCGGACATCGTCGGGTATCAGCACCTTGATATCGCCAAGCAGATCCTCAATTACATTCATGTCGACAACACGCTTATCGTTGCCGCCTATACCCTTAGGCCGTGGACTTCCCTCAAGAACATCCTCCAACCTTTCTATTACATCGTAGATGCGCACGCCACTATTATTGCCTTCCGCCATCTTTACACAACCTTCCCATTATCATATTGAGGTTTATATCAGGAACCAGCCCTTCAGCGCTGCCTCCAAACGAACATATTTCCTTTACTACCGAGGAGCTGATGCATGAAATTGCAGGATCAGAACCAATGTATATCGTATTTATTTCTGGATTGAGCATTTTGTTTACGGCTTCAACACCGGACTCATATTCATAGTCCAATGAGGAACGCAAACCGCGGATTATATAAGACGCGTTGAGCGCTTTTGCGCAATCCACGGTCAGACCGCTGAATGCTACTGTCCTTGTGTTTTTTATTCCCTCGGCTTTTATCGCCCTCTCTATCATCTCAACCCGCTCATGTGCTAAAAAAGCAGGGGTTTTAGCAACATTTTCAAGCACCGCCACATACAATGTGTCAAACAGTCCGCACGAACGCTTGATTACGTCAAGATGGCCAACGGTGAAAGGATCAAAGCTGCCTGGAAATATTCCTGATGCCATATCAGCAACCCCTCTCAAAAATTGATACCGCTACGCTTCCATATATCCGCGTAGGCCGCTTTATGGAATGATCTGGGGCGGCTATATCATACTTTGGAGTATGCTCGACCACCGCTATTCCAGCAGCGGATAGAATTCCGCTTTTAAATATCAGATCCACCGCCTCCTGCGCCAGGCCAGACAGGTATGGAGGATCGATAAACACTATATCTACCCTCTGCTTAGCCGTAGCTAATACGTCTATCGTGCCGCGAAAGTCCAGGCCATATACCCTAGCCCTCCCTTCAAATCCGAGCGTTTTAATGTTTCTTTGAATTATATCGGTACATATTCTCGACCTATCGTTGAAAATGGCATGCACAGCTCCCCTTGAGAGCGCCTCAAGGCCCATCGCTCCCGAGCCGGCAAACAGATCCAGCACTGTAGTGCCAGTAAGCTGAAACTGTATAATTCCAAACACCGATTCCCTTACCCTGTCCAGCGTTGGACGCGTATCCATACCCTTTGGAGAGTCTATACGCCTGCCACGCGCAATTCCAGAAATTATACGCAAATTCTCCTCCAGCAATCATGGTTAGCGATCACTCTTTTCTTTGAAAGATGCATCCAGCCGCGCTTACCACGCAGTCTACCTTAGCATCATGGGGTTCCCAGGGGACCTCGCCGCAAACCTGTATATCAAAGCATAGCCCAACTGCATATGCCCTTGTGTCCGAAAGGACACGATCGTAATATCCTCCACCCTGACCAAGCCTGCGGCAGTCCAGACCATAGGCTACCCCTGGAACTATCATAAAGTCGATGTCTTGAGCTTTTATAAGCTCAGACCTTCCTGTATCCGGTTCCAATATGCCGTACATTCCGTGAACAAACGCGTCCTCATTATCCGGAATATAAAACTTAAGTTCTCCCTCTCCCGCGCATAATGGAAATGCCACTCGCTTTTTAAAGTCCCAAGCAAGCTGAACCGCATATGCGGGGTCGCACTCGGTTGGCATTGCCATATACGCCAAAACCAATGACGAATCATGAAATTCCGGCAGACCCGCAATCCTTTCGCACGCCGACCTGGATTGGGCTTTACGCTCATTTTCGGGCATAGCCTTAAGAAGTTTGCGTATTCTGCTCCTCAGGGCAGCTTTTTCTTCGCGCGCCTGCATATTGCCGCTACAGTTCGCTGTGCGCTACTACGCCGCTGACCATGCACATAACGCATCTTGAGCGCACATCCAGCGGATGCCCTGAAAATACCGCAATATCTGCATCCTTGCCCGGCTCCAGGCTCCCTACCCTGTCGTCTATGCCCGCAATCCGCGCGGCGTTGATGGTTATGGACCTAAGCGCGGCGTCCTCCGGCATTCCCTCTTTTACGGATATTGATGCGCATACGGGAAGATACTGCTGGGGTATTACCGGATGATCCGTCATCATGGCAAATTCTATTCCCGCATCGTACAATGCCTTTGGCGCCTTGAAGCTCAGGTTCCTAAGCTCTATCTTGCTGCGGTCGGTAAGCAGCGGCCCGATTATAACGCCGCCACAGTTTCCAGCCATCGCCTGCTTTAGAAAATCAGGGATCATGTAGCCTTCGGTGCAGTGGTCAAGCGTAAAGCGTACATCGAATTCATTGCATATGCGTATTGCCGTAAGGATATCATCGGCCCTGTGAGCGTGTATCTTCAGCGGCATTTCCCTGCGTATAACCGCAAGCATGGCTTCCTTTCCCAGGTCCCTCTCAGGCTTTTTATCAGGATCGTTTTCAGCCTTCTTAAGCTTTTCGTCGTATTCCTTTGCCTGCACAAGCGCCTTGCGCAATATGGACGCTATCGCCATTCTGGTACCTGGCGTTCCCTTGCTCCCATAGACCCGCTTTGGGTTCTCGCCAAACGCCGCCTTCATAGCTACCGGCTGCTTGATAATCATGTCTTCAACGCTTTTTCCATAAAGCTTGAGCGCCACGAAGGTTCCTCCAACCACGTTCGCGCTGCCTGGTCCCGTAACGGCGGTTGTAACGCCGGCGGCAACAGCTTCGCGGAAACACGGATCAAAGGGATTAATGCCGTCTATCGCGCGCAATTCGGGAGTGGTCGGATTTGAGCACTCATTGCCGTCCGATCCCTCCGCGCCCATGCCGTCTTCAAACATTCCTATGTGGGAGTGCGCGTCTATAACGCCCGGCATTATGAACTTACCGCTCAGGTCAATTAAATCAGCCCCGTCGAACTCAACCGACTCGCCTACAGCCACGATTTTTCCTTCATCAACAGCTATATCGCCCGTGAAAGCGGGCCTAGTCATAGTAAGCACCGTAGCATTTTTTAATACCAGCATTTTCCTTCCTCCGTAATACGTTTATTTATAACAATATAATAGCATATATGCCCACTAAACTTCAACACACATATGGATTTCACATACTTTTGAATACTGCCTTTCCGGTATCTTTATTTAAAGGTAACATGGAAAACTGTTTGATTTTTATTGGCTTTGCTATATAATGATGGAGTTCAAAAACCTACAGGAGTTATTTATGAATTACGAGCAAGCTTTGGAATATATTCATGGCATCAACGCGCGCGGAAGCAAGCTTGGACTAAGCAGGACCAGAGATCTCCTGGACCGTATGGGGAATCCTCAGGATTCGCTCAGGTTTGTTCATATTGCCGGAACGAACGGCAAAGGTTCCACAGCTGCAATGATATCGCACGTGCTGGTTGCTGCGGGGTATGTAACCGGACTCTATATATCCCCATTTATCAACAGGTTCAACGAAAGGATCCAACTTAATAATGTCCCAATAGCGGATGATGAGCTAGCTGAGCTTACAGAGTATGTGAAAGGCGTTTCGGATGATATGGACGATCCCCCAACCGAATTTGAAACCATAACAGCCATTGCTATGGAATACTACAGACGCAAAGGCTGTCAGATCGTAGTGCTGGAGGTGGGGCTTGGCGGCGAGCTGGACTCAACCAATATCATACAAACCCCCGAAGTGGCGGTAATAACGGCTATAAGTTTTGATCATACCCGCGTCCTTGGAAACACCTTAGCTGAGATAGCCTCGGCAAAGGCCGGAATAATTAAGGAGGACGGGGACGTAGTTATTTATGGGCAGGAGCCCGACGCCGAATCGGTATTTAGTCAGGCATGCCAAAAAAAGCATGCAAGGCTATATAAAACCGATTTTTCTAAGTTAAAAACATTTGAAGCTACTTTGGACGGCCAGGAATTCGGATTTGGGCGCTTTCACAGGCTTTTTCTGCCTCTGATCGGATCATACCAGCCCAAGAACGCCGCCGTTGCCCTTACTGCGCTGGAGGTTCTTAAAAATAAAGGGTTTATGATCAGCGACGAGGCTATAATAACGGGATTATCCAATACCCGCTGGCCTGGCAGGTTTGAGGTGCTGTCAAAGTCCCCCATGTTTATAGTTGACGGCGGCCATAATCCCCATGGAGTACGTGGAACTACCGATAGCATAAGGCGCTATTTTCCAGGTAAAAGGGTGATTTTCGTGTTAGGCGTAATGGCTGATAAGGATATTTCCGATATGCTTGATAATATAGCGCCCCTTGCAAGCGAGATCTTTACAGTTGCTCCCAATAATCCCAGATCTATGCCGGCCCAAGAGCTTGCGGCCATTGTGAAAAAAGCCGGTATCGAATCTCACGCATGCGGCAGCGTGAACGAAGGCGTTGAGTTGGCTATAAAAGCGGCTGGCAAAGAAGGGATTGTATGCGCTATAGGCTCCCTTTATATGGCTGGAGAGGTCCGCGACTGTTTTATTGGAATCAAATAAACCTTATGGAGGCGGCTATGACAAGGATACTTAAAGGATCCACCGTATCAAAACTAATTTTGGAAGAAACTCGCCGGGATATAGCGGAATTAAATGCTATAGGCATTACGCCTACTTTATGCATAATACGCATAGGCAATAATCCTGGCGATATTTCCTATGAAAGCGGCGCTGTCAAAAAGGCGGGTTCACTTGGAATAAGCGTACAAAAAACTGTGCTTGGTAAAGATGTTAGCCAAGAGGAAATTATCAGTGCCATAGAGACGGCAAACCATGATGACTCAATACATGGCATTATGGTATTCAGGCCGCTTCCCAGCCATATTGACGACGCCGCGGTTAGAAATGCGCTCGACCACCGTAAGGACGTTGACGGGGTTTCAGACAAATCCCTAACGGGCGTATTTACGGGTTCAAACATTGGCTATCCGCCGTGTACGGCCCAGGCATGTATCGAAATACTTGATAAGGCCGGAATAGAAATTGCGGGTAAACGCGCGGTCGTCGCCGGCAGGAGCCTTGTCGTTGGAAAACCCGCCGCTATGATGCTTTTAAAGCGCGACGCAACCGTAACAATATGTCATACTAAAACGGACGATATGCCCTCGATATGCAGGGAAGCGGACATACTTATTGTAGCCGTAGGCAAGGCCGGCGTAATTGGCCTGGATTACCTAAATAAAGGCCAAACTGTCATAGATGTAGGAATAAACTTGGCTTCCGACGGGACGCTCTGCGGGGACGTGCGCTATGATGAGGCGCTTGACACAGTGGAAGCCATAACGCCCGTTCCAGGAGGCGTCGGAACGGTTACGACGGCTGTGTTAATGAAACATGTCGTCGATGCTGCTCTGCAAATATCAAAACGGATTTAGCGTACTTTACGAAACATAGCGCCCTATTCCTTAAATCCGTTTTATACATTGGGTTTATACCCAAGGCATTCTGCGGCGGGCGGCTGGTTGAAGGTTAATGGCGTGTATTGCTGGATTGCTTTATGGTGTTATTTTAGTATTTCGCGTACCGTCGCCATATGTATGAACTCTATGACGCGTGAGGTTTTCATGCCCCGCCCTTTAGTTGACGATGGGGCATACGACTACTACTCATTTTCAGGTTCATATAACCGCACGGTTAAAGCTAAAGCGGCGCCTTACAGATGGCGCTGCTTCATAATGTTCTTTAGCGAACTAAAAGCGTTATCCGCCGCTTCTAATACCTCGCTTTTTTTCACTGCACATATATAGCATTTCTTCAGCATGCCGCAGGGCGGATTCAGACTCGGAGCTAATGCCTAAAATACGCGCTATCTCATGCTTGCGCTCGTCCATCGTCAAAGTACGCACGCATGTCGTGGCGCCATCTCCCCTGTCCTGCTTCTCCACAACAATATGGGAGTCAGCGTACGCCGCGATCTGGGGCGAATGGGTTACGCAAAGCACCTGATGGTCCGCGGCTGCATGCACGAGCTTCTCCCCTACCATGCCGGATATTCGTCCGCTTATGCCGACGTCAATTTCGTCGAAGATCAATGTAGGAATATTATCCGAGCCTGCTATAATTGTTTTTAAGGCCAGCATTATACGGGACATTTCGCCTCCAGACGCGACCTTTGCAAGCGGTTTAAGCGGTTCCTTGCTGTTTGCCGTAAGAAGGAACTCCACCTTGTCCGTTCCGTCGGGGCTAAGCTCTGCCTTTGCTTCAAAGCTTACGGAAAACCGCGCGTTTTTAAGGCCCAGGTCAGCCAGATGCCCTTCAACCTCTCCGCTCAACTTCTCTGCTGCCGAGCGCCTGAGCCTGCTTAGCTCACCCGCTACTTCGTTATAATCGTTCTCGCACTGTTTAAGCTCGTTTAGTATGTTTTCCCTGGCCTCGTCCGCGCAGGTGAGCCGCTCCAATTCCTCCTGATCCCTGTCGCGAAACTCCAGTATATCTCTTATACCGCCTCCATACTTTCTCTTTAACCCTGCTATGAGATACAGTCTTGACCCTATTTCATCAAGGCGCTTTGGATCGTATTCAAATGATGACTGCATATCCCTGACGCTGTATCCAACATCTTCAAGAGCATAATACGCGTCGTTCAGCCTGTCAGCAGCCTCCCTATACAGCGGCGATATTGGGGATATGCCAACCAAAGCGTCCGCGGCTGACCGCGCCTTTGACAATATGGAAGCCTCGTCTCCGCTCAGCAGTTCATGGCATACGGAAAGCGCATCCATAATCCTCTCCGCATTTGCAAGAACCGACTGTTCCTCCTGTAACTCCTCCTCTTCGCCCTCCTTGAGGCCAGCCGAATTGATTTCATTTATCCTGAAGTTTAACGCGTCTATGCGCCTCATCCGCTCGGGTTCTGATAAAAATCCCGTTTCGAGTTCGCCCCTAAGCCGCCTGTATTCGCTGTATAATTTTAATAGCCTCTCCTTAAGCGCTGAAACGCCGGCGCCTGCATAAGCGTCTAGATAGCGTATATGGGCAGACGTCAATAGAAGCGATTGATGCTCGTGCTGGCCGTGTATGTCGATCAGATATGACGTAACATCCTTTAAAGCGGAGACGCTAACAGGAACTCCGTTCAGCCTGCATACGCTTTTGCCAGATACATAGATTTCGCGAGAAATTATCAGCTCGTCATCAAAGTACTCTATTTCAAATCCGTTTAGAAATTCGCGAACCTCGCTGCATCCGGATATATCAAAAACAGCCTCTACCTTTGACTTTGACGAGCCGCTTCTAATCAACTCACGGCTTGCCCTTTCACCTAAGATGAGGCTTACAGAATCAATAATTATAGATTTGCCAGCCCCCGTTTCGCCTGTTATCACATTAAAGCCAGGTGAAAGCTCAAGATCAAGCTTGTCTATAAGTGCAATATTCTCAATTAGTATGCGTTGGAGCATAATTCCTCCGCGCCACCTAACACATGAGCTCTTTAAATCGTGAAAGCACCTCTTCTACAAGCTCATCGTCCCTGATGGCGACAAATACGGTGTTATCACCGGCAACCGTGCCAACTACCTCATCCCATTCAAGGGAATCTATTGCTTCCGCCGATGCCGCGGCTGTTCCGGTTATCGTCTTTACTATAATCAGATTGCCCGCCGATGTCAACGATGTTACAGAATGAGAAAAGATCTTCATGAACCGATCCTGCAGTCCCGTCTTAGTGACGTCCGAAGTAGCATATTTGTATCTGCCGTTATCCATGAGTACCTTTACAAGCCTAAGTTCCTTTATGTCGCGTGAAACAGTAGCCTGTGTTACATGTATTCCATGCTCGCGCAGCAGCTTGGCCAGATCATATTGCGTTTCCACGCTATAATTGGATATCAATTCGATGATAAGTGCATGTCTTGCCGGCTTCAAGTGAACACCTCCGATTCAATACATATTATATTCTATCACATTTGTCCTGACATTACCAAGACGAATCCGTAGTTAACTTAAGATAAATCTATCTAAACTAAAAATATGCTGCCAATGGACAACATCTATAGTTTTACATATTTTACCAGTAATTTCAAGCTAAAAATGACTACAGTTTGAATATTGTGGATCCTTTATATGCAATTATTTTAATTTTTCATTTATAAGTTTATATTCGTTGCGGTTATGAAGCCTTATAAGCTCTATTGATTCCAATGAGCGTTTAACCACAATTTCGTTGCCTGGATATAAGTCCATATCGTCAACTCCATCCGAAGAAAAACGTGCTTCGTCCCTCAAGGTAAGCTTTATAACAGCATCCCGTGATAATACTACCGGACGGACGCCAAGGGAATGTGAGCATATCGGGGTAACCGCTATCGCTTCAAGTCCAGTTGATATTATAGGCCCCCCCGCCGAAACCGAATAACCTGTTGAACCGGCTGGCGTGCTTACAATTATGCCGTCGCAGTAAACGCTTCCCGCCTCCATGCCGTCAAAGGACATATCAATATGGGCCACCGAAGAAAAATGTTTTTTATATAATATGAAGTCGTTTATGCACAAGAATTTTTTGCCCTTTATTTCGCACTCAAGCATCATATATGCTTCAATATTATAGTTTCCTTCAATAATCCGCGTCATTGCCTGCCCGAGTGAACCGATATCCGTCTCGCTCAGGAAACCTATCCTTCCAACGTTTACCCCAAGGATCGGCGCCCTCTCCCCGTGTCCCTTGACCATCCAATGAATGGCCCGCAATATGGTTCCATCACCCCCAACGGCGAGGAGTATGTCTACCGTACCGCCTTTATACATGGCATCAGGCCTCCCGCAATCTACCCACCTTACTCCAATACGGTTTAAAATGGACTTTACGGCGCCTACGGCTTCCAGCGCCCGTTCTTTATTTGGATTTGCAAATATGCCCGCAGTAATGGTTTGATTTTTTATATAAGCCATATCATTCATCCCCGCCGCAATGCTTTGCCATCAGCTCGTCATGCGACCTGTCCACTGTACGTGTGGCCAGCTCGCCTATTGCCATATCTCCCATTGCGGTTTTACGATCCTTCTTTAATATGAGCAAAAACTCAATATTTCCCTTTGGTCCAGTTATTGGGGAAAAGTCCATATCAATTATAGCATATCCGTTTTTTTCAGAAAATAAGGCTATATCGGTTAAGACGGCGCGATGAGTCTCATGCGAGCGAACCACCCCATTCTTGCCAACCTTATCCCTGCCTGCCTCAAACTGGGGCTTGACAAGCGCTACAACCACCGCTCCCTCTTTAAGGCATTCGTATAGGGGTACCAGTATCAATTTAAGCGAAATGAACGATACGTCTATGGACGCAAAATCCAGATAACCCTCATACCAGGACGGCTCCATATTCCTGGCGTTATGACGCTCAAGCACTATAACACGAGGATCGTTACGGAGTTTCCAATCAAGCTGTCCATACCCTACATCAACTGCAAAAACCTTTTCAGCACCATAGGTAAGCATGCAGTCCGTAAACCCTCCTGTCGACGCGCCTATATCGGCCGCAAAACAACCGGTTAAATCCAAAGCATGTTCGTCAATAGCCTTTTTTAGCTTAAGTCCGCCCCTGCTCACAAAAGGTATGGGGTCCTCTTTAACCGTTATTAAGTCGTCATTGGACACGGGAGCGCCGGCTTTATCAATCCTATTTCCGTTTTTATATACAACCCCTGACATGATTAAGGATCTAGCCTTTTCTCTGCTGACAGCAAGGCCTAGCTCGACCATACGTATATCGGCGCGTATATTATTGCCGGGTTTCATATTGTATCAAGCGCCTCCTTCAGTCTTACCCTTATCTGTCTAGCAGTAAAGCCGCAGATTTCATCCTGTTGAGATACGGTAGCGTGCCCTACGGGATGATCCGGAACGCCTATATTTACAAGCTTTATGTTTTTTCCGCAAACCGCTTGCGCTATTAAAGCCCCGAAGCCGCACGTCGTTATTCCGTCCTCAAGCGTTATTATAACATTTGAGGAGCTTATAAGCCTATTAAGCACGTTCATGTCAATAGGCCTGATAAACCTCGCGTTTATCACTCCTACCGAAAGGCCCTCCGAGGCTTCAAGCGCGGTCTGTACAAGCCTTCCGGTTGCAATTACATTAACGCTTTTTATTTCCCGTAAAACGCTCCATACTCCATATTCTATATCATCGTTCATATCCAAGGTTTCAATAAGCAAGCCGCGATTATATCTTATCGCGCTCGGCGCATCCAGCGTTAAGGCGTGTCTAAGCATCATGCGCAGTTCCTGCCGCGAGGCGGGGGAATAAATCGTAATACCAGGGGCGCTTAGAAGATAGGCTATATCGTAAACGCCCTGATGGGTTTCGCCATCCTCGCCTACTAGGCCAGCCCTGTCAACAGCCAATATTACAGGCAGCTGCTGCAAGCAAACATCATGTATGATCTGATCATAGGCCCGCTGCAGAAACGTTGAATATATCGCCGCTACTGGCCGCATGCCGCCTGCCGCCAATCCGGCTGCCAGCGTAACGGCGTGCTGCTCGGCTATGCCGACGTCGAAAAAGCGGTCAGGATATAGCCTGGAGAAATCCGAAAGGCCTGTCCCCCTTGCCATCGCGGCAGTTATTGCACATATCCTGGGATCATAGCCGGCCAAGCGCGAAAGCTCCTCTCCAAAAATCTTAGAGTTGCTTACCGACGGTTTCCGTCTAAGTTCGCCGGTCTCCTTATAAAATGGAGCTACTCCATGAAACAGTTCAGGATCCCGCTCGGCCGGAGGATAACCCTTTCCTTTTTTTGTAACCACATGAATCGCTACAGGCTTATCAAAACCCTTGGCCTTTCCAAGCGCTTCTAATAGTTCGTGGATGTTATGTCCGTCTACAGGCCCTATATACGTAAAACCTATTGCCTCGAACCATATGTTGCTTGGCAGCATAAAGTATTTAAGTCTATTTTTGAATTTCTCAATGCGCTTTGCGGCCCACTTACCTGCTCTTGTGCGGTCTAGAATACGCACGGTTGACTTTTTCAACGACCTGTAACCCCTGCTTGCCCTCATAAGGTTTAAATGCTTGCTCATCGCGCTTCCGTTATGGGATATCGACATATCATTGTCATTTATAACCACAATAATGGGAAGCTGCCGCTGCCCCGCATCGTCCAGGGCTTCATACGCCATCCCTCCGGTGAGAGCCCCGTCCCCTATCACCGCCACCACGGCGCCTTTCTCCCCCTTCAGGCGTTTTGCGCATAAAATTCCAAGCGCGGCTGATACAGAGGTGCTGGAATGGCCGGTTTCAAATACGTCGTACGGGCTTTCACTCCTTTTAGGAAACCCGCTTATTCCTCCAATACGCCTCAAACGTTCAAAGCCATCGCGCCTGCCTGTAAGTATCTTATGAATGTATGCTTGATGACCTACGTCAAATATCAAGGAATCCTCAGGCACGCTAAAAATACGGTGCAGCGCTATTGTAAGCTCTACAACGCCGAGGTTCGAGGCAAGATGGCCCCCATTATCAGCTACGGAGTCGACAAGAAACGAACGAATTTCTTCTGCAAGCGGCTCAAGGTATGTGCTACTTAGCGACTTAAACTGTTCGATACTATTGATTTTGCTTAAAATCGGATATTTTTCCATCATTGAAGTATTACTTCGCACTGGATTTTTTCCGTTCGCCGTTTCTGGAAAACAGCGCAAACAACTTTCCAACCATAAACACTATCCTTTGGCTATGCTTCGCCGCGATACGCTTGCCCGACGCTTTTCCGCTTACGGTTATCGCGGCTATAAGCGCTGATATAGCAACATTTACTATCAATGCTTCTGTCGTTGCAGCAGAAATTATTATTGCCGCCGATACGGCCGCACCCATCGCACCCGAAACTATTCCGCATATATCGCCTACAACATCGTTACAAATATTGGCCACCATGGCCGAGTTTTGAACGAGCTTTATTGAGTGTTTAGCTCCACGAATCCGCTTTGACGCCATAGCCGTGTATGCCGTAACTTCCTGTATGGTAACTGCTACGCCAACTATATCAAATACAATCCCAGTAAATATTATAAATACCAGTACGAATACCGCTACATACAGCGGCACCCCAAGCAAGACCGTTTCAGACAAAAAGCTTAACACAAGCGCTATCGCCAACGTGATAAAAAAGACCTTTACAGGCCAAAGATCTCGCTTTTTCTTGCGGCGCCTGTTATTGGCGTCGCTCTTCTTTTGTTGTGTATCCATGCATCTCCACATACCATATATAGATATATGGTGGTGGCACATTGAGTAAACTTTGCGCCTTAAGGTCCGGCTAGATTTCCTCGCCCGCCACTTCCCGTCGCCGTTAGAAGCGGTTTCCCATTATGTCGAACGCCGCGCTGTCTCCATACGCAGGGCCGGACTGCCACTTAGCGCGCACCGTAATCCCCAATATGCCTTAATTCCAACAGTCTAGGAGCTTTCCTCAGCAGCTTTGCCATCCCCTAGCCTCTTTTGCAGTACAGGTTTCAAAGGGGTTATGCGGCATTGCAAAACTGCCTTATTCCCCTGACACCACTCAAGGCAGGCTACACTGTACACAGCGTTTACCGCAATACAGGTTTAATCCTATGGAGTAACCGAACTCAAGTTGCCGACCACCCATATAGGTCTCCACGAAGAACGGGTCGTCTTCCGCATGCCTTTGCAGACCGCCCGGTCTTCTTAACTCCCAGCATAAACCCCCGACTGGCATCGAAAGCAAACACCAGGAACTTCATCGATGTGCCCTCAACGGATTTTTAGGCCCGTTTTCAGGAACAGCATTGCTGACTAGAATACTGCACCACCATTATTATTTTGCCACAGCGCGCAGTCAAATGCAAGCGTCAATATTTCCTGTCCAACGTCATGTCGATAAGCGAACTGAAGAACTCCGTGTCGCCATCTATTTTACACAGCGCCTTCTTCGCCCTTTCGGCAGCGCTTTCAGCCATAAGCCTGGATTGCTCCAATCCAAAAAGGGTCGCATAGGTGAGCTTCTTAGTTTTTGCGTCCTTACCTATGCTTTTACCTAGTAAATTCATGTCTCCTGTGCAATCCAGAATGTCGTCCGTAATCTGAAACAGCATTCCAAATGCATCCCCAAATTCCATTAACGCACACATCCATTCCGTACTGGCGCCGCCCGCATACGCTCCTGCCAGCACCGACGCCCTGATTAACGCTCCGGTCTTGTCCTTGTGTATCGACCTCAGCGTTTCCTCGCTGAAATCAGCGTCCAAAGAGGCTTTGAGATCCTTAATCTGTCCAGCTATCATTCCAGTAGCTCCAATCGCCCTGGCCACCTCCTTGACCGCTTTATAGTAGCCCTCATTCCCGCAAGACTGACCAAAGCCGTCCAGCATAAGTTCAAATGCCGATGAAAGCAGAGCGTCGCCGGCAAGTAAAGCCGTCGCCTCTCCAAACGCCTTATGATTTGACGGTTTTCCCCTCCTAAAATCATCGTTATCCATAGCGGGCAAATCATCGTGTATTAATGAATATGTATGAACCATCTCTATTGCTCCCGCTATTGGCAATGCCGAGTCAATATTCCCTCCAGCGAGCCGGCAGGCAGCCAGCGTCATGCACGGCCTAAGGCGCTTGCCGCCGGCCTCCAGGCTGTAAAGCATAGACGCCTTAAGCGGGGGAGGTATTAGGGCGGTTTTTATATATGACAGTATATATGGTTCGACTATAGATCTATACTCGTTCAGCACAGGGGCAATGTTCATCTTAATCCTCCGTATCCTTTGTCAGCGCCGCCGAAGCTTTCTCTATACGCCCTTCATACTCTTCAAGCATGTTCTTGCACAGCCTGGCAAGCTCCATCCCCTTTTCATAAAGCTCCACCATCTCGTCAAGCGGCATGCTCTCGTCCGTAAGCCGATGCGTAATTTGCTCAAGCTCGCCCATAGCCTCTTCATATGTCGGCCCTTTTCCTTCCATGGTCAACCCTCCTTGTTTTTTATTTCAGCCTCCGCTGTTCCATCGCGCATTATCAGTTCAATGCGTCTTCCGGGTGTTAAATCATTCGCGGAGTACAGATAACTCCCATCTTTTGACCTTATCATTGCGAATCCCCTCCTTAACATATTCTCAGGTTCGCATAGTCTTAGGCTTTCCACAATACCGCGCATGCGGTTTTTGCGGCCGTACATTGACGAAACCATGCCGTTCCTAAGCGCTTTAATAATACCGTCCGATCTATCCTGTTCCTTATGGATCGTGTGCATTATATCCATATTAATATGCGGGGCCTCTATAACTCCCGTTCTGCTTCTCCCATTCCTTAATCTTGAGTTGACGGCCTCGTCGATTGAATCTATTCTTGTCGACAGGCTTTGTCGCCCTGCGTCGATGCGATATACTGGAATCATAACCGCATGTGAGGAGGTTATGGAGCTTACACGCGCCTGCCTTTCAGATATTTTACTTTTTACGGCTCTAGTTATACTGCTCTGTGCAGCGCTTAACGACGCCATAATGGACTCAAGCTCTGGGGTGCACAGCTCAGCCGCGGCTGATGGCGTAGGAGCGCGCATGTCAGCTACAAAATCCGATATTGAGTAGTCGGTTTCATGGCCAACAGCGCTAACCACCGGTATCGAACAGCCGTAGATCGCTCTGGCCACACCCTCATCGTTGAACGGCCAAAGGTCTTCAACGCTTCCTCCTCCCCTGCATACGATAAGCACGTCGGCCAGTTTAAGCTTGTCCATGCACCGTATCGCACCGGCAATCTGTGACGCGGCCCCCTCCCCCTGAACGGCGGTGGGGCAGAGCAGTATGTTCATCTTTGGGAATCTTCTTGTCACTATGTTTTTGATATCCGAATACACCGCGCCCATCTCGGAGGTTACCACTCCTATACACTTTGGCAGCACCGGAAGCGGTTTTTTATGCGACTCATCAAACAGGCCTTCTTTGGACAGCTTCTCCTTAAGGCGCATGAAGCGGATATACAATTCGCCCTCCCCCTGCTGCTCCATCTCCTTTACGTATAGTTGATAACGCCCCTCCTGGACATATATGCTTACATAGCCTCTGGCAGTAACGGATATTCCGTTTGATGGCTTAAACCCTAAGCCGAACGAATCAGGCTTAAACATAACGCAGCTTATCACTGAGGTTTCGTCCTTTAGCGAAAAGTAAGCGTGCCCCGACGTGTGGCGCTTGTACCCTGAAATTTCACCTTTTACGCAGATATTTTTCAGCAAGAAGTCACGGCGAAGCAAATTGGCAGCATAATCATTTAGCTGGCTAACGGTCAATACTAACTCGGCCATTGCTCATATACATCCTTTCAAATTCATGCTGCGCCCTCAGCGCGACCCCAACCGCATTGTCCGGCGAAAGCTCAGGCAACGCGAATTCAACTGTAATCTCTCTCCTTCTGGATTTAAGCCTATTAACAAGCAGATTTCTGAGAATTCCGCTAGACGCCACGCCTCCGGCAAGCAGAAATTGGTATATCCCGGTCTTTTCAAAAGCGTTTAAGATCATCTTCGTAAACGTTCTGGCAAGGCAGTCGTATAGGGCGCGCGCTATTTTTGAATGATCCTGCGCACCGTTAACCATGCCTATCAGCCTTGTTTCAGCCCCTGAGAAGGAGCAATCCAAATTCTTTACTGAACTTGGAACAATTATATCCGAACAATCCGTCTTAAGTGCAAGCTCCTCCACTCGCTTGCCCGCCGGAAACGGGCAGCCCATCCTCACACCTATGCGGTCCACAAGCTGTCCTGCGTGAATGTCCAGCGAACCTCCTAGCCTTGTTATATTAAAGCATTCGTCAACACGGAGCAGCTCGGTCGTTCCCCCTGATATGTGCATTGCGATAAACGGACTGCCGCAAAAGGAGGCGTTTGAATATAATGCAGCCATTATATGGCCCTCCTGATGCGAGGTTTCAAACAGCGGTACGCTAAGAGCCGAGGCAACCGCCCTTGCCGCCATTTTACCAACCAGGAACACCGGCATATATGAATCCGGCGCAGGGGTTGGAACAGAGCTAACCGCCAGCGCGCCAATATTCCCTTTATCAAGTTTGCTGAGCGCCGCCGGCAGCATTATCTCCAGGTTTCTTGTATGCAAAAATACCCCTTCGCTTTGGCGCAGGCCACGCCCGCCAGATGCCACCGCCAAAGGGGTTCTCATATCAACAACTATCGAATTATGGCTTATGCATGCTATCGAAGTAGTATAGCAGCTGGTATCTATCCCCAAGAATATCATTGGTCTTCCGCCGTTTTTTTCCTGCTGAGGGTGCCCAAAATACCATTTACAAACGACGACGAGCTAACGTCTCCAAAACGTTTTGCAAGCTCAACAGCCTCGTTGATTGAAACGCTGTCCGATATACGGTCGCAATATAATATTTCGAATATAGATATTCTGAGAATACATAACTCAACCTTGGAAATACGCTGTATTTCCCATCCTATCGACAATTCGCCTATAATTGAATCTATTTTATCCTCATTGTTTGCAACACCGCTCAAAAGCTCGTTGGAAAAATCAACGTCCTCTTGCTTCGGGGTCTCGGTGATGCCTGATTGTTCAAGTATCGCTTCATATGTGTCGTCGCCCCCAAACATGCGGGCAAATGCCAACTTCATCGCCACTTCTCTGGCGGTTCTTCTGCTCATATATTCCTCCAGGCCGGTTTAATATACAGGTGAATGATTACCGGTTATCCTTAAATATCGCTTCAAAAAAGGCTTTTATGCTTCCCCTGCCTCCCTTATCAAGCAGACGCCCCAGAAAATAGCATGCCGTGACAACGGCGGCTATCAAAAGGGTTCTCCAGAAACCTATGGTAAAGCAGAGTATCAGCACCAGCAGACCGGCCAGCACCAGCAGGATGCGCCATTTATGCCTATTAAGAAATTCGGTTAAATTTGAATTCATAGCAGCACCCCGTCAGCTTATGGCCGGTTGTTGAGCCGATTGATTAGATGGATTTACAACCAGAATCCTTACATCCGTTACCTGAATTCCGGAATATTTTTCTATATGCTCCTTCAGACTATGCGACAGCTCGTCCGTAAACTCTGGAATGTTGGTTTCCGGCATGAGCGCTATCTTTATATTTACATTAATCCCTTGAGCCGACGTTCCAATCGCGGTAACACACTCACGTATTTGTTTTTGTGATCTGCAGAACCTCTGCGCCATAGCGTCGAGGGCCGCAAGCGTTATATATGTAGCCCCTACGTCCGAAGCCCTTATCAAAGCCGCGCTTGGAGCCGTCTGCTTTGAACCGGAGCCGCCAAAGAACAGCAGTCTCATTGCAAATATAAGCAAAAGCAATCCTATAACACCCGTAACAAGCGCTCCAATAGGGCCGGCATATGGATAGTTAAGCACGCTGTCAACCATCTGTGCGCTTATAAATCCAGCCGCCATACCTATGAGAGCCAGCGCGATTGCGATTACAACAATAAGCAAAAGAGCCAGAATTATTTTATCAAACAGTTTCGGCTTCATTTCCGTTTCTCCTTCAGAATACCATATTCGGACGGACACCTTATTGGCTCCGCCCGAATCTTTTTCTATTTGTTATTGACTACTGCAGGAACCAGAACTATTCGCCGGATTCCGGCAACTGCTTATCCTCCGGTTTTGCAAAGTTTATAGCCTGCACATACACATTGACTCGAACAACCTTAAGTCCGGTCATGGTTTCAACCGCATTCTTAACTTCCTGTTGAACCTTTGAGCATACCTCATGGATGCGGTATCCGTATTCAATGACTACACTAAGGTCAATCGCGGTTTCCTCCGTGCCGACTTCAACCTTCACGCCCTTGGTAAGGTTCTTTTTGCCAAACATCTCGGTAAAACCTTCGACCATGTTGCCGCTCATGGATGTCACGCCCTTAACTTCTGCCGTAGCAAGTCCGGCGATGGTGGCAACCACGTCGGGAGCGAACACTATCTTTCCACCCTCGTTTGAGAGTACCTCGGTGCTGATATCATTTTCGGGTGTCATAGTTATTTCCTCCTTATTGGGTATAATCTCTTACCTGTGGATTAATCCACCGATTATATAATCATTATACCAGAAAACACCGTTAATGCAATCAAAAACATTAAGCAAAGGTGTTTTTTCTGAAAAGATTGGACAAAATCAATTATTCGCGCTTACCTTGATGTTCTGTGCCTCCTCGCCCGTCTCACGTTTTACTATGTCAAGTATTTGGGCCACATCCTCGTTACTAAGCGTTGCGGTGTCGACAATCACATTAACCGATCCATAGTGGAAGGTAACCGCCGCGTCCGTGAAGCCTTTCGCCTTTAACAGGCTCTCAATGGTAAACTCCTTTTCCATACAATCCACTATTTCAGTCATCTGCTGCTGCGCGTCCTTAAGGGTTTCGGCGTCTGTGTTCTCGTTATTGATAATAGCGTTAAGGTATTCTATCTCCCTGTTTCGCGTTTGTTCACGACTGGTTCTGAAATCAGCAAAGTAATTCGTACCGGCGCTCGACTGTATTGAAGCATCGATATCCGTACCGCCGGCAGAATGTGTCGGCGACGGACTGGGCGCGGGTGATGGCGCCTGACCGTTGAGCTGCACGTTTAAGTATACGGCTCCAATAAGCAGTGCGGCTACAACCGCAATGATTCCGACTGTTCTGGCGTTTACCTTCAACTTTTTCATAATATTAGCACCTTCCTTTTCTATTGTTCCATTTCGAATACTTCTATGCAATCGTCTTCTATCCCCAGCACCGTCTTAACGGCATATTGCAAATTCAGCTTTACCGCTATATCCTCAACGCCCTCGGCTACAACTATTACGCCGCGCACCAGCGGCTGCACCTCCGTGAGAACGATCGGTTCGTTCCCGCCGTTTTTAGATATTGTTGCTGGAGAAGAGGATTCGGTATTGGTCTGCGACTCGCTCCCATCGCTGCCTGATGAGCTGTTCTGCTGCGTGTCTTTGGACATAGCCGGTACCAGTCTCGATGTAGTTTCATATGTAATCATCACTTCAACCCTTCCTACGCCCTTTATGCCCGACAGCGTTTTTGCAAGACGTTCTTCCAATCCTGATTCGGTAGAGGCCGAAACCTCGGATACTACTACATCGCTGTTATTTGGTTCTTCAGGGCTTTTGGGCATTATTGTAGATACATATATAAGCACCGCGGCCAGGCCCAGAACTACATATATTGATATTTCGAGTTTTTTATTGCTCTTTATTTTGGCAATCAGCGTGTCCCACATCTTCGTTTTGCCCTGCATTTAATCTCACCTCCCGCGTCTAAAAGTAAAACAGGCTGACGATAGGCTCTGCAATGGTCAATAGCACCGCCATATCTATGACCTTCTCTGCGCTAGATTTTAGCTTTCCATCAGGCAACGCGAACTTTAGAAGCATCGCAGTTATGGATACTGCCGCTATCTTTATAACCTGTTGATATATCCACTCCATATCATCACCCACTTATATATATGTTTCCCGTCCCAATGATTATGCCCATTGTTATTATAAACATAAGACCGCAGCCTATCACCGCGGCGAACAGGTATCCGGCTACATCAGCCACCGACGACAGCATTTTGGGAAGGCTGGGGGCGGCTATGGGCTCGCATATAGCGGCAGCTATTCTAAGGGTAAACATTGTGCACGCTATCTGAATAAGTGGTGACACTACACGGCCCACGGCTATTAAAATTGAAGCCACGCCCGCCGCGTTTTTTACGATCATTGAGCATCCCATAACCGTATCTACCGTTCCCGAAACCATGCCGCCAATTATCGGGACAAATTTGTCTATGGCGAACTTTGCCGTCTTTAGCGAGAGGCCGCTTACCGAGGATACGGCTATTCCAGAAATCGCTGTTATGCCAATATATAGTGTAAACATGAACCCCAGTATCCATTTAGCCGAATTTTTACTAAGAGAGTACAGCTGGCCAAGCTGCGCCCGTCCAGTCAAGTTGTTTATAAGGGCCAAAACACCCCCAGCGAGCACTATCGGCACTATTAGGGACTGAATTACCTTAATCACTGTACTGCTCAAAAAGGCTAGTAGCGGACTTATTGCGGCATTTGCCTCTATCCCCCCCGCTGCGGACAGCATGGTCGTCATTACAGGCAATACAGCTTCTGTAAGATTGGATATCCCCCCTATTGCTTTTCCGGCTATGCCCGCCATACGCCCCAATGCATATACAACTAAGCCTACCGATAGCCCATAACAGATAAATCCCGTCAGCGTCTTCAGCCCGCTCTTTTCTTTTCCGCCTATCAGTATATCCGCGAATCCGCCTATAAGCGCCGAACATACAAATCCGGCAAGCAGTCCGAGATTTGACGCCAGTTCGGACTTCACCATCCCCAGAATAGATTCTAACGTTTCGCCAGGTTCTATCGCCGCTTCGCCAGCCGCCTGTTGGTATATGATATCAGCCGCAGATTCGCCCTTAAATATATCCCATTCCATCGCGTCTAGCTCGGACTGCCACTCGGACAGATCGTAACCTCCAAGCTGCGACCGGATTTCCCAATCGATGTCTTCAATCGTATCGCCTTCTACGTTGTCGTCCGCCGCCAATGCGAAAGCGGGCAATATCAAAAGCGTTACAGCTGCTAACAGCAACATTTTGGCATGGATCCTAATCATGGCACCAGATCCAGAATCATATCCAGTATTGAAAATGCGGTAGGCGCCGCCGCAATCAGTATCATAACCCTTCCTGCAAGCTCGACTTTGGACGCTATTGCGCTCTCGCCCGCATCCGTACATATCTGCGACGCAAGCTGGATTATATATGCTATTCCCACTACCTTAAATATCAGCATAATGTAATCGCTGTTAAGGCCGTAGCTGGCGGCGGCATTTTTTATGGTATCAACGAATCCTGTAATCTCCCCCACCACAATGATTAGCAGCGTAATACCTGCCGCTATACTCACCTGAATCGCCATCTCCGGCTTGTACGACCGTATAACCATCACAAGCGTAACCGCGATAATCGCAATACCCGCTATTTTAAATATAGCCATATATAGTCACCCATTTAATATAGACCGAAGATACGTGATACGCTGTCAAAGAGCGCCCCTATCTGATTTAAAACCATCATCAGCGCTATGATAATGCCGGCCAGCGCCGTTATCATCGCTATATCGTCGCGCCCTGTCTGCTTCAAAAGCTGGCAGGCCACGGCGACAAGTATCCCTATACCCGCAATCTTAAGTATTATGTCAATCCCCATTTCATTCCTCCGTAGCCTAGAGTATAAGTATCGCCGCGGCCAATCCGGTGAGCGCTCCCAGAGAACCGTAGAGCCTCTCTTTAACCGAAAGCTCTTTTGAAAGAGCGTCTATAACACCTGTAAGCTGCAAAATCGCCAGCTCCGCCTGCCTTAGCTGGCCGCTTAAGTCGCTCGTCCCCAAACCCTTTGCAAAGTCGGCCAGTATTCTTCTTTCCTCAGCGCTCAGGCGCATAAATTCCTGTCTGCTGCGCTCCACCATATGCCATGCATCTCCCGCCGAACTGCTGCCGTCCATGTTGTCGCAAAGAAGTCTCCATATTTCAGCGTCCTTGAAGTTGGCATAATCGGCGATCAGGTTTTTTATCGGGCGTAGGGTGAACTCAAGCTGGTTTTTTATCTGTTCTATGTCATATTTCATGTTCTGCAGAAAACTCAACCTTGACTTCATATCCCAAGCTTTACTCATGCCGAACAGGGCGCAACCGGCAAATATCATGGCCGCGGATATGTATCTAAGCATTTATGTTCACCTTCAATCCCGCATATGCCGATTCCTCATAGGCATGTATTCCAAATTGATCCCTAGTCAGCCGTAGCACCCTTTTAAACGCTCCTTCGTGAAGCAGCGCATTCATCGACGGCCTTGCCCTTAACTCCGCCATGTCAGAGGCATGGGCGCTCGCTATCAGCGCTATGCCGCAGTTGACCGTCTCAAGCGCCGCGGCTGTGTCTCTGTCGCTCCCCAGCTCGTCCGTAAGGAGTATCTCAGGGGACATGGAACGTACAGCCATCATCATTCCATCCGCCTTTGGGCAGCCTGTCAGTATGTCGGTACGGCACCCCAGATCCAGGCCGGCAACGCCGTTTACGCTTCCCGAAAGTTCGTTTCTCTCGTCTACAACACAAACCTTTTTGGGTGCTACTCCCACGCCGTCGCTAAACCTCCGTGCAATATCGCGAAGCGCTGTTGTCTTGCCGATTCCAGGCGGAGATATAAGCAATGACGATACCGGACGGCCAAACCCATCTATAAGCAATTTTATGATATGCTTTGCGGCATCCCTGACCTCACGGGCAATCCTTATGTTAAAGCCAGTTACGTCCGCCAGGCGTCTTATATGTCCCCGTTCAGTGATGGCCCTCCCGCATAGTCCTATACGGCAACCGCCTATTGTAACAAAGCCCTGCTTCAGCTCCTCCTCCCTGGCGTAGATCGAGTGTTCGCATATATTTATAAGCAATCTGGAGCAATCGTCCAGAGTTGCCGCAATATCCGATATCATCTCATCCCCATCCGAATATATTAGCTGAACCTGCCTGTTGACACGTATACGGATCTCCTCGAGAGCTCTTTGGCCGTCTACGGAAACAAGTATTCGGCTTAGCCGCGGCGGGAATATATACTTTAACTCATTTTCAAATGGCCTATTGGTAGTATTAAGCATCGCATGTCCCCCTTTGTTAGAGTCTATGAAAGCGGGCACGCGATTATCACGTGCCCGCCCAAAAGGATGCATATGTTTATTTTATACTATAAAACACAATTAGGATTGGAATTCTATTAGGCTGAATATAGGCTTGCAGAGCCGTTAACCACTGCCCATAGCTAACAAATTATTAAGGCCGTCGTCAGTTTTGCTCAGCCTCCGATAATCTTTGCTACTTAATTGTATTCGAGTATGTCATACTGTGGTATTCCGTCTATCAGCATTTCATCCGTAGAAAACGAGCAGTTGAAGTAGCCCCTTATACCATTATCCGTTATAAAATTTATTTTGTCATTCATATTTGTGCTTGTAAGTTGAATCATCGAGCCCGCCTTGATCGTTATCGGCCTGTACTCATCATCACCATCCGAATCGATCAACTCATACGCACCAAAATCCTTCTTTATAAGGTGATACTTGTAATCTTTATTGTATTCTATTATATCATAATATAGACTAGTCTGCACAAGCGTATCACTTGTAAATGCATACTTCATCCTGCAGCACTTTGTACCTGCTATTTCATAGAGAAATTCCATCGTGACATATCCTTTCTCAACGCTTACAGGATAACCAATCATCATTATGCAGAAGTCGTCAATATTTGAGAAGTAAGTATAGCTTTGTCCCGATTCTGTCAGATTACAGTGAATAATGGCCTCGTTCTTTCCGTCCCCATTTATGTCTGTAATCGCCGCGTAAGCGCCTACATACGACATAGGTTCGCCTATTTTAATCTCATCAGCGTGCGGACCGTCATGGATCAGGAGCAACTGATAGCCCGTCAAAGGTGCTTCCGCCCTCTCGGCCTTAAGCGTGTACCTAACCTCCCCAAGCTTTATAGTTTCGTCCAGATTTATATAAACTATAT